>NZ_JAHQUN010000003.1:0-371826 GCF_019052485.1 Bacteroides sp. MSK.20.82
CGGCCAAACCAGCGAAAAAAGGCAAGAAATAATCCTTGCCTTATCACGACAAAAGCGGCCTTCGGGTCGCTTTTGTTTTACTCATTACGGTGTTGTTGCACCATCTGTACTTTTATACTCTACTTGTTCTCTTTTACCGCATTCAGAAATGCTTTGGCAGGTTTGAATGCAGGGATATTGTGAGCGGGAATTTTAATTGTCGTATTCTTCGAAATGTTCCGGGCCGTCTTTTCAGCTCTCCGTTTGATGATAAAGCTACCGAACCCGCGCAAGAACACCTCGTTTCCCGCAACCATCGACTCTTTTACATTTTCCATGAATGATTCTATCACAGTCATCACCACCGTTTTCTCTATTCCGCTCTGCCGTGAGATCTGAGCGACAATTTCCGCTTTTGTCATATTGTTCTTGATTTTTATGAATACGGTGCAAAATTAACAAATATCTGCCAGTTACAACAATCCGGAGTTATTTGTCATCCCGAAAACTGCTTTTGCTGAATCCTCCGAACACGCCCCTCAAAAGCCTGCCCACTACCAAGAACACCAGCAATAAAATTATAATATCTCCCATAGGTCTTGTTTTTATATAGTTATATCCAACTTAAAGATACGAAAAAACGATGAATTACGCAAGCAATCTATTGATTTTCAATATCCATATTGATTTATAAGTTCTATTTCCGGATGCCCGGCACTCGTCCCGGTGTTCGGTTAAGCTGAACCTTGTATTTATTGAGAATGCTGTACACGGTGCTTTTACTTTGGACACCGCTTTCTTTCCAAATATCACGGATTGAATACCCATTGTTATACATATCCACGATTTTTTTGTCCCGTTCAGTTTTACTCATACTTTTTTTGGAAATCGGAATACTGATACTCTGCTGCAGGCGTATAATTTTATCCGACGACTTCCGCAAAACAGCCACTTCCTCCGGTAATGCCCCGAACATGGCCAATACTTCCGCCGGTGTCGTGTCCGGAAACAATTTGTTGTCGGTGTCAATTTTATCGTGAATGGAGATAATACGCACGACCTTGATGCGGCATAGCTCAATCAATGCCGATAGTTCCCGTAAACCACGAACGGCATTGCTGAATTTTGACATCACCAATTCGTCTCCTCTTTCAAGATTCGACATCAGTTGTTTCCATCTCGGCCTAAGCGTCTCGTGTCCGACCGATTCTTCAACCACCTGTACACACCCATATTGGCGCATCCATTCCTTATCCGCATCAAACGCATCGTAGGAATTAGCCTCGAATATATAACCGACTTTTGCCATATCAATATACAATATTCATGATAACAAGTGCAAATATACAAGTTTTATTCGAGTATATGAATCATACTATATTAAAAAACGAAAATCGTACATTTCCACGTGTTTTATCTTCACTTGTTTTCATTGGTAATCATACTATTAAGTACGATATTAAAAAATGCACAAAATACGGTTTTTCGGATGCGAAGTATCAAAAATAATATATAGTTTTGCACTAAATAGTACGAAATGATATAGTATGAAAACATTAAAATCGAACTTAAAACAGCCGATAATCTTTGCCAAAATAATTGCCGTTTCGATTGCCATATTCCTATGCGCGTCATGCGACAACGGCAATGGCAAACGATTGGCGAAAGCCAAGAATGACCCTGCCGGAACATACAGGGAATACCTGTCCGACATACGCAGGCAGAAAAAACTCTCCATTAAAGAATTGGCCGGACACCTCAAGCAATGGCAAACATTGAGGGATTCCGTATTCCTGCATCTCGAATGTGATACGCTTGGCCGGCTTCATTCCACTGTAAGAGAAGAGTGTGAACAGATACATGATTCCATCCGCATGGAATTTTCACGGATGGTGCTGTCTCAAACACGCACTTATAAGGATATACTGTGGGTAAAAGAACAAATCTCACCGCATCTTGAAGACAAAGAGTTGCATCGTGCGGCTGAAACAATCCGACCGTTCTTTGCCTCATTGGATAACCGGCCCGTCAGTCAGAGAAACCGACAACACATTCTTGCCACTTATCGAACTACCCTTGCTGAAACGATTGATTACGGTATTCATTGTATGGCAGACCTGACGACCTTTATCGAAAAGGAGGATGCCGTGTACCGGGCATTCCTTTCACGTCTGCCTGATTTCGACGGCGAGAATCTTTCCGACATCACTCATGACACGGAACGATGCTGTGCACAGATATTCCTTGCCGCCGAACGGAACGACATCACCTATCGCAATGCCATGATTTATCTGGCCATGCGCACCAACCGCAGGCTGATTCAGAATATCCGAACCTGTATCGACGACATCTGCAATAAAAAAGTCAAGACACCGGCACAGGCACAAGCCTACATCTGGATGCTTCTCCAGCCTTATTCGTCGTTGGACGGTTTCTGCCTGGCGTTGCTTTCAGCCGAAGAAAGAGAGCAACTCGATATGCTTGCCTCGCAGACACCCGACGCTTTCAGGGAGTTGGGCAGGATGCTGCACCCCGGAGACAACCGCTTGGACGAGCTGCCCGGAATGCTGATGGAGGCATTCATACACACGCTGTAAAATATAACAACAGAAAAAGATATGAATATGTTACGACATTTTTATAATGACTTCATGGCATTCGTCCCCCTGCAACTTCCGCAGTTGCTCGATGTGACGACGATGGAAGAACCGCAGTTCTACGGCGACTATGTGCTGCTTACGTTTCCGTTGCGCACCCCTTACGAACTGGACGAAGTAATGGATATGTTCGAGGACGACATGGAGTTGATCACGCTCTACCACCATATTCCGATGCGGACGGAAAAATTCGGTCACAGCACTTGTGCATACTCGAATCCCGCTTTCGGACAGATGTTCAAGATGAACGCCAAGACGGATACGGAGGGCAATGTAAACAGCATCCTTGTCACCATCTATGATTCTTTGGAGCAGATGTACGGGGACTTATGCCTCGACTTGGAACTACACTCCAAAAGCGGGTTCCTGAAATACAAGAAAGACAAGTCCGACGTGCTGATGAATTTTATATGAGAAACACCTTATACCGACAGATGGTCTATTGCATCAATGCCTACCGGACGTGGATAGAGGTTGCCGATGACAATCTCTACAAGGAGCATATCATCTCAAGAACCGACCGCACCGACTACCTCGTTTCCCGTACATTGGTACTGCGTGCCTTCAAGACGAACGGCATACACGCCGAGGGTACGACATGGACTATTCCCGAACACGAACTGGACAAGGCTTTGGCCATCTACCGAAAGCAAGACATTACATTCAAGCAGCGCATCAAGAAAGCGGCCATGTACTTTTCGCCCAAGGATGCCGAAACCCTTATCCGGCTGGCGACATACGGTATTGTCCAGTTGGAACTCATTGTGCGTCCCACTCCCATACCCGAAAAGCCCTATTACTTATGTTACTGAATATCCTGCTACTCATTTTCTGCGCGATACCTTTCGGGGTATCAATGTCATTGTACAAGAACAACAAGCGGTTCATGACACCCTTTTACATGGCAATGGCACGAAGCGGCAACGCCCGTAAACTGTATGTGCAAGTATGGCTGATATGCCTGCTTCTTTTCCATTATGTATATGCCTGTGGACATATGGGTGAGTTTGGAATCCTACTCTCTACCGGTGTCTGTGCCGCAATGTTTTCGTTCCGACGGACGGACAACTGGTTACGCAGGTTGCTTGACCGCCCCCGTGCATTTGTCACACTCGCATCGGGCGCACTGGTCATCGGCTTTGTGCCGCATCTGTACACCTTGGCGATAACCATTGCCTATCTTCTTCTGGCAGCCCTGTTCTATCCCTCCGTTCGGGTCATGTCCGAATGCAAGGATACGGACACACTTTCCGGATGGGCAAAGCATCCCGGAATGTTGTCAGAATCCTATCACGAGAATCATCACGCAAATCTGCCGCATGAAGCGGACAGCGGCAACACTGATATATCCGCACAATATGAATCATTAAAACCGAATGAAAATGAAAAATAACCAAAAGATACCTGTTTCCATATTGGCAGACAGGGAGGTATTCGAATATCTCAAGGAGAAAGGGGATGAACGCAAAACACGCACCGAAGCGTACTGTGACCTGTTGGACAAATCACTGGCAGGTTTCGTTTCTCCGTTTTTAAGAAAGAAGGCCTACGTGCTGCAACCCAACCAGTGCCACCTGACCGTTTCCGACCTCGCATCGGAGTGGCATTGGCACAGGGCTACCGTCCGTTCTTTTTTGAGTGCAATGGAGGCATTCGGTTTGCTGACCCGCATCCAGCTTCCCAAAAGCGTGGTCATTACCATGACCGTACAATCCGGTCAGGCAGCACAGCCCCGCAATGCACAGGAGCAGCCGGACTTTGCCAGACAGCTCCGTGAGGTATTGTCCGATTGGGTAATCGGCAAAACGACCGCTGCCGAAACTGGCGTAATATGTGGACAACTCGTAAGTCTGGCAAAGACTGAAATTGCCGACCGTGACACCGGACTCTGTTTGGACACCCATTCCAACACGACCTCCGCACATTCCGGCACTTTGGTCACGGAACATCGTGAAACAGCCTTGTGCTGCATCGCCCACGCCGCCCTGCAAAAAATCCTGCACAAGTCGAGATTCGATGACAGTTCGCCGCTTGTGGATTTCTTCCGGTTTGACCTCGGTGAAGAATGGGCTGCTTTCATCGAGTCCGCCAAAGACCTCGCCGGGCTGATTCTCGACACCGAGGCATCAGTGACGGACTTCGACATGGACGAAGACCAAGAACGCCTCAAATCGCTTCGCAAACCTTTTTTATCGCTTCTGGCAAAGGCACAGGCGATGGTGGATTGAACCGGGAGTCGAAAACAGATTGTATAACGCGAACAATCCACCTCCATCCCTTAACGGTTATCCTGCCGGTTATAGGAGGCACACGGGCTTGCCCGTCTGCCACGAAACAAAGGGAAGGGGGAGCCTAATACCCCGATAGGTCTCCGACCGTCGGTAGGCTGTCCGGGCAAGCAGCAAGCTGGGACAGGACGGATTGTCCAAACAACACGAAAAGAGTATGGCAGATCAAAAACAGGTACTTGATATGCAGGTGTCGAAAGGCATCACCGCAGCCCAAAGCAACGAACATTTGCGTGACCGCAGTGAAAGGGCGGAAAAGTACGCTATGAATAAGGGGAATTACGACCCCACACGCAAACACCTGAACTTCGAGATTGCGCCCGGAGGCAAGGTACGTCCCATTGACACGAGCCGCAACATTCCCGAACGGATGGCGGACATATTGGAGAGGCGTGGAATCAAAGACCCCAACGAAGGACTGGCAGAACCGAAGTACCGCACGGTGGTGAACTTCATTTTCGGCGGTTCCCGTAAGCGGATGCACGAACTCGCGTTCGGCACGCAGAACGTGGATTTTGATGAAGGTGCGAACAATACCCGTATCAAAAGAATGAGCGATATTGAACGCTGGGCGAAAGACGTCTATTCATTCGTGAGTGGCAAATATGGCGAGCAGAACATCGCCGCATTCATCGTACACCTTGACGAATTGAACCCTCATGTGCATTGTACTTTGTTGCCAATCAAAGACGGCCGCTTTGCGTACAAGGAAATATTCGCCGGAAAGGACAAGTTTGAATACAGCGCAAGGATGAAACAGCTTCATACCGACTTTTTCGCCGAAGTCAATACAAGGTGGGGAATGTCGAGAGGAACAAGCATATCCGAAACAGGCGCACGGCACAGGACTACCGAAGAATACCGCCGTATGCTATCGGAAGAATGTACGACCATCGAGGAAAATATAGACCGCCACCAAAAGGTGCTGGCAACCCTTCAATCGGACATCCGTCTGGCAGAGCGCAGGGTCAAGGGGCTTACGACAATGGTCGATAACCTTGAGAAGTCGAAAGCCGAAAAAGAGGCTCTGCTATCGGCAGCCGAACAGGATTTGAAAGCGAACAAGGGCGATGCGGAACAATTAGCCGCACAAGTTAAAAGTCTGGAGAAAGAGCTGGCAGGCATCAACAGGCAACTGGCAGACAAGCAGGAGAAGTTACAGACGGCTGACCGGCAGCTTGCCGAGCTGAAAGAGAACATGGATGCCATTGAGGAACGTACCGGGGAACTCAAGGAGGAAGCCTACAAATACTCCCATGATATACATTCCAAAGTGGACACGTTGCTCAAGGATGTCCTGCTGGAAAATGTGGTCGGCGAGTATAGGAACGTATCGGCACAGATGGACGTGGCGGAACGGCAACTGTTCGACGGCTCGCTCGTCCAGTCCATAGCGGAACAAGGTACAGACGTGATGCACTGCGCGACGATGCTGTTTCTCGGTATGGTCGATGATGCCACCACTTTTGCCGAAACTCGTGGCGGCGGAGGTGGCGGCAGCGACCTGAAATGGGGGCGCGATGAGGACGAGGACAACCGTGCATGGGCACTCCGCAGCATGAGGATGGCGAGCCGCATGATGCGTCCGGCCATTGGCAAGAAACCCAAACGGTAAGTGGCATACGTCTCATGACAAATCAAAAAGTATAACGAATAATATCATTGGAATATGACGAAACAAATCTTTTTTATATTGGCCGTGCTTTGCACGTTGCAGGCACAGGCAAGTATACAACCCGTACAGGTGGATACTGTACAACATACACCGTACTATAATGTCTCGGAGGAACTGCAACCGATACAGCCCGTCTATCTTGACGGAGTGGTACTTCCGGCATCCCTGACTGGCAACTGGTTTGTCAGTATTGCCGGGGGTACGTCCGCCTTTCTCGGCACACCTCTCGGCTGCGAAGACCTCTTCGGACGCTTGAAACCCTCGTACAGTTTCGCAGTCGGAAAATGGTTCACTCCGTCCGTCGGCGCACGTATCAATTACAGCGGTGTGCAGTTCAAAGATGGAACATTGTCCAATCAGGACTACCACCATATCCATGCGGATCTGCTGTGGAATGTCCTTGGCTGCAGATATGCCCGGCAAGAACAGGTACGCTGGAATCTTGCTCCCTTTGCCGGTGTCGGCCTGTTGCACAATGCCTCTAACGGGAATAATCCCTTTACTGTTTCGTATGGCGTACAGGGAGAATATCGGATTTCCAAACGAGTAAGTGCCATGTTGGAACTCTCCGGCACGACCACCTTTCAGGACTTCGATGGTTACGGACGCCCGAACCGCCTCGGCGACCACATGGTATCGCTGACCGCCGGTTTCACGTTTCATCTCGGAAAGGTCGGTTGGAAACGCGCGGTTGATGCGACATCTTACATTCGTCAGAATGAGTGGCTCGTGGATCATGCCAATATCTTATCCGGAGAAAACAAGCGTTATAAAGACTGGTACGACCGCAACCGACGGACGGTCGCAGAATTGAAGAAAATTCTGGAAATAGAAGGATTGCTTGACAAGTACGGTCATCTGGTTAATGACGATGAGACCGACCGCCGTCAAGGTTATCCCAGAAATAATTACAGCGGATTGAACTCACTACGGGCAAGATTGAAAAACCGGCATTGGGATGGAATCTCGCCGCTTGATTCTGCAAGTATTGGATATGGCAACAACGGAGATGATGCCGAGAAACCGGGCATAATCGTCTCTGAAAGGACGGAACTCATACAAGCCGGGAATTGCATCGGGTCGCCTGTCTATTTCTTTTTTAACCTCAATACGGCGCACCTGACGGATGCTTCCCAAATGCTTAACCTTGATGAACTGGCTCGCGTGGCCAAGAAATACGGATTATCCTTGAGAGTAACCGGTGCGGCCGACAGTTCGACTGGAACTCCTGTGCTTAATGGTTCATTAAGTACATCGAGAGCGGATTATATCGTTGCAGAATTGAAAAAGCGTGGCATACCGATCGAACGCATCGTCAAGGTAAGCAGAGGCGGCATAGCCGACCATGTACCGGTCGAAGTCAACAGGCATACGAAAGTAGAGTTGTTCTTTTAGTTTTTACATTCACTTTCATCGAGTCCCTCAATCTATAATTCGGATTGCAGGGACTTTTGTTATCAATGAGGGTAATAAGATTATAGGTTTCCTGAATCCTGATTACGCTTCGTATGACTGATAATATTTTCTGCCGAATTATGAAATAATCCGCTTACAATCACAAGATATTCCGGTAGAATACCATCCTTTCCCCAAAGCAGCTCTATCCCGAAAAGTTCCGAGAGTGTTCGTGTCATATCGAACCCGAATGCTTCAAGCGAGGGACGTACTTTGTCCGGATGCAGGCAAGGACGGTTGCATTTGCGGGCGCATTCGGAATCGGGACAGTATAGGCATTTTCCTACATAGGCGAATGCCTGACCTCCGTATCTGTGCTCCATTTCCAGCAATTCCCTTTCTATCCTGAGCCGTTCCGGTTTAATCAATTCCTGCGTTCTGTCTATCGGAATATTTTTCTCGACCGGAATTATTTTCGTGGCCATCAGGTGGGCATATTCATATTGGCGCAGAAATTCTCCGGTATCGAAATCGAACGGCGGGCATCCCCAACTATTACCGTAGTTGGGGCATTGTTTGCAAAATTCGACAAAACGTTTTTCGTCCCGGAAGCGTGAAATATATTCGTCCACGCTGATATTTGCTGTGAAATTCTCTATGATATATTCCTTAGTCATTGTCCCACTTTTATGAATCCTGTCGTGGCATCGAACGTCACACAATTATTTCGGAACAGCCGCTCGATGCAGCCGCTCCGGCGCATCTCTTCGGTCGGCATATACGACAACTGGGGTGGGTCGATAAGGGCTATCGCATCGGCAAGCGAGAGGGCGATATCCAGCTCGTGCGTGGAAAAAAGGATGCACTTGTTTTCTTCATGCGCCAGCCGTGCCAGCAGTGTACACAATTCGTAGCGGTTGGGCATATCGAGAAACGAGGTGGGTTCGTCGAGCAGGATAATCGGCGTATCCTGCGCCAACGCCCGTGCGATCATGATGCGCTGGCACTCGCCGTCCGACATCTTGTCCATCGTGCGCTCCGCATAAGCCTCCATGCCCACCGAGGCGAGCGACCGCATGACGATCTCCTTGTCGACCTCCTGCATCTTTCCAATCCAGTTGGTATAGGGTGCGCGGCCGATAGCCACGACATCCTTGCATTTGAGATTGGCGATGCGTGTGCGCTCGGTCGTGACGAATGCCAGCGTTCTGGCCATTTCTGCTGCTCGCATATCGGCGGCGTTATGCCCGTCGAGCAGGATTCGGCCGGTATAACGGCGGTTCAGTCCGGCGATGGCTCGAAGCAGTGTCGATTTGCCCGTGCCGTTGCGCCCGATAAGGGCAGTCAGCCTGCCCTTTTCTATGGTGGTTTCCACCTCGCAGAGCAAGGTGCGCTCGCCGTAGCCTATGGAAAAATCGTGTAACTTTATCATGCGGTGACGGATTTATTGCGCAAGACCACCCACACCACGATGGGGATTCCCAGCAATGCGGTGATGGCGTTGATCGGCAGGGTGAACATTTTAGAAACGAGGTCGCAAAGAAGCAGCACCGCCGCACCCGAAAGAACGGTTCCCGGTACGAGTACCCGATGGTCGCTGTTGCGGAACAGCATTCTCGTGACGTGGGGCATGGCCAGTCCGATGAAGCCTATCGGACCGCAAAAGGCGGTCACCGTACCAGCAAGCAGCGTCGTGGAGAGGAACAGCAGCCCGCGCGAGCGTCGGATGTTCAGCCCCATCGTCACGGCATACTCCTCGCCGAACAGCAGTAAGTTGAGCGGCTTGATCGTCACCACCGCCAACAACAGTCCGGCGATAATCGACGGGACGAGTACCGCAAGCTGGTCGAAGGTCACGTCGCCGAGCGACCCCATCGTCCAAATGACAAAGGCTTTCAGGGATTCTTCCTTGCTGAGATATTGCAATATCTGTACAATCGCGCCGACTCCCGACGAGAACATCATGCCGAGAATCAGAATCACCATGATGTCCTTGATGCGGTGGCCGACGGCGGCGATGACGACCAGCACGAGCGCCGCTCCGAGCCAAGCCGCCCCGGCAATGCCTATCGACGAACCGAAGCCTGCAAGCACGACGAGTGCCACGCCGAGGCTCGCGCCCGAACTGATGCCGAGCACGTAGGGGCCGGCAAGAGGATTGCGGAAGAGGGTTTGCATCTGAAGACCGCTGACCGACAGAGCTGCTCCGGCCAGCAACGCGACCACCGCCTTAATCAGTCGGATATTCAGTATAATTTTCGCCGTCGCCCGCGGGCAGTCGCCGCCCGTCAAAGCCGCCCATACATCGCCGAGCGGTACGGCGACTGCCCCCACCGCCAAATCCAGCAGAAACAGGAAAAGGGTGAGGGCGGCCAGCATGGCAAACAATATGGCGGAACGGGAGCGCATCTATTTCAGTTGCTTGTAATAGACGAAATCTTCCTCGACCAGTTCGGGGTGGAATATCTTCACGAGGTCTCGCAGCACGAGGTCGGGATTTACGACCGCCGACTCATAGTAGTCGTTGCCGCCAGCAGCATTGGTGCGGGCGTTGTTGTTATAGACCTGTCCACCACGGAAACAGCGGGTGTCGATGAACTTCGGGCATGCGGCTTTCAGTTCATCAAGCGTGTTCGCCATCCCCACATGCAGCCACATATCGGCTTGCGAGGCCAGCAGATACGCCTCTTCGAGGTCGATGGGCGCGGAAGCGTTTCCTGTGTTCTTCTTGTAGATGTAATCGCCTCCGGCATCTTTGATTAACCGGGCGACATAGCTTTCGGTCGAGGGCATGAACCAGCTGTCGCCGTAAGGCGTGTTGAGCATGACTGACGGAGCGTCGAGGATATTGTCCGCTACTTTCTTTTTCAGGACATTGTATCTGACGGGGATTTCCGCGAATACTTTTTCGCCCTCCGCCCGTTTTCCGATAACCTCCGAAAGTGCCACCAGCCATTCGGCTTTGCCCAGCGGAGACTCTTCGAGGTAATCGCCGACATACATGAACGGGATATCCAACTCTTTGAGCTTACCCTCCATCGAGCTTGCCCCGTTCACGCCGTAAAGCAACACGAGGTCGGGGTCAAGCGAGAGCAGCAGTTCGTAATTGATGTTCCCTTCGTAGCCCACATCTCCAACGCTGTCCCGCCGTGCCTGAATGTCGGGATTGGAGATGTAGTCGATGCCTGACACGCCGACTACGCGTCCCGTTTCGCCGATTGCGTCGAGCATGGCGATATGGGTCGAGGACATGCAGACGATGCGCTCGGCATCCCCCTTGAGCATCTGACCGGTGAAATCCGCCGGAACCTCTTCGTCATCACGGGCAATGAACAGGTTCGTAGTGATGCTGTCGGCGCCCTGCCAAGGGTTCGTGACGGTAACCAATACGCTCTTTTTGCCGTCTGCACCTTTTATGTCAAACCCCGAAGCGTATTCAGGTGTATAGACCGTTCGGTTGAAATCGGCGAGTTTTGAACTTTTATTGTGGCAGCCTGTGAATGCCAATACAAGTAGCAACAGCAGGCTTAAATTCTTTAATGCTTTCATATCGTTACATATTTGTATTTTCGGACTTTTTCTTGTTTTTCCCGAACTTCGGGGTAATGCCGATGAAGAACTCGAAGTTGATGCCGGGCATGGGGCGCGAGAGTACCGAAAGGTAGTCCTCGTTGAAGAGGTTGTTGACGGCGAATTTTAACTGGATGTCCACCGGTTTGAAAAACAGGTTTTTCTCCAACGAGACATTGCTCATGAAATATTCGGGCAGGTGTCCTGTCAGCGTATAGTCGTTGCTCGACATGGTGTAACGTTCCGAGTAGAACGCCCATTTGTAAAGGAACGCCCAAGTCCGCCACGACAACCGTCCGGTCAGCGATGCGGAGTGCTTCGGCACGTAGGGTAACTGCTTGCCCACTGACTGGTCAGCAGGCGACATCTTCTCACCTTCATTGATGGAGGGTGTCCACGAATAGGACCCGTTCAAGTCGATGAGCCAATCTTTCGCCGGCTGCACGGCGAAGTTCGCTTTGACCTCGACGCCGTAGGCGTGGACCTTCTTTACGTTGCGGGGCGAGAAGAAGCCCTTGGTGGTGGGCAGCCAGATAATCCAGTCGTCGATGTAGGAGTCGAACCAGTTCGCACCGCCGCTCAACTTGTAAATGCCTTTCTTGCCGACATCGAAACTCACCCCGGCATCATAACTGAAACCTTGTTCGTTTTTCAGGTTGGGATTACCTCCCGGCAAAAAGTATAGGTCGTTCAGAGTTGGGAAACGGTAGTTACGCGATATGGATGCTTTCAGCATCACATTTCCTTTCGGGGAAATGATACCGTCAATGAAGAAAGCCGGAATGAGTGGAATCCAATCGGAACCATACATCTCTTCCCGCAGTACCACCGACATACCCAAGCGGTCTATCGGCTGCCACTTGGCGGATACGGAGCCGGAGAGTTCCACGCGCCCCTTGTCATAGCCCACGATGGCCTTGCCACCGTCCTGCAAGATGATGTTCTTGTCCTCGCTCCGTACCAAATGCTGGTGTGCCGATACATTGGCGGTGAAAAACCATTTTTTATCCAAAGAATACTCTCCCTCCGCCTGACCGTAAAACGTGTTTACCTTGCTGCGGGAGCGGGTCATCGACGCCCAGTTGTCAGGTGCGACCTCACGCTTGTAGTCGTAGGCCATCCATGTGTGTATGTAACCGCCTTTCACGCCGAGTTTCCAGTTGCTTTTCATGTGATCCCAGGACAAGACGCTGCGGAACGTCTGTTCTCGCTGGCGGTTCTCGAAGTCGGTTGCATCTCCATAGTCGGTCGTCAACATCGGAAGTTCCCGGTTGGAGTTGATATACCAGGCGTTCAGCCCGAAACGGTCGCCTTTCCCGGTATTGTAATACACTTCCTGAAGCAAATGCAGGTCCTTGAACGCCCCGGAGCGGTTGCGCTCTTTCGGGTGATACTGTCCGACGATGTTCTTATCCTCGTCGTAGATGTTTATCTTTTTGTCGTGGTTGGTGTACTTGTAATCGTTAGGCGAGGAAGAATAGACCGCACGGGTGGAGACGTGCCACCGCTCACTTCCGTAGGTGAAGCGGGCGAACTCATCGAAGGTCTTGAACGAGCCGATGCCCTGCACGTACTGGGCGTTGAACCCTTCAGCGACTTCAGGAGCCGTGCCGAGTTTGACCAGACCGCCCAGTCCACCGCCCGTTTCGTTCACCGATGAAGTACCGTGCAGCAGCGATGCCTGGTCGATGAAGTAGGACGGAATGGTGGAGAAGTCGGTCATGCCGAGCATGGGGTTGTTGATGCGCATCCCGTTCCACGTCACCTGCGTATGGCTGGGCGACGTGCCTCGGAAGGCGACGGTCGAGAGCGTGGCGCGGCCGTAGCTCTTGACAAACACGGACGAGTTGAACGTCAGGATGTCCGCCATCGAGAGGGCGATATTTTCTTTCAGTGCGAGTGAATCGAACTTCGTCTTCTGCACGCCGATTTCCTTCATCGGCCGTTTGCCCCATACGGTCACCTCGTCTATCTGGTGAATACGCCGGGTGATTCCCTGCGCAGACAGCACGGATGGACAGACAACCAATATTGAGAAAAGTAAATATTTTGTATATGTCATTTCCTTTTGTTTTTAATATGGTTATTTACCGCAGCATATGCAGAGAATGATGCCCGCATAAAATCTTGATAGGCATTGAATCCGTTTTCTTCAAGCAGTTGGTCGTATTCGTCCTCGAATGAAAGTTCCTGATGAACCGTCTCTTGTTTCTCAATGTGGTGTTTTACCCGATTCAGATCATTGAATGACACGCTAAACGAATCAAATCCGGCTGCCCATCCTGAAAAATCCGCATATTCCGGATATTTTCGATAGACAACGCCTGTAGAACTTTTTACTTTATTGATAATCTTTGCGAAGTCCGTGGGAGATGGTATCTCTACAAGTATATGAACATGATTGAGAAAAGCATTGCAGGCATAGACATGACAGCCTTTCCTTGTGAAAATTTGTACCATCTGATCGAGAATCATTCCTTTGGTTGTCATTGGAATCGTCATCTCCTGTCTTTTCGTGATGAAAATAATATGGTATATATGCCGCAATTTATTCTTCATTTCCAACAAAATGCACCGGGGATAATCCCGACATAAAATTCATCTATCAATTTCCCTTCGGGCGAGTAGCGGTATATCATGCCCTGCTGCTGGTAATCGATGGCATCGGCGATGTACACTTCTCCGTTGGCGGGGTTTACCGTCAGTCCGTAATAAATCGTGCCGCTGTATTCGAGGAACGGACGTACCGGCACATGGCTGGCTGTCACGTCCATGCTCCAAATGGCCTTGTTGATCCAGTAGAGTTTGTCCCTGTCGCCATTGAGCTGCACCTCCGAGGGCCAGTCGCCCAACTTGAACTTGAACTGCTTCTCCACGGTGAAGGTCTCGGCATCGATGCGGTAGAGCGACGGGGCTTCGTAACCGTAGGGGCTGCCCTCATAACCGCCGTCGGTCACCGTCCACATTTTGTTGTACTTGTCCATGACCAGCGATGTCGGTTGTATGCCGACCTTCAGTTCATCGACTACTTGATCGGTTTCGGTGTCGATTTTGATGATGCGGTTCTGGTAACTCCAGCAGTTGCAATAGACGTATTTGCCGTACTGCACCATTTGCTCCGTCGAGCCGCTTTCCATCGTCATGTCCGGCACTTGAATATAGCCGGTAATTTCGTATTTCTTCGGGTTGATGATGAAGATGCGGTTGTCCCACAATTGGGTGACGTATGCTTTTTCGTCGCTTAGGAAATGAATGTAGCGCGGTGAGGTCAGGTTCTCGATGCGTCCTACCTCCTTGAAGGTGTTCAGGTCGATGGCGAAAATCACGTGGGAGTTGTTCACCACGACCCAGCCCTTGTTGTCGTAGATGGTCATCGACTGTGCCACGTCGCCGAGTTTCATGCCGTTGGCACGGAAGAAGATTTCGTTCTGCACCTGTTTGGTTGCCGGGTCGTAATAGGACAAGGTAGCATTGCCGTACTGGAAGTTGCCCTCGTTGGTGATGAACAGTCCGGCTCCCGTGGCGTTGAAATCTTCCACGGCATCGCCGTAGTCCCACTTCATGCAGGATGTCAAGGATAGTGTCACTCCGACAACTACGCTCCATAGCAGATATTTCAATTGGTGATAGGTCATACCGTTATTTTTATAGTTAATCCCCGGCAGCTTACCTTACGGTAAGCATACCGAGGATTGGCAGAAAATTTATTGTTTCGTTATCTATTCGGCAAGCTTGTACTTCCCGTCTTTCATCTCTTGGAAAGTGGGGTTGTAACCACATTCTTTGACAGACCATTGAGATTCTCCTGTTAGAACATTGTTTTCAAACAGGTATTTGAAAGAACTGAAATCAGTAACATCTCCTTGCCCGCTTATACTAATCCCTTTTGCTGATTTGAGACCTGAAAAATCAATGGACAAAATACCATTAGAACCAAAATCAGAATACGGGCATGTTATTGAAAGATTTTCGGATATTGATTCTACGTTAGGATAAGATACTTTATCTACTTCCATATCAAACATAAAAGAAGATGTTGCAATATCAAACTTCCCATTTATCGTTTTTAATTTGGGACATAGAATATTAGTAGCCTCAATCTCAAACTTAATTTGTGCATCAGCTCCATCCGTTCCAATGCTTTCCAGATTGGTAAACTCAATATCATTCTTAAGTTTGTAAGTCGTAACTGAACATGAACCGAGAATTTTTTTCAATAACGGGAAGGTAATATTATTTGCATTCCTATTTGTCCCTAATGTTAAGGTCCCTCCAATTTCCTGCAATTTAGGAAATTCGATTTCCGCCGCCGTATTAACACTTCCCGAATTCAATGCAATAGTCATATCTCCTGCCACACGAATAAATGGCATAACAAATTCTTTTACATAAAAATAATCTATGCATTGGAAGTCACCCTGTATATTTGAGATTCCTTCCAACGTAAATTCTGTCAATCGACAATCTTTAGGAAGTAGAAAAAGGCTACCGTTAAATGTTTCCGATCCTACGATTTTATTTAGTTGCTTACATTGTAGGGTAAGTGTATTTCCGTTAAAATTTATCTGGGACAAATCCAGTTCTTCTATGAGCAGATTAGTTAAAGTCATATCACCGAGTACATCTTTCAAAGAAGCTATATTGAGTTTATTGACTTTATTCGCATCCACACTGGTCTCTCCGCAGGAAATAAGACCGGGAAGTTCAACAATGGAAATTTCTTTGCAATTTTTTATAGTTAGTCCTCCAACCGAATGTAATTCGGTCATTGCAAGACTTCCGATGGAGGACATATCGGAGAATGAGGCAGTACCGG
The DNA here is from genome assembly GCF_019052485.1 of Bacteroides sp. MSK.20.82. Lineage (NCBI taxonomy): Bacteria > Pseudomonadati > Bacteroidota > Bacteroidia > Bacteroidales > Bacteroidaceae > Bacteroides > Bacteroides sp. MSK.20.82. The sequence continues at coordinate 16,381 of NZ_JAHQUN010000003.1, forward strand.
CCACACTTTCCAATGCCGGTAGATAAATTCCTTGCAGTTTGGGAAAATATTGGATTGTAAGTTCATTCCCGACCTGTTTGAGCGCTGAGAAAACAATGGCTTCGGTTGTCGCTGATTCTTTTTGTGCTACCGAACCTTTGACAATTAAGGAAGCTCCGACAGATTCAACGGCATTTGCATCCAAATCAAGTAAAGCATCGGAAGTTATATACATATCCTCACCAATGAACTCGACTTTGGGTATAGATATTTTTTCAATGACAGAACTGTTAACGACAAAATCACCGGTCACTCCAAGCAAAGAGGGCAGATTAACCGTTTTGAGCATTATGTTTTTACTGGCAGAAGTTGTCGAACCTAATTTGAAACTTCCGAGTTGTTCCAGATTATCCAACCCGGTCAAATCCGTTCCTTTGTAAGACGGATTGATGACAAGGGAGTTACTGATTTGTTTCAGGTTGGCAAGTCCGTCCAGATTGGTGATTTCTTCTCCGTCTGCCGTTCCGATGGTCAGGCTGCCTTCGATTTTGTTTATTCCTGTCTTTGCAAAATTATCAACCTCGGCTTGCGTGGCAAGTACTACGCTGCCGCTCTGTTCGATGTCTGTATATTGATAAGTATAGGAATATACTTTGCTATCCTGCATTTTGGAGGTAACTACGAATTTCCATTCATTCTCCCAATCCTCTATGGTCGATGGATTCGGGTTAATAGAGGCTCCCTCGCAAAGGGCATACTCTACGGTAGCCCCTTTCAGACTGGTATTATAAGGTATCTCAACTGTAATCTTGTCCCCGACTATCATGGCTTGATAGGTAATGCCATCTACAGTTAGAGCAAACTCGGAGATGAAGTGATCCTTGCCGTCTATTCCGCTTACTTCAGGGTCGTCATCACTACATGCAGCAAGGCAGAGCGTAGCGAAACAGAATAGGATGAAATGATATATTTTGTTCATAATGAATTTTATTTGTCGTTATTGTTGTTTTCATCACAGAACTTGAAAACTTCCGTGGAATTTTCCCCTAACCATCCGGCTTTTACATTGACTCCGGTCTGCACCTTGATAAAGTCGATATGGGAAAGGTTTGCAGACGTGCCGTCGATATTGAGCGCATCGGAAATCTTAAAATAGTTTCCAAGTGCTCCCGCGTTAGGATTGTCTTTATTGGGCATATCATCACCAATATTATCGGCATATCCCCACCCGAACGGATTATTGGACCACATGCCTGTCGACGGGCTTTGTTCGGTACGTGCTTTCAGGCATGTGCCGTATAACGTATAGGAATCCTCTTCAATCCACAAAGGATAATAAAACTCTTGCGGGTGATAGTTGCCGAGACGGTCAATCGCCCCTTTATTTCCCTTGTTGTCTTGCCATTGGGTGTCCATGTTGGGACCGGGACGGAAATAAGTTACGGCATAGTCCTGAATGGTTTCGGGTTTTCCATATTCAGAACCCTTCAGTTCATACCATTCATCGTTGGGCAAGCCGTCTCCATTGACATCTTGCATTACCCATACAATGCCCGGTTCATTTGACGAATCAAAGGCATTTCCTTTGATGGAAAAATCATAACCGCCTTTGTTTTCGATACTGTGGTCGAATCCTACTACAATATATCCTCCCCAACCTCCGAGAGAAACATATTGTTCATTATCAAGACGTTTTTGTGCGTAAGCACAGGCTGCTTCGTGCGTGCTTTCCCCATTGAAACCTGCTGTATTCGTTTCGTTTACAAATTGTCCCGGAGCCGGAACAAATTCATATACTTTATTGCTGTAAATGGAATTTCCGGCAGCAAAAGGTCTTTTTCCGGCCGCTTCACAACATTTCACCGGAATATTGACACTGACTTCATCGACACCGGAGACCGAAATATTACGGGTGAGCACTGCTTTTGTATCTTGATTGTCGTATTTCACAGTAAAGGTAAGCGTGTGTTCTCCGGTTTTAGCGGGTTTGAAACCGTAAACCAAAGAATTGGCTCCCTCAATCGGTTGCCCGTCCAAACTCCATTGATAAGAAGGCTCGGCACTTATTGATACAAAGGGGCGGACAAACAAAGTACGTCCTAATTCTACGTATTTGGTATTATTCTCGGTAAAATATAAAGATGACGGAACTACGATTTCAATCGGAAGTTTATCGACAACCTCAATAGAAACTGTCTTCTTTGATTGTCCGTCTTCATTTGTTACGGTTAAGGTCAGTTCATAAGTTCCCAACTCATCTTGCTTGAATGTATAAGTATTTTCCGTTCCGACTTCGTTTCCGTTAAGAGTCCACAAATAAGTAGCTCCTTCTGCATTTTGAATGTCGGGTGTAAGGATATACTCACGTCCTGCGACAACTTTAAGCCCTATAGAGGGGGTTACCAATGAAATAACGGGCGGAGCCAATTCATTGACATCCACACGAATTTCTTCCTCTGTGCTGGCATCCCTCGTATCCACACGCAGGGTAACGTAATACGAACCGCATTCGTTGAAAATGTATTTCAATTGAGGCTCGTCGGAAATGATACGACCGTTGCATTTCCATGAATAAACGGCGTAATCGACATTCTGATAGGTCGGCTCAATAACGACCTCTTTTCCTATCTTTACAACGTAGATTCCGTCCTCGCTATCCAACTCAATGACAGGAGGCAATATCACGTCCTGCGATATTTCTTCGTCTTTGTTGCATGCAAATAGAAATATCGTCAAGGAGAATAAAAGCAAATACTTCTTCATTATATTTATAATTTTAATGCTGAAATTCCCTTGAAGAAAGTATTTGATTCCAATCTCCATTGGGATATAATAAAAAGGGGCAAATACTTTGCACTTGCCGTTAAAAAGCATTTGCCCCAAATTCATGTTATTCGTTTACGGTTACATCAATATCGTCTATAGCAACGTAAGCAGGAGTGTTCAATCCGTATGCGCTTGAATCGCTTCCTTCGAAATTGATAGCTACAGTACATACGCTGTCACCTAAACCGCTTAAATCCACTTGATTCCATCCGGTACGGATTTTATTGGTCAAACCTGATTCTGCATCTTTACTGGAATCGAAGTTTGCCAAATAGTATTCTACTTCCTTACCTGTAGGTTTACCCGTCGCATCCAACGCAACAAATACCACCTTAAACCATCCTTTTTGTGCCGACAAAGAGCCTTGTGTAAACGAGTTGCCATCCTTCATGACTAAGTAGGTATAAGTCGTATTACAAACCCATACGCTGTTGAATTTACCATATTTCGGTGTACCCTTGACAGGAGTGTTTGTGGTAACGACTCTGTAGCCGGTTGCATCGGTCAGGTAAATCTTCGCACATTTGTCATAGGTTGCTTGTGAATCATTGTATGAATCGCTATAACCGAAAGCTACAGCAAAATTTTTACCGCTATGACCGCCGTTGGGCCAGTACACGCTACATTGGTTTTGATAATCCCCCTGTGTCAGATTATGGAAATTAGAGATGGCAAAACCACCATTCCAAAATTCATATTCCCAAGGCTGTCCGCTTACCCATTCTTGTTCCAAATAGTTAATCGGGAACTGAATGTACGTACCGGTTTGCCCGATTTGAGTGATGTAGCCGGTCGTTACCTGCTTGCCGTTGGCCGTGGCAGAATAGAGATTGTTTCCATACTGGTCAGAAGCCATTACGCTGGAAGGTACGTTATCAAAATCGATAAGCGCATTGGTAGAACTTATCGCGCGGGTTTGAATCGCACTCTCCTCATACGGAGCAAGGAAGTCATCGTCGGATGAACATCCCGTGAACACTGCGGCGGCCATTGCTACAACAGCCATTGCCAAGAATCTAAAATTCTTTTTCATAACTTAATTATTAAAAGTTAAACAAAAAGTTTAAACACACATTCGTTTTTATTGCGACAGATTTGCAACGAATGAGAAATCGGTTATCAAAAAGAATATAGGTGCCTGTGGACGAGCCTCTGTTCATTTTAATCTAATGCCAATTATCCCGTGGTCACTAAATCTATCTCATCAAGCAGGTCTTCTGGCTCATCCCGCTTATCGCGCCTTCCCAGCTTTCACCAGTGGCAAAGAGTGCGATAAACTTTAATAGGACTTACAGCTGCGAGTACAGCTCCGGATTTTCACCGGGATTCCCTTTTAATTCCGTTCGACGCTTCGATTGGAAACTTGACTGGTGCAAAGTTAATGGTTATTTTTTAATCTTGTTTCTTTTTCTGTGATTTTTATTTCAAGAAAGGATTATTTTATGGCGCGAATTGTATTTTCATGTTAATCAAGCATTTATAACAACCACGAATAGTCTTTTCCCCTTATGAATAATAGCGTTTCTCAATTATGGTCTCTTTTCATCTCACGTCGGCAATTCTCTTCGGAGAGATTTTATATGCAAAGGTACAGCGTGCGTCTGGTCGTCAAGTATCGCTTTCACTAACGGTTCCCGGATATTCTTCACGGCAGCCTTCCACAAATCGAAGATTGACTTTCACTCCCCACCTCGTTGCAGGGCATAGTCGGACGAGCCTGACTGTGCTCTTACATTGGGCGGTTGGGTATTCCGTTTCATCCCGTACACTGTTTACTTGCCTTATCCGTCCTTTTCCCGCTGTCAGTCCTGCATAAAAATCATTCCCCGACGAGAAGCCAAAAGAGTTTCAAGAAAAGGAAAAAAAGAAAATATTTGACAATCTAAAATTTACAATTATGCACAGCAGGATTTTTCAAATTTCAACGGAGCCGATAGACAAAGAAAACTATCTGAATGAGGACACACTCCAGCAAGGAGACGGGAGCTTCTATGACTATTGTTCAGAAATAGACGAGGAAGACCGTAAAGAGGATATTGCCAATTTGGTCAATCATGCCTTGCCCAAAGGAATGTTCGAGCTTATATCCGATGACACCATGCGCTATAATGGTGGAATAGAGCAATGGAAAGAGGAGTATGTCGCCAATATCAAAAAAAGAGCGAATGCTCTTACGGCAGATAATATGTTGGAATGGGGTTCGACCTATTATCTCAAACAGGCAGTGGAAAATCCGTTGGATGTCGCCTATCATTTCTATTTGGATGGCGATGGCTGCAGTCTTTTGCCGAACAGTCCTTTACGTTTATGGAGTTTGTTTGTAGGCTTGAACCGGGAACGATACTCTACATCGGAGGAGTTGTTGATTACCACTTCTGATGTTTGTCCGAAACATTGGCAACCACCCGCCTCAAAAGTGGGTGGTTGCTCTCTTTTTTGCACAGGCTCCCCGGTTACTTTTATAAATATGCTCTGCAGAGCTTCCGCCACCGGTTTCACAGCCGGTATATTCCTGTTTTAAGGGTATAATCCCTTCACAGCCCCGACATACGCCGCAGGTCTGTTTTCGTGTGCAAAGGTACGGTGGACGAACATTGCCCAAGTACCGCTATCGCTACCTGAAATAAAATTTGACGACAACTTTCCGTAATCGGAGATGACGGTATTTCATAAAATTTCATTGCAGGTTCCTTGCTCATCGTTCTTGCATCCCCCCGTTTGTGACGCACATGAAAACAACCCCTTTGGGCGAAGTCAAAAGGCTTCAAGAAAAGGGAAATAAAAAAAACAATAAATCAAAAGACAATGAGCAAGTACGATTTCATCAAGCAAGGCAACCTCCTTTTTTGGCACACTGCCGATAATGATATAGAATGTCGAATTATCTCAACTCCCGAAAAAGTGGATAGTGACAGCATCATCTTAATCTCAACAAGCTCTTCCGAGACAGAGGTTTTGGCATCGGAGTTATTACCTATTGGCTCATCAAGAAGCCACAAAGAGGAGTTTATGCGCTGGAAGAAAGAGCGTGAAGCCGAGGGCATGGAGTTTTTCAGCCGGTTGTCCGAAGTCATGGAAACAGACAGTGATTTGGCTGTAGGCGATATGGTGGCGTTTACAAACGACTACGGGGTGGTATTTGGCCCCAAAGAAGTATTAGCTTTCAGAAAACCTTGGAATGGCTATAGATGCGTATATATCGACAGTGATGCTTATTGGTTTCCAGACCGTCCCGAACAACTCACCATACTCAGCAAAGGAGGTACAGAATGACAACAAACGACATACTCAAACGACTTTGCGGCAATATTGCCGCAGGTCGTTTCAACTGGCGAAAATACTGCACGCCGCAATCTTACTTCGGTTGGGAGATTTGCGTTACCCCTCTGCATTGCTCTTACGGACAGATAGGCTACACCGTTCATTTCCCTTATACCAATATACCGGAAGTGGAATACGATTGGGAAATGGGCAAACTGACCATTGACGGCGAGAAATGGAAAAGTTATTTGCGGAACGAATAATAATAAATATCAATATGGCACAGAATTTTTATACCAAATGGCAGGACGCTATACTTGCAGATGCAGGAGACTATGTTTCAAAAGAGTACCGCAGTTTCCAGACAGCATTGGTGCGTGAGATTTCCAAATATGCCGCAGCCGTTGGTGCAAAGGTGGCTTCCAATTCAAAAGGGCATTATGACACCTCCTGCTTCATTGAGCGCAACGGCAAGTTCGTTTACATCAGCCACTCTTCCGGTCTGTCACGAATGGGCAGCGGCGTAAGAATTGAACTCGATTCGTTTCTGATACGGACAGCTCAAAATGGAAAGGACTACCGAGGGGGATGTAACCAGTATTGCGACATAGCAAATTTACAGTCTATGATAGACGGTTTGTTGGGGAAATAAACTGCAAAAAAGATGCGGAGCCAACCAGTTCCGCATCTTTTTCTTTCCATCCTTACCGGCGCATACCGCTGCCGTATTCTGCCTCTTGTAGTTCTGCCCGATACTCTTCCAGCTCGTTCAGCTTCTCGTTCACGGCTTGCAGATTGGCATCCAGCCCGACATTGTGGTCGTAAGGGAAACGATGCTGCGCGACCAGCCCGGCATTGGTGGGTTGCCCGACATCAAGCGTATCGGATTCCTTGTTATATTCGACATATAGCACTTCACCGTTCGGCATCTCGAAGGCCGGAATCTTTTGATACGCCAAAGCGGAGAACTGTTCCGCCGCCATCTCCCTGGCAACCCCTTTTATTGTATCTCCGGCGATATCGACACCGTAACGCCGGATATGGTCTCGGATTTCCTGCTCCGTGAATTTCAACATCACCTCGTAGGTTCCCCCGACACTCCCGTTGTACACGACAGCGAAATTCTCATCCTCGGCAATAAGGCTGTCACCCTTGTTGTTCGTGGCCGATAAATAAGTATGCTGTTCGTTGATGCCATTGCCGTCGTAATACTCCTTGGCAAGCGTCAGCAATCCCTCGTAATCGCCTTTCTCCCGAAGTTCGTCAAGCTGCCTCGTGTCATCCGAAAATTGGAGATACGCAACAGAAGAATAAAATGTATTCTCCTTTGCTGCCGCTCCGTTTTCCTGCTTCTCGCCGACATTTTGTTCCAGTTCTTGCGCTATCTTATCCACCTTCTGGGTAATCATCGAGGTTGCCCTTTTCACGTCCAGAAGCGTTGTCTTGATGAACTGTGGCGATTCCTTCAGCTCATCAAGCCAACCTTTAAGATACGCGCAACTGTCCTCCTTGATATGCTTGGTCATGCCGTAACGCTGTGCGACCAGTGCGCTGCCTAACTCTGCCACCAGTTCCTCACGGGCATATTCAGGAGAACCGAAAGTAGTCGGCTTGAACCTGTCAAGTACGTTTTCCGCTCCGGTGGAGTGCGTCATCTCGTGGAACAGTGTCCCGTAGAACGATTCTCCCGATTTGAACTGCTCCTTTTCGGGTACGATGATTTCGTTCTTCGTGATGGAATAGTAGGCGTCATTCTGATATTTCGGCGTAATCGGACAAATCCACAGGTTATCCCTTATCATCGTATCGACTGGGGCAAAACTGAAATGCTCGCCCTCCTCGATTGCCGGACGCGAATTTTCTCGCTCCAGTTTTTGCCACAGCTCCGGTCTCGCTTCCTGCAAGTTAGTTTGCGCGACATTGAAGACCCGGAACACCTGCATCTTCGGATAGACATTGTATTGTTCCTTTTCGTCATCGGAGAGTTTCTTGTAATCGTCATACTTGATTTTCTCCTTAGTCTCCTTATGGATACAAGTGAACGTGGTGAGCATGACCGGAAAGGATTTTTCACCACGAAGCACGGAGACACGCGGCAGTTCCTCTCCATCCTTTCCGGGCTTATTGAGCTTCTGAACACAATCGAACGTGCAGAAACGGGGAATCTTGTACCCTTCTTTCTCGCAGTGCAAAAGCAGCATAAAAGCATTCATCCCGTTGTACTCGCGCCCGTGAAGGTTGCGGGGCCACTGTAGCGTACCCTCCGTAAACCAAGGCTTTTTCCAGTCCTTTTGAATGCCCTCGATTTTCTCGATCATCATTTCGGCGAACAGGTCAAGAGCCTTGTCCTCGCTGTTCGGTCCGTCGGCATTCTTCTTTCTGTAACCGGCCATAACCCTTATTGATTATAGTTAGACGAATCCGCCACATATTGCGTCAGTTCCTCCATCTTGCAGGAAAGGTTGATTTTCCCGTTGTGTGCCGACAGGTTCATTTCACCTTTGGCATCCACCTTTACACCCGGCTGCAACCACGCTTCGCGCTCCTTACCGAAACAGAAGAAGCGCACCCACTGGTACTCGAAGCCGTCATCGACCTTCTCTGCGCTAAACGCCGAGAACACCGTATAAGGCTGGTCTTTCTTATCCCTTTTTTCCTCGATGTTCTGGCCGACCTTACCACGAAACACCAGCTCGCCCTTGACGCAATCCGCATCATCCGTAGCGGCATTGCAGATTTCATCGGCGAACAGGTTGAAATATAGCTTGTCGCCCCGGCGTTTGAGATACATCGTACCCCTCACTTCTACACGGGAGCCGTTCCGATAACCGGCGGCTTCCTCCTGACAGCCCTCCTTGCGGACATCCACCTCGATAGTGTGCCCGCCACCCGTCGCCGGAATCTGTACCCGGAGCGGAAACACCAGAAATTCTTTCTCTTCTTTATTCTTGCGAACCGACGCATCGCGGCCGATAACGCCGCATACCGTAACATTACATTTAATCATCTGTTTTTTGTCTTTAATGATACATGGATCATCCGGACAAGTGATACATGGGTTGATTGATGTTGAACTGTTGTAGAGTGCGGTCAGTCGGGTGCGCGTATCATCGCCCAGACCATCCATCCGGCGATGGCTAATTGCACGCCCACGACAACGAGCGTCCCGATCCATCCCAACAGCAGGTAGCAGAACCGGAGGTGCAACGCAAGGAGGGAAACTCCCGCCAGACACTTGCATAGCTGTATCATCACGCATTTTATCATATCGCCATGCCTTTATCTTCGCAGGTTTTCCGTTTGTCCCTGTTGCCGGGTCATCCCCTGCTCAAAATTCTGTGAGGCCGCTTCCGACAGGATAACCGTATTCAGCATACCGGTTACACGCATCTGTTTGGCCTCTTCCGTGAGTGTACCGTTGTTCAACGTGGCAGACAACCGGTTCAGCTCGGAAGCGGTCAGCTCCCGCGAGACATGCAGTTCCCCGTTGTCCGCTTTCAGAATGGCCTTGCCGTTCTCGCCGATAGTCAGGTCGCAGTTCTTCATATTCGGCAACAACGGCTTCAGGTCGATGGTACGAAGATCCATCGCGGCGGATATCGCCGTCTTCTGTTCCTCTTCCTCCCGGTTATCAATCTGTGTGGCTAAAAGCATCAGGGAGGCGAAAGCGGTCATCGCCATCTCCACAATCGGGTCGTTGCATCCCGATATTCCCACACCGCTATCCTCCGACGAAAGGAGTTTTTTCATCCATCCGTCTGGCGAAAGGTTCTTTTCAGGCACGGTATCTTCCGCCGCCTTGTATTTGACGAGCAGGTCATTTCCGTTGTGCAGCATTTGCAATTTGATATGTCCTTTCTGTGCGATTTCAGCCAGATACGCCGCAGGGTCTATATCCCGTTTCGTCCCGTCGGCATAGATATTCTTCACACCGAAATGCAGATGTTCCCCGGTCGTCCGTGTCCCCGTATTGCCCGATGTGCCAAGCCGTCCGCCTGCCTGTACCGTATCGCCGACCTTGACGGAAATCTCCTTGAGGTGCATATAGGTACATTGTACCTTGCTGCCGTCCGTCCGAGCATATTCCACCGTCAGCGACTTGCCGCCGGGTGTATTCTTGTTCTGGTTTACCGCCACGACCTTGCCGCCGCTCTCCGTAGCCAGTACCGCGTCGGCTTTGCAACGGATATCCACGCCCTTGTGCATCTGTTGCTTTGTGCTGTCCAACGGGTCTTGCCGTGTTCCGAACGGAGAGGTAATGAACAGAAATTCCTCCCGTTCCACCGGGAACGAATACCCCGTTCCATGTTCCGCACTCTCGGAAGTCTGGAGCGGATTGTGTTCCACCCCGAACTGCCGGCCTTGTGCCGTCATCTCCTGCATCACCTGTCTGTCATACTTCTGCAAGCCGTTCTGCTCAATGATTTTCTGCAGGTTCTCGGCATACTTGCCGCCTGTGGCGTAACCGGCTTTCTCAATGCTTTGTGCCCAGCCCTTGTAATCGTCCGGGGAGAGTTTGAAGCAACCGGCATAGCGGCTGTTCTCCTTCAAAAAGCGGGAATGATGCTCGTATGAATCACCCACGCTGTCATAGCTGCAGAACTTTTCATTCGGCTTATCATCGGTGTAGATTCCGTATTTGCCGCCTTCGGCAATCCACGAGGAAGTTGCCTTGATGCCGAAATGGTTGTTCTCGTTCCTTGCCAGACGGCTCTGTCCGTTGCTGCTTTCCAGTATGCCTTGCGCCAATGTGACGGAAGCCGGGATGCCATACCTTCGCATCTGTGCCATCGCATAATCTGCGTATTGCAGTGCATATTCCTGATTCTTGGTCATAATCGTCACTCCTTATCTATGAATACCCCTATGTGTTTCCTGCTCGTCCTGCCGTTTATCCTGTAGCTCTATCTCACTGATGGCGACACGCTCACCAGCACGGACAAGTTTGGGCAGATAGCTGTCCAGTTGCGTCCTTGGGAACTCTGCGAAAGCCGAAAATCCACGTTCCGGATATTTCTTCATCGTAATCCCCAATATATCAGCTCCCTTTGCCGCATCCTCATTATAAAGCCGATAGACTTCTCCTGCACGAATCAGATACAGGGCGTCGGGATGCTTTTCCTTGAGGTTGTCCCAAAACTGCCGTTTCGGAGACATATTTTCATCATTCGTCTCTTCCGACCGATTTTCCGCCACCACCTCATTCTGTTGCCGTACCTGCTCTTCCGCTTTCTGTTCCCCGACGGATTGTCCCTTTTGCAGCACATCGGCAAACAGCGTAGCCGCCAAATGCCGCTTGTAGCCGTCACGGTCTTCCGCCACCCACATCCGTTGCCACTGCTGTGGAGTGACGCTGCGGGGCTGCAGCTTTTGTCCGTCGATGGTTGCCACACACTGGATTCCATCCTGCCTGGTCTTGAAGATGGCAACACGCTGAATACGGTTCAGGTCAATCTCCGGCGTATCGCTGCCGAACAAATCCACTTTCAGGTCGGGTTTGACCTCCGCCAGTGCATAATACTTGTGCGCCAGCTCCATCCGTACCTTGTCGATGTTGTCCATCGCCTGCTTGAGCGTGGAGAAAAAACGGTTCACATCCTCCTTGTCGGGATAGACGCTGTACCCCTCCTTGTTTTCCGGCTTGATATAGAGTGCCCAACGGTTCTTGTCATCCTGAATCATCTGCACGGCATCGAACCCGACCTCATTCGCCCGTCTGACAGCTTCCGACACGTCCAGCGTGGAGAGCTTTTCCAACGTGTAGTTCCTTAACCGGGCCAGTGTCACCATTTTTTCATTGAAATAGCTGTCATCGGGTCTGTAACCCAATGCACCGTCAGTATTATAGAAACGCACCTGCTCGATACCCTCTTTCTGCAATGCCCGTTCGATACGCCCCTTGTTCATGCCGGGAATCTCGTTGTTCGCCTCGGTCGAAGCTCCTGCCGGCAAAATGACATCCGCCGATTTCGCCTCCCGGTCGATGACGAGGACGATGCTTTTCGCCGCCTTGTCCGGGTGCTGGCGGATTTCATTCGCCACAAAGTAATGCTTGGGCATCTGTTCCTGCATGGTCGTGGTCTGCCGTCTGTTTCGCAGGGTGGCGTACTCAATTTTCTCGCCCCGTTCCGCTTTTCGGATAACATCAAGCGCATTGTTCACGTCGCTTTCGAGAGCGTCCATTATACACGGGTTTTCCTTGAACTCCCGACACCAGTAATCCACCGTCTTCAGGCTTGCATCGGACAAACGCGCGGGCAGTCCCAGTTCCAACATCTTGATACCCGAAGCCAGTTCCACAACCAACCTTTCATATTTTACCGCATCCTCTGACGGAGCCACACCATTCTTCATGACCATGCCTTCACGGGCAAGTCGTTGTTGATGTCCTGTGGCACTCACGATCTGCCGCAAGGCTTCCTGCACATAATCGTGGTAATGCTCAAAATCCTTTTGGCGCGGCATATAGACCGCATCTTTGTCCGTCTCGTAATGAGGAACTCCGCTACCGTCCGAGCGCACGGGAACGAGGTTGTCCCGCATCTTCAATAGAAAGTCGTTGAACCGAGTGCGCAACCTGCGGTTGTCCGCCTCGGCATATCCTCTTTCCTGAACACTGCCGTCCTGCTTTACCGCATCCTCGTAAGCCGGCTTGTCCACGTAGGGCAACGTCGTCTGGTCGATATTGAAAAGCGTGCGGATTTCTCGGTTGTGGACACCCTTGAACTGTGCCTTCTGCTCTTCGTCCAATTGGAGATAGGCGGTACGGTCGATGGTTTCATTCGGATTGTTCCGGTTGACATACTTGTTCCAGTTATAGAACAGGAACGGTACGCCCTGCTCATGCTCCCGTACCGCAGCCCCCCGTGCCTTGGTTTCACTGTAAAGCGTGAACAGGTTGGTCTTGCATCCGTTATTGTCCGAATGCAAGGCCATAAAGAGGGCATTGAACGGGCTGGCCGAGACCCCTTGCGGATAGAGCCGGGGAAATCCCTTGCCCGATACGTTGAGCCAATGGCCGCCGGCGTTCGATGCCCCGCCCAGTGCGGCAGACAGCAGTTCCGTCTGCTTTTCTTCGGCTTTTTTTTCGATTTGCGACTTTTCTTTCATATCATCATGCTTTTATTGTTCATGGATTTATTGGATGCCCCGTGTGCGCACAATCGTCTCCCGCTGTCCGTCGTCGTAATTCTGCGAGGCAATATGGCGCAACTGGTCGCTCTTGGCAAGCACGGCGTTCGCCAGCGTGTTCAGCGGCAATGCCCCTGCACGGTAAGCCTCCGCGACGGTCGGCGTGAGCTGGATGGTACAAGGCACACGGTCTATCGTGGCGATGAGCGTGCTGCCTTGCAGTACAGGGTTTACGATACGGGAATTGAGCGGTTCGTCGGGATAACGGCGGTACTGGTTTTCCGTATGCACGTCGGCGGACGGCATGGGACGCCCCAACGCCTCGTGTCCAGCCTTGTTCAGCAAGTTCGCGCCGCCCAGACCGACAAGGAGCATCTTCAGCAGCGGGTTACGCACGAACAGACCGGCCACAATACTCGCTATCGGCAACAGGTTGTCCCCAAAGCGCAACGATTGCGTCTTGCCGGTAAAAGCTCCCAGCAGGATGTCGGGCAGCATGGCCATGACATATCCGAGGTTGCCCGTGATATCGCCCAATCCCTCTAATCCCAATGTACCGAGCAATCCGCTCCATCCGTTCGTGTTGGTCTGCACAGCCTCTCTCTCTTGCTTTTCTTCCTCATGTGGAATAACCACCTGCCGTTCCTCTTTCTCCACTTTTTCCCTCTGTTCCATTTCCGGCTGTGTTGATTCCTTTGTGGATTTTACAGCCGTTGCATTCTTATATTTCTCCAAATGCTTCAAATAGGCTTCTTCCTGTCCGGGAGCGACGATGAGCGGCACATCCTTGTACCGTTCGGCACGTTCATTTTTCTTTTCAGGGTGTCCGGGCTTTTCGGACATTTGGAAAGGGGTAAACTTTGGTGTCTGCATCCACTCCAAAAAATTAAAGTTCATCACAGGTATTTTTTTCTTCAACTGCTCGTTGGCCGCCACAATAAGCGCACTATCACCCGTCTGTACTGTTGCAGCCTCCTTACGGAAGTCCGTAAACACGTTCCGTTCGCTACCGAACACACCTTTGCTGATACATTGCTCCACAGAGAGCTTGGGCGACTTTTCAGGCTCGAAGCGTGAGGCGACTGCCGAGATAGCCACGTCCGCCCCGACAAACTTTGCCAATGTCGCCCACGAACCTGCGCCACCCATCATGACGGCATCCGCCGTTGCGCCCAATACCCGACCCGCACCTTTTTCCCATCCTTTCGGACGGTAGGCCGCTTCGCCCCGTGCCTCGATTTCCTCAGCAAGCGGCGAGCGGTTCAAGGTCTGCGAAAGTCCGAGCAAGCTTGATTCTGCGGCTTTGCGGATGATGTAGTCGGCTGACGATTTCGGCATTCGCTCCTTGACCAGCCGGTCGATCATCAGTTCCTCTACCCGGTAGTCCATATAGGCGTAGGCAAGGTCACCGCCCAATTGTTCCGACAGTTCGTTGTACCGTTCACGCCCGATTTCCCGCACGACGGTATCGCGCCATTGCCCGGCCATGTATGCGAGGTCTTGCTGTATCTCCTTGGAGCCGGTAATCTCCGCCTTGCACATTCCGATGTAGTCCTCCGTCGTCTTCGAGTTCCATTCGCCCGTAACCTTGAGTACCTGGTACGGGTCGCCCATCGGCTGTGCCGCAGACGCCATTGCGCTGAGTATGCCGCCCAATGAGGTGGAATACTCCCTCATTTCCTCGCCCTGCTTCTTCGTGAGGAAAGCCTGCGTTTTCGACATGACGGGAGCGAGATGGCAATGGAAATAATCGCTCACAAGACGTTCTATTTCCGCGAATTGCCGGCTATGTCTGATTCCATCCATGTTGTGTATTATATATTTATCTGTTTCAATAGCTGTTCTTTCGTCTGCTCGATGGCGTTGTGGTAAACCTCCATCTGCCGGGGAAAGAACTCTTCCAGCCATGCGTCCTTTTCGATGTTGTCCTGCATGAACCGTATCGCCTGCTCCCGTTCGATTTCGACGGATGTCTCGCCCTCTTCCCGATTGTTGAACCATGCCTTGGTCCACCAGCGCACACCCGCCCGGTCGGGATAGACCGTGACAAGCCTCGGTATGTCGAAGCTCTGTATGTCGATGTCCAGTTCCGCCAACGGGTCTATGATGCCGCCATAGGTCAGGGCTTCGTCATGGAGTTTTTTTTTATGTCGCTGCTCGCAGTGGAGAGGTACACATCATGCCGCAGGGCGAGGTAATGCAGGAAATCCGCAATAAGGAGGTTCTGCACCTTGCAGGCCAGCGGCATGGCCTTGTGTCCCAGTCCGAGCGGATTGGCCATGCTCGGCATATTCTCGTAGAAATACTCCTTCATCGCGCCCACCGTGAAGATGTGGCGTAGCGACTGCTCCGTATTCCGGGGCAAGGTGTATGCTCCATGCCGCAAATCCTCCATATAGTGCGGCAGGAAGTGCAGCATCAGTTCCTCTATCTCCCTTTTGTCCCGTTCATAATCGGTTTTCAGTTCCATCTCCAAGCCGGATAAATAGTCTGTCTCGTGTCCGCCGGCCTGACGCATTGCCTGTATGTTCCCGTACAGCATCGTCAGGAACTCCAGCGGGTTCAGTTCCTCGCCCTTGAAGCGGACGGTCATGTGCAGTTTGTCACCGCTCAAAGCTACCGTCTGTCCGGCCTTTACACGCTGTCCGAATTGAGCGAAGACATTGGACAGATTTCCGTATGTCACCTCATACTCCCCGTAGCGGATGGTCTGGCAGATGCCGTGTCCGGAATCGTTGCCCACGCCCGACACAATGCCGCTGGCGAGGGCAGAAAGCATATAGCACCGCACGTTGAAGTCAATGCCGTGATGAAAGAATTTCTCGCCCGTCGCCGGGTCGGTCTGTTCGCCGTAGCCGAGCGACAGCTCCACGTCTTTGCCCTGCTGTTCCTCGAAAGGCATACAATAACCGCTATCGGATTGCAGGATCATTTCTTCTGTATATTTCATGCTGTTTACCTATTGATTCATATCCCTATCTTCTCATCCCTCCGCCATGCGTCTGTTCCTCTGCCGGAAGTTCGGGCGTCCGGGTGCGCTGCACGTTTTCTGTCTCCGGCGTTCGGAAGACACCCGCATTGTTGCCGATGAGCATCATGCCGAGGAATGCGCCGGCAATCTTGCCCAGCCAGCCGAAGCGTCCGAATATGAGGAACGCCGCCGCAACCAGCCCGGCAATACTCAGCCCCGACACGTTGCCGCTGCCGAGGTTACGGAAAAAGTTGCCGAACATATCAAGGCCTCCGCCACCGGAGGCTTGGCGCAAAAAGTTCGACACACCGTTCAGCTTGTTGTCGATGCCGGTTACCGCACCGCTGACCGAACTGACGGCTTCCCCGGCCTTGCCCGTCAGTTCACGCACTCCGTCCGCCGTCTCCGCGAGGGTATTCGTTGCCGGTTCGCCGATGACCGCATCGCTCACGATACGCACCACGCTTTTGTCGGTGGTCAGCTTCTCCCAGCCCACATAACCGACCGCACCGCCGATGGTCGCCGTCTTGACGGCCTGACCCGCGCCACGCAAGGTCTGCGAAGGGTGCAGCACTGCCTTACCCATACTTTTGCCGGTAGTCGCTGTAGCCGTACCGACACCTTTCATGGCCTTGCCGCCATATTTCAATAGTGTACTCCAAACGCCCATACGTTGTCTGTTTTTAAGGTCTTACATTTCTTCCTATCTGCCGCCAGCGTCTTTTGGCGGCTTCCACGATATCCCGTTTGTCGGCTGCCGGGCGTGCCCCCTCGTCGATTTCACGCCAGATGTCGCCCATCGTCGTGTATTTCACCGCCTTGGTCAGCCGTTGCAGTTTCTTGTTCATCATCTTGAGCTTCGGACGGATGCCAAATACGATTTCCATGCGCTCCTTCTCCGTCATTTTGTTGTCTGACAGGCACGCCATGCGGATGTCATTCACAATCTCCACGCTGTTCATAATCAGTTCCCGGTAAATGCGGTTCCGTTGCGTGGAGAGAGCAACGGCCAGCGCGTTGGGACTATTGCGGCTTACCTGTCTGGTAAAGTCTCCCATATTGTCCGTCAGCCTTGATATTTCGTGGTAAAAACCGTATATCTGCGCTGCGTAGCAGATTATCGACCGGAAAGAGTCCAAATAGTTGTTGAACTCCCGTTGCAGGTCGGTCGTGGCTTTCACTTCCTCTTTCGTCCACAGGTGTCCGGTGGTCTGTATCAGCATGACCTTCTCCTGGTTCTTCAGCTCCTTTTCCGCCTTGTCGGTATAGAGCAGGATCATCCCGGCAAGCACGGGGTCGTTCTGTGCCCGAACCTTGCCGATACCGATGCACAGCAATAAGATGCCTATCCAAATCGTCCGTTTCATCATTCACCTGATTTTATCGTGCAAGGACGGCAGCCCTGCGCCAACGGGACATGGCCATCCGTGCCGCCTCTCCGTTGTTGCGGTCGAGCATCCCGGCCGTCACGTTGTTCCACACGTCATTGAGGGTATAGTACCGTATGCTCAGGTAGAGCAGGTGCAGCTTCCGGCTGAAAACCGAAAGTTTGTCGTTCAACGCCCACAAGGTCTTGCTGCGTTCCGCACCCGTGAGCATATTCTCTTTGCCGCCCTTGGCCACTGCGTCATTCAGGAGCGTGAAGACCGATACCAGTTCCGTTGCCGTCTCGATATACAGATTGTTCATGCTCATGGAGGCGATGATGCCCTGCGGGTTGTTTCGGATGGCGTTGCCCAATTTCCCTAACGTGAGAAAGATTCTCACGCCGTCGTTGTAGAGATGGGTGCAGGCTTTCAGCGATGAAGCGTAGCCGCTTACCGTCTTGAGATAACTGTTGTACTGCTTCTCCCATTTGTGGATGCGGTTAAACTCGGCGGCGATGCTGTTCTGCAGCATAGCTGTCTTCGTCTGACCATTTATCTGTTTCTCTATTTGGTCATTGATAACCTCGTTGCCCTCGGCCAACGCCATCCATTCCAACGGATTGGACGCCGTGATTTGGGCTTTTGCCCAGTGTGGCATCAGGCAGAGGGCAAAAATGACCAGACTAATGATTCGTGATTTCATATATTCCCTTTTTTCGTTTGTTATACTCGACCCGTTCCCGGATAAGCGTTACCACATCGAAGTTGTGTCTGATGCCTACCAAATCAAGCCGGGGTGTATTCCTGTCCATCGAGAAGATGCGTACCGTCTTTAGGCCGCAAAGCTGCTGCATGAGGCTTTGGTGTTCCACAAAGTCCACGATACGATATTGTTCCATGTAGTCCGTCTTCCGGGACAGCACCCCATGCCTGCTGATAAGCTGCTCGCTACCGATGTGGTAGCGTGTCCGGCGCAGATAGATGAAACGGTACAGCAATGCCAAAGAAAGCAATGCGGCAACCGATACGGCAAGAGCTGTCAGAGGCAGTCCCTCCATGCCACCGTACACCCATGCTGCACAGCACAATACGATTGCGGGCAGCTCGTCGATGACGAACTGTCCGGCGTGCGGTTGCAGCACGATGCTTTGGAAATGTCCTGTGGGTGCATCGGTCATCATCGGCGAAAGTGTGTTTGTTGTTCCTCTTCCGGTGACTGTTCTCTCGCCTGTGTCTCATCGACCGTCTCTTCCTGTTTCTGCCCGGCCAAAAGCTGTTCGTTCCAGTCCTTGTTGGGATAGGTAGGCTGTTCACGGACAAAAGAGGCGTCATTCGCCTTGTCCAGACCGAGGAACTCCCGCAATCCTTCACGGAACTCCTTGTAATTTCCGTTCATGATATCCGTCTGTTCCCGTATGTCGTCCGGATGGCACAGGCCGCTCGAACGCATCGACATGGCTTCTTCCCATGCGGATTCATATTTCCCGTAGCTCGACCGCAAAGCGTCGGGCAGCAGGTCTATGTCTCCTTCATCGAGGTTCTTGCCGTCAGCGACGGAATCCAGATAAGGCTTCCGCTCCGGTGTCTCCTCGATGGTGGAACGGACAGCCCGGTACATCTCCTGTTGCAGGTTCTTGGCAAACTCGATTCCCGCAAGGTCGGTATCGAAACAGATGTGTTGCTTGGCAGGAAGCGAGAGCGTGAGGACACCCCGCATCTGTTCCACCGTCGGGTTACCGCCGGTAGATATGAAGACCGCTTTCCGCAAATCCTTGTCGTTGGCCTGATGAAGCTGGTAATAGGCCATCGCGTCGTATGCACTCTCGAACCAGTAGATATGCTTGGCTTCGGTAAGCGTAGTTTTGGCTGGGCTGGCAATCCATAGCCCTTGGCTCGAATTGCTCCCTTCCGCCTTCCCTTTATAACTGCCGCTGCCATCCATGCGAGGGCGCCCTCGCTCTTCCAGACCGACAACCTGTCCCGTATCTTTCGGAACGGTCAGCGGAAAGGCGAGGTTGGTGTATTTCATGCCGTCCTCACGGTGTTTCGTCGCCAGACAAAAGTTCCGGTGGAAGGCGTATTGCGTGTAAAGGTCGATGCCCCGATGCTTGAAGAACGGATAGAACTTCTTTTGTGTCGCCCGATCCTGCGGATTGAACTGGTGAATGTCGTAATCCGCCATGTCAAACGGCTTCACATCCCGTTTAGGCTGGATAATCCGGGTATCCCGGTCAGCGACGGGATGGTTCAGCAACCGGTTGCAGACAAGGTTTACCAGTCGGTCGGGAGACACACCGGCATGGTATTCCGCGAAAAAATGCGGATGCTCCTTGATAAAGGAAATGATGTTATACGACTTCTGCTGTTGCGGTTTGAAACAACATTTCCCTTGCTGCGTGACAATGAATTTGTCGTTGCGGATGCGCCGCCCCTCGCTGTCCAACCGGACATACGAGGGATAGCGCAGGCCGTCACGCCGGTTCAGGTGATAGCCCGCGTCGATAAGCACGTCCTGAATGTTCAGCCTGCGCAGAAAATCGTCATAAGTCAGTTCGCCCTCTCTCATGGTTTACCTCCCCATTCTCATATCATTGATTTCACGGTTCATCTCTGCCTCGAAACAACGGATGGCCACATCCCTCGGCGTATCGACACCCGGCTTGAAGTACGGGCGTGGCGGACCGCCGAAACACTCGCCGTAGAACTCCGGGGCATGGCAGTGATGGTGGATGCCGTGTGCGACACCCGCCGCGACTACCGTACCTGCGGTGAGGGCGGCAAAGATTTTCGTGCCGAGACCCCGCTGTGCTTCCGGGCGTGTTTTCATGTCCACTTCGCTGAAAATCTTGGAAAAGAGCTTCATCCGGTGATAGTCATCCACAGCAAGGAACTTGTCGTAGTCCCGTTGGGTTATCTCATGGCTGATAGCCTGACCGTCGATAACGGCGGTCATCCTGTATTTCCCCTCGGTCTGTGCCGGTTGAACGGCTATCTGGCTCACTTCGACTTCCCGCCCGTGTTTCTCTTCCCGATACCATCCCTTGTTTTCATTCAAAAACTGGAGGTCACGCCCGTCCACTACCGCACCGATATTTCCCTGTACGGATTCCTCTTGCTGTTGCAGCGAGGTTTTCACTGGCATAAAAGCCTCTTGCTCCTGCCGTTGGCGTTGTTTCAAATCCTGCTGTACTTCGGGATGCAGACCGATAGCGATGCGTTGATCGCTGTTGAGAGCCTCCATCGTCACTTTGTCGGAAAAGTCAGCCCCGATAATGCCGTTCAGCAGTTCCAGACGTTTCTCTACGGGCTGCTCCTCGATGGGTGCGGCAACCAGTGTCCTCACTTCCTCTTCCGTCAGGTCATAGACCATATCGGCTTGGACGCTTTCCGACTGCACGGTCAGCGTCTGCTTTTCCGCATCCACGACAAGACCGTGCGAGGCAAGGCACTCCGCCCATTTCTCGTTGGAGAAATAGACCGGAGAGGCTATAAGCTCCTTGTACGGCCGTGCCGGTTCCTTGCTGCGTGGACGGCTGACCATCGGCGTGATAGCCGCCTGCAAGTCCTGCAGCACATCCCGTTGCTGTACGGGCTGCTCCTGTTGATGCCCCTTGTAATAGAAGCCGTAACCGCCTGATTGCAGTTCGCCGGGCTTCATGCGCCCGTCGGGGCGTTCGGGTACGATGGACGGCCCCGGAAAGAACAGTTGGCCGCCGACCCTGCGAAGGTGGAAGCCCAACTGGTTGCGAGGTGTCCAGCCAAGGAACGGCGGGGGCATTCCCATACGCCCCATGCGCCCGTACTCGCCGATGACGATGCGGTAGCCGTGCAGCCCCATAGCCACACGACCGTTGGCATTGCGGGCATGGACGAAGTTCTTGGGCATATAGAAGTCCTTGCCCACGATGCTCGTCAGCACGTTGTAGGCCTTCTTGTTGGCAGTGTTCGTTCCCCAGTCCGTGAGTGCCAACATCTGACGTTCGGTGATCGGATAGACCAGCAGGGGCGAGTCATGTCCCTGCACGATCAGCCGATACCCTGCATCGTCAAGTGCAACATGGGCTTGAAGCCCGTTGCGCATCAGCATATCGCGCATTTCGGGCTGCAAGTCCATCTGCCGGGGATTGGTATTCGTTCGTATCGCCATAGTCTGATTGTTTTCGTTATGCGTCTCCGCTTTCCATTGCTGCCTCCAACTGTTCGTCCTTGAAGCGGACGAACTCGGCGGCGGATTCGTTGCCGACTGCAAGCCCTTTTTCCTCGCAGTAACGGGCGTATTCCTCCTGCCAGTCGGCGGAGAAATGATTGACGTAATCGAGCCAGCCGTATTCGCCGCTCTGCATCTTCCCGACAAGTACGTCTTCGGGATAATATTCGTTCTGTGCCATAATGTACGGATTGATGTTTTACTTATGGAGAGCTGTCGCACGATTGCGCTCGCCGCTCTTCTTCTGTTCGTTCCACAGCTCTTCGGTGTAGTCTTCCTCCGAAACGTAGTCAAGGTTACCGTCATCGTCCATGACCCAGCAGCCGTAGCACCCGAAGGTGTATTTGTCCCACTCTCGCTTGGGTTGGTTGCGCCATTGCTGCGCGTCGCCCGAACAGATGCGGATGCCGGTCTTGGCATGAAGGTCGATGCCCACTGTGGCAGGCTCGCCGCCCACGACTACCGTCAGCGGCTCGCCGTGCTGCATCCCGTTTACCTCCACCGTACCGAGGCGCATGACCTCGGCCAGCACTTTCAGGTTGCGTGCGATGATGGGCGTGGGGACATACATCACCTGTTTCGTCTCGGCGTCAATCTGTACGAAAGCCTTGCTGCTCCGTCCGTCCGACATTTCCACATCGGCGACAATCGCCTTGCCGTCGAGCAACTGTTTCTGCTGTGCTTCGTCATACCGCTCCAGTGGAGAGGATTTCAGTGCCGGATAGAACACCACATCCACCTGACCGTCGTCCATGCGGATAAAGGCAAAGCGGCTGCGGCTCTCGATTTGCCCGCCATGCTCGTCAGTGACACGCACGGGAAGCACGGGAGAATGCCGGCCGTTGCAGATGTCTTCCAACACACGCATCGGCAAGTCCTCGATCATTTCCCTTGTAAGACCGAATCGTTCCAGTGTCGAAAAGGGTAATTCATCAAATTCAATCTGAACTTTTTTCATACTATATTCATATTATAAAATTGTACTATACAAAGATAGAGACATCTTATTATGACGGACAAAAATACAGCTATATAAATGGTTGTAATATGCTGTTTTTATCTTCATTAGTACAATTATCTAATCAAAATCGTACTAATAGACGCAAAATATCAAACCAATACAAGAAATGACGGTAGTTTGTTTCCGACATGAAAATTCCCGTTATAACTTTGCCGAATGAGAAAAATTCTACTGATAGCAATATCGGGTATTTCATTCTGCACGATGCCCGTTCAGGCGCAGTTCAACACGATTGCCAAGACACCAGAAAGATACAAGGTAGAAGCCTTGCAGGAGGGTATGAAAAAGCCGGAGCCGACACCCGAAAGCATGGCTCCTGCACAGGAGACTTCGACAAAACCTGCCGATGAAAGTAAGAAGTTGTGGATTGACCGTTATCTCAGTGTGTCTTATCCATTGCAGCGCATCAGAATTACATCGCCATACGGCTACCGGAAAGACCCGTTTACCGGGAAGAGGAAGTTTCACGGGGGTATCGACCTGCACGCACGGGGCGAGCAGGTATTGGCCATGATGGAGGGGGTGGTCGTCAAAGTGGGACAAGACAAGACGTCCGGCAAGTATGTGACACTGCGGCACGGAAATTACACCGTCAGCTATTGCCACCTTTCACGGGTGCTGGCCGCCAAGGGTACGGTAGTCCGTCCCCGCGATGCCGTCGGTATTACCGGCTCGACCGGACGAAGTACAGGCGAGCACTTGCACGTCACCTGCAAGCTAAATGGCAAGAATATCAATCCCTCGGTTCTCTTCGATTACATCAAATCCATGCAGCAGGAGTGTGTGTCGGCATTAGCTGGACTGTTATAGGGCTGTTAAGCCAACACCTCATCCAGGTGACTGTAATTCAGAAGTTTGATTTCTCCAGCAGTATTTTCGAGTGTACCCGCATAGGCCACCGCCTTACCCAGTATGGTTTCTTTGACCCAGCCGTCCATTTGTTTCAACGCCTTCTCGAAGTCCGCATGGTAGGTCATCGCCGACTTGATTTCAATACCGTATAGCCCCGAATGTTTTTTCAACAGCAAATCGACCTCGTTCTGGTTCGAATCCCTGTAAAAATAGAGGTTGCTTTCCTTGCCTTGGTTATACCGCCGCTTCAAGGCTTCCGTTACGATGAAGTTCTCGAACAACGCCCCACGCATCTTGTCCCGTGCAAGCTGTTCCGGCGATTCGATGCCGAGCAGGTGACAGGCAAGCCCTGTATCCGTAAAATAGAGCTTGGGAGTTTTAGTCAGCCGTTTGCGTGTGTTCTCGAAATAGGGAGGTAGCAGGAAAACAATATAAGATGCCTGTAAGACGGACAGCCATGCCGTAACGGTATGTGAACTGACACCGATTTCGTTGGCCAGTTCAGAGGCTTTGAACAGCGATCCGATACGTCCGGCGCAAAGCCTGATGAATGTGTGGAACTGCATCATGTCCTTGATTTGTAGCAGGTCGCGCACGTCCTTGTCCAGATAGGTTTTCATGTACGCCGGATAAAGAAATTTGGGTATGTTACGGCCCGAATAAATGGCAGGGTAAAACCCGTTAAACAGCAGGTTGTCAAGAGGCGTATCGGTGATCTGCTCCCGTATTTCGGAGTATGACAGGGGGAGCAACTCGAAAACGGCGGTACGTCCTGCCAAAGACTGTGTAACCTTTTTCAGCATGGCAAACTGCGAACTGCCCGAAAGGATAAACCGCCGGTCGGCATCATTGTCCACCATACCCTGAATATACGACAGCAGGTTCGGAGCGTTGTGTACCTCGTCAAGAATCATGCCCTCCGTGTGCTGGTTCAGAAAAGCGACCGGGTCGTTTTCGGCGAAACTCCGGACATCAAGATTTTCCAACGAGTAATACGGTAGGTATGAGAACAAGTTGCGGAGCAGCGTCGTCTTTCCGGACTGGCGCGGTCCTGTTACCGTAATGACTGAAAAATAGCGGTAAGCCTCTTCTATCACGGCGGATAGCTCCCTGTGGATATATTTTGCCTCCATACTGTTTATGCAATTTTGAAATACAACTGCAAAATTACATAAAATACGATACACCGCAAATTTTTCAGGGTATTTTCTCACATCCCAAGCCGTTTTTTCTATCATATACGACTCTTCTTTTTTACAAAATCCTTGCTTTTACCGGCAGGTCATTCTTTACTCTTTTCGTCGGCGAATGTAGGACGAAGCGCATAATCGCCAAGCCGCATTGCATTCGGATGACGAAAACAGACTGTTACACGGTCGGTTTTCTATCCGGGTTTGGCTTATGATGCCACAGCTTCATCCTCTGGCTGCCTCAAAAAGCTGAAAACAAACCTGCACGGCAAACGAAAGCAGGGAAAAAGAAAAATCAGCATGATAGTTCAACCAATTAAAAGTAAACAAGTATGGTAGAAGAAATTAGACAAGACGACAAAGTGATATTATCGAGCGAAGACGGTTTTTCCGTCCCTATGATTTTCAACAACCTTTGTGGAAAGAATTTCATTGGCAAAGAATACAAGGACTATATCAGGCATATAGCCTTTGAGGAAATGGGACTTAAGCCGGGCATCGTGTCCCATTATCGGGACGGTGTTCTATATAAGAACGGCACAATCCCGGAACTTTGAACAGGTAAACCAAAATAGGAACAGCAAAAATCAAAATTTATACAAATATGGAAACAACAACTATTCATCCGGCAGAAGCCTATCTCCGAAACGAGCAGAATTCCACCTCTTTATATGTAAGGATTGCAGGACAACGTAGGCGATTATTCATCAACCGCAATGAAAACGTCATCGGCATTATTGCGCCAAGAAAACGAAAAAGCGGGTACATCTTCACGGATTGGGCAAGCATTGAGAAGATATACTATCCGTCATCCTCTCCCGAAGATGCAGCGGACATAGGAAAGAAACAGGTCTTGAAATACCAGAAACTTGCCCGACTTGCCACGCATACGAATGATTGGCTTCGCAAAATCGCTAATGCCGATTTGGATAAATCCCTCTACGAGAACCGCATCACGACCGGCACACGCATCGACGGCAAGTGTATCGGACTTGCCACCATCGAGAAGTATTGCAGCAGTTGGGATATGGCTCGTTTCAGAACGGCACTGAAGCAAGGCGAAAAGTTTTCCACCGGACGCTTCGACTTTTGTGGCTATGACGGTACGTTATGGTGTGAGCCACGCGAAAATGGAGATATGGCGGCTGGATTCAGCAAAGAATACAGGAATTGTGGCAACGGCTACTATTATCTGCTTATCAACGATGAATACATGATAGGCTATGACATAGACTGAGTTATATGCAAGACCGTATCGGGCAAAGTCTCGGTACGGTTTGTTGTTCCGATCGACCAACGGCCTTTTATAAAATTCCTTTCTCCCTCATATAGCCTTACATCCTGCGGCCAGTTTGCTTCAAGCAGCCTCACGCATTTTGTGTAACACGTTACATAAAGTGCGTGAAGCCCCTTTTTGCAAAAGGACGGACACGGACAGACTTGGCATTACAGGGGGCGGGATAAATCCTGCCCTCTGTAGTCCCAAGACAGTCCATCGGAAAGTCCGTCCCGGCTGGCCGCCTCACTCTTTTATTCATAAATCTTTCCTTTTCTAACGGATTCCCATTAAACCCAAGTCCGCTGCCGTGCGACCTACGGAACAGAATTTTCCGCAAAGGTAACCGGCGGCTCCAATCCTGCCAATGCCGGCATACTGCCGCAAATGACACGTAAAAATCTTCCTCTCCGCTGTCGAGCGTATTTTTCCGGATCAGCCTTGTCCGATTGTTCCCCGCCACCTTCTGAAAGCAGAAAAATCTTCCCGGCGGTCGCAAACAGACCGAACAAAGGGAAATAGTAATCTTGATTCATGAGTATTACAAAAACAATAATAAGTATGGAAATATTAAAAATAGTAATTCCCAAGTGGAATATAGCGGAAATTACTGGCTATGACCCGATGACAACCTTTTGGCAGGACTTCTCTATGGCAGACAAGTTCGGGAATGAAGCCATAGCTGACACATACAGAAAGGTTAAGGCAGAATGGAAAGATAACTACAAGCATTGGACAGAGCTGTGCCTTGTACTTAATCACAAAATTTGGCAATGGCACGAGCGGGACAACCAGAAAGCCACGCTCTATGACCGCCGAATGGCCAGACGAGCTGCAGGAGTATTACTTTCAAATAACGGATTAAAGCAATCGGTAGGACGGTGTGAAGTCTCCCCACTATAAACTCAAAACTATGACCGCTCAAGAAAAGATACAAAAAGTAACGGAAATATCCCAAAGCAAAGGCTGGAGTATAAGTGTGGATGACAAAAATAAATCAAATATTCAGTTCGACTTCCAACGCTATACCAACTATGGGCAGGATTTTAATTTCAGTGCCGAAATGAAATGTGAGGACATTGATACCCTCATTGCTGACATGGAACAATATTTCGAGGGTTTTGACCCGGATTACGAAGCCTATCTATGGATTGGAAATGATGGGCACGGTAAAAATGGCGCACCTTACCACATCAAGGACATTGTATCGGATATGGAGGAAGCGGAAAAACAAATACACGACTTGTTGGAAGCACTTGAGACAGAATTTATCTAATGCGCATGATGATGATTTATAAGACTAATTCCAAAATGAGCTTATTTTGCTGTTATACAACAAATACTAAATGTAGTATATACTAAGGTTAGTAAAGTAGGATATTAGGAAATATCCCATCAGAAATGATAGAATGCACTACATTTAGTCAATCAGTATTTTAGTATAGTAGTAGATGCTATAATACTAAAATATACAAAAGTAGTAAAATAGTATACACTAATAATAGTAAATACTAAAAATAGTATTATCTTTGTATCAGATATAAAGACACGAAATTATGACAAAAATAATCGCAGTTTTGAACCACAAGGGCGGTGTCGGAAAGACAACTACCACCATCAATCTTGCTGCCGCATTGCAGCAGAAGAAAAAGCGTGTACTGCTCATCGACATGGACGGTCAGGCAAACCTCACGGAATCCTGCGGTCTCTCCATCGAAGAGGAACGGACGGTGTACGGAGCGATGAAAGGCGAATATACCTTACCGGTATTCGAGTTGGAAAACGGTCTTTCCGTTGTACCGTCCTGCCTCGATTTGTCGGCGACAGAATCCGAGCTTATCAACGAGCCGGGGCGGGAATTAATACTAAAAGGGCTGATTGCAAAATTGCTTGAAACCCGTAAATTCGACTATATCCTGATTGACTGTCCGCCCTCGCTGGGTTTGCTGACACTGAACGCCCTCACATCGGCGGATTTCCTGATTATCCCGGTACAGGCGCAGTTCCTCGCCATGCGCGGAATGGCAAAGATTACAAATGTGGTCGGGATTGTCAAGGAACGTTTGAACCCAAACCTAAATATCGGCGGCATTGTCATCACCCAGTTTGACAAGCGCAAGACGCTCAACAAAAGTGTGGCGGAACTAATCAGCGAATCGTTCTGCGACAAGGTATTCAAGACCGTCATCCGGGACAATGTATCATTGGCCGAAGCTCCGATAAAAGGCATGAATATCTTTGAGTATAACAAGAACAGCAACGGGGCAAAGGACTACATGGAGTTAGCAAAAGAAGTGTTGAAATTAAAATAAAAACGATATGGGCAAAAGTGATTCATTGAAAAACGGCATGAGAAGCGGACTGGACGGCTTGCTGTCATCCACCGGGAAGTCCACGCAAAAGAAAGAACCTGCACCGGTCAAAACGGAAAAAGAGCCTGCTGTACATTGCAACTTTGTCATAAACAAAAGTATTCATACCCGGATGAAGTACCTCGCCATCGAAAAGAATATGTCTCTACGGGACATCGTGAACGAGGCGATGAAAGAGTATTTGGAAAAGCACGAGAAATAACCGGTACGGCGGTTGTAGTCCCCATCCGATATACCTTTTATAGCATACCGCTATCTTATGGGCACGTCCACAAGGTAGCGTTTTTCCTGTTTATACCCTCCTGGGTGTTCTCCTGTTCTATTACCTCTTATAACCGCATGGTTGTATTACTTTTTTATTTATTCCACTTGCCGCTTGTCCGGCCTCGTTCCTGCCATCGCCGGTTGGTTTTCCAGACGCAAATTTGGACTGCCGCGCTTGATTTCACCGCTTTGAAGTGCATTTCTCGTAAAATTCTTCCTTCCTGCGAAAGAGTAATTTTCCGGAAAAAGCGTTGAAAATAGCTTGTTCGTCAGTCCCTTGAAGCATCTGTAAATCCCAAGCGGTTCAGGCAGAGAAAAGAACCGAAAAAAGGGAAAATAAAAAAATCAAATATCAACCAATTAAATTTTATGATTATGGCAACAACAGCAGTTCAAGCAGTAGAGAAGAACATCACATCGGTAGCATTGGCAGACATTCAGCCGAGTAACTACAACCCACGTAAGAACTTTGACGAGACAAGCCTTGCGGAACTTGCCGAGAGCATCCGTCAGCAGGGAGTGCTTCAGCCTATCGGTGTGCGCCCTATTGCGGACAACCGTTTCGAGATTGTATTCGGAGAACGCAGATACCGTGCTTCCCTCATGGCTGAATTGGCGGAAATTCCGGCTATCGTCATGGAAATTTCAGACGAGACAGCCGAGGAAATGGCGATTACCGAGAACCTGCAGCGTAAGGATGTGACCCCGATTGAGGAAGCCAACGCCTACCAAAAGCTCATAGACAGCGGTCGCCACGATGTACAGTCCTTGACCGTGCAGTTCGGCAAGACGGAGGCATATATCCGTACACGACTTAAATTCGTTTCCTTGATACCCGAAATCGCTTTGCTGTTGGAGCAGGACGAAATCACAATCAGCGTGGCAAGTGAAATCTGCCGTTATGGGGAAGAGATACAGCGTGAGGTGTACGACCAACATCTGAAAGAGGGGGTGCAGTACAATAGTTGGCGAGGCATGAAAGCTTCCGAGGTGGCACAAAGCATCGAACGGCAATACACCGCAGACCTCAATCGCTATTCATTCGACAAAACCCTTTGTCTTTCATGCCCTCACAATACCAATAATATGATGTTGTTCTGTGAGGGTGGTTGCGGAAATTGCGCCAACCGCGCTTGCTTGGTGGAAATGAACACATCGCACCTTACCGAAAAGGCTATGCGGCTCATGGAACAGCACCCTGCCGTTCCCCTCTGCCACGAAAGCTACAATTACAATGAAGCTGTCATCGACCGACTTACCGCTATGGGCTACGAAGTGGAAAGCCTTAAAACCTATGCAACGAAATACCCCGAAAGCCCCCAAGCACCTCAAAAAGAGGATTATGATACCACCGAGGAATACGAGGATGCAGAAAAGGATTACGGGCAGGAATTGAACGGTTACACCGAAAAATGCGAAGCAATCCGCACCCGAAGCGAAGCAGGAGAAATCTCCCTCTATCTCCGTATTGAGAGCAACGACATTACACTGTGCTATGTTGCAAATACCGCTACCACCGTAAACGGTACAGCAACCGAAATGCCGCTTTCACCTATCGAGAAGTTGGAAAAGCAGGACAAACGCAACAAGGAGATTGCCCTCGAAAAGACCGTTGAAGACACCAAAAAGCGGATTTTAGAGGTCGATATGTCAGAGCGCAAATTTGGACAGGACGAGGAGAAAATGGTGTATTTCTTCCTGCTCTCCTCACTCCGCAAAGAGCATTTCAATGAGGTGGGAATTGAAGATAAAGGTTCTTATTACTACCTTACGAGCGAGGACAAAATGCGCATCATCGAGAACCTTACCGCCAAGCAGAAAGCCGTTATCCGCAGGGATTATCTGATTGCCAATTTCAAGGACGCATTCGGTAACAACGCCACAGCCTCCCTGTTGCTTGGCTTCGCCCAAAAGCATATGCCCGAAGAACTTGCCAATATCCAAGACGGATATAATGAAGTGTACGAAAAGCGGCACCAACGCATTAAGGAAAAAAAAGCCGCTTTGCAGGAACAAGCCACGCAGGAAGCGGAACAACCCGATGAACCGCAACCCGAAGCGGAAGCACAGACCGAACCGCAAACGGAAGAAATAGCTGCCTGACAAATGTTGTTGTCATAACGAATAGGGGGGGGGGAAATCCGCCCTCTATTCATTTTTGTATGCTCCGGACAAAGGACCCAAGTACCTCTTTTAACTTTCTGACGAACCCGTCACCACCCACCCTTCCTCCATTCATAGCTTTCGTTTCCTCTCTTTTTTACCATTTTCAACTTCCCTTTTATAGCGTTTCCCCAGCTTCATTCCCTGTCAGCCCCGGTTTGGTTTTATCAGATGCAAAGGTCGGCCGTCGCGCTTGATCCGGCGGCTTGAAATGTATTTCCTGCAAATTCTTCCTTCCCTCAGAAAGAGTAATTGGCAGGAAAAGCCTCCCGTATGAAGCTGTACCGACAACCGTTTACCGCATCTATAAAATCCCAAAGCGGTTCCGACAGAAAGGAATCGAACGGAGGGAATAAAAAACAAATCATTAAAATTCAAGATTATGGACAACATCAAGGAAAGCAAGGAGTACCAGCTCGCCAAAGACTGGGAAAGAGCAGTGAACGATTACGGCTTCAATCCCAAACGGTTTGCAGCCGCTATCCCCGAAATGCACCCCACGCTGCAGCAAAGCCTTTACAGGTTGGTAAAGGAGTGTATCGTGGTCATGGCAGACGAGACACGCAATTACGATGACCGCAACCGTGCATCGCACGAAGAAGCGAAGTGTATCATGGAATACCTCAAGGCAAACGGGAGACATATCCCATTAAGATAACAGGCGTATGAAAACGAAAGAACTACAATTTGACGGCAATATCTACATCTGCCGTATCGTGAAATCCAACGAAGGTGAAGAACTACTTATCGGCTCTACCGCTCTGCTCGATGCACTTCATCCGGGCAGTTTCGAGGACGAGAGCGAAGGTTTTGCAAGTAAGGAAGCCGAACAAATATATGACGAGGTTTTCTTTTTCGCCGATGCGAAGACCCTCAAATTACCGGACGATGAACTCATCACGGAATTAAAAGAGGATAACCCCGAATGGTTCAACTAACATAAATCAATAATCATATTAAAAATCAAAGTTATGGATAAAGAGTATGTAATGCACATCGCACAGACCATCAAAGAACAATTACTGTCATTTACCCCCATACCCGTCTTTATGTCGTGGGGAGTCAGCGAATTTGTCGCTACGGTATTCCAAGAATTACCGGCACTGCGGCTGAAAGTAAACGGACGGTTACACGCCGGATATGTCGTTATCGCTCTCAACGGCTCTGATTACTACGAGGTCTATCTACTGAAAGAAGATGATAGCAATGCAAAGTGTGTCAATGAAGAAGTCTGCTTCGACGAACTGGGCGATGTTATCGACCGGGCTATCGAAAGCGGTACAGACAAGGAGGAATACGATAAATTCTGCGACCGGCAACTTGCCGAACTTTTAAGCGGTACACGAGCTTAAATAAGCGAACTACCATATAAATAACACTGCCCCCATTTTCACGCGGGCAGTGTTATTTGTATGAGGTTGGATGCGTCCAAGCCGCAATATCCTATTATAAACTTACTTTTGAAATTCTTGTTCCACTTTTACCGTTACATACATCTGGTTACGGCTTGTGGGATTGTCCGGCTCCGTCATTTCCAATACCCCTGCACCAATCATCGGATTGATATAGACCTCCATAAGATTTTCCCTATCTTTCAATCCTAAATGTTGCAAAATATCAGATAGGGATTGCGGCTCAACACAGAACTCCAAGATTTGCTCTTTTCTCAAATCCTGCTTGCGAGGTTTTCTTGTCGGGTTTTCATCCCTAACTGCAAGGTCAGCACAACATAGTCCGGACGTGTTTCCTCGGCTACAGTAGGAAGCGGCCAACCCAAAGACTGCCAACCGCTCACAATCTTATCCACACCGCTACCGGCTTTCTCGGCACGCCCCAGACACATGAACATCTAAGTGAGTAGATTGGCAGCAAAGCGAGTGCAGGAAACCGGAACGCTAAAAATACCGAATAAGACCCACACGGCACTATAATATGTTGGCATTCTGCCCTGTATATCCCGTATTTTTCGTACCTTTGCGGCACAAAAACGTATGTATATGGAACAACAAGTTATCCCATCGGATTATACACAATATGCAGAGGCAGTAGAGATAATCAAACATGCCATCGAACGCTGCCGGTATAGAAGTGCGGCTGCGGTCAACAAAGAAACTCTCTCGTTGTATTTTGGAGTGGGGAAATTCGTGTCTGAAAATTCCCGCATCGGCTGTTGGGGTACTAAAGCATTGCCTACCATATCAAAGCTCCTTCAACGGGAGTTGCCCGGTCTGCACGGCTTTTCTGAATCGGGGTTGAAACGGATGCGCTCATTCTATGAGGAATGGAGGACGTTTTTAATTCGTCCAACAGTGTTGGGCGAATTGGAAAACCATTCGTCGGAAAAGGGTACGGCTTTAATTCATCCAACAGCGTTGGGCGAATTGGATATTGACGAGCATCTACTGCTGCAACTTATCGGGCAACCGGTCAATACCGAATTTACCTGGGACGATTTTGTCAAGATTAGCTTTTCACATCATATTGAAATCCTGACTCGTTCAAAAGACATCGCAGAACGATTGTTCTATATCCATTGTGCCGCTCAAAATGCGTGGTCGCTATCCTCTCTCAAAAATTACTTGAAAGAAGACATCTATTCAAATCGCGGATCTTTGCCGAGCAACTTCCTTCAAGTGCTGCCCGAAGCCATTTATGCCGTAAAAGCGACATTGGCGTTCAAGGATGAGTATATGCTCGAAATGGTTAATCTGGAGAATGTGGGAGAACGCGAACAGGACTGGAACGAAAAGGTCATCGAAAACCAAATCGTAACCAATATCAAGCAGTTCATTCTCCGTTTTGGAAACGACTTCACTTTTATCGACAGTCAGCATCGCCTGATAGTTGCCGGAGAGGAAATGTTTGCTGACCTTGTATTCTTCAACAGAGAACTGAATGCCAGCGTAATCGTGGAATTGAAACGGGGCAAGTTCCGCCCGAATTATCTCGGACAGCTTAGCGGTTATCTGACTGTATATGATATGACCGACAAGAAACCGCACGAGAACCCTTCAATCGGTATTGTCCTATGTCAGGATGCCAACCGCCAATTTGTCGAAATCATGGTGCGCGACTATGATAAGCCTATGGGCGTGGCGACATACCGCACAGCCCAAGAAATGCCGGAAAATTTGCGCAAGACTCTACCGGACATCGACAAATTACAAAATCTGCTGTCGGAAAACGATTCCAAATCGGAAACTGTCAGATGATTCATTTATGTCCGCAAGATTTCGGGTAGCTGAATGGAATACAAAAATCCCTGCAATAACCACGTAAATTATTGCAGGGATTTTGATTTATTTCGCCCCACGCTTGTTCAGTACATCCGCTATCATGTCTTTTACATCCTGTCCGACTTGTATGAAATTTTTATACAAGATGCGTTCCCGTTCCTCCCTCGACTTGAAAGTGTAGAACTTCGGTAGCGGTACATAGGCCGCTTCCTCCGCTTTTATCTCCCTCATATCGAAATCCGTCTTGCAGAAGAACTTTGTAGTCTTGAACTCTTCCGACTCCTGAATGTTCATCGAGCCTCCCGTACCGGTTTTCGTCTTCACGAAATCACGTGCCGTCTGTCCGCAAATCCATCCCGTCGCCATATCCGAAATTTTCGAGGCGGGTACAAGACTGTCCATGTTCTCATTGAGATTGATACTCGTTTTGTCCCGGTCGATCGTCACGCCCTTTTTGACCTGTACCACCTTGCCGAAAATGTCATTCGACAACCATTCCAGTGTCTCTTTTGCGCGAGCTGAACCGCTTACCACGTTGCCCACTGTCGTGATGATTTTTTGCATTCCCACTTTTCCGTAGTCAGCCTCCAACTGCGGCAACTCCTGAAAACCCAGCGTTACGCTTACCTTGTTGCTTCTCGCCGTACCTATCAGTCGGTCTATCTTGTGGAAATACAGTGTCGGTAGCTCATCCACGATGATGCTGACCGGAATATTTTTCCCCTGCCCGGTGTTCACACGGGTAACGAGACGGTTCAATATCAGAGCGTTCAACGCTCCGATGATACTTTCCATTTCCGGATCGTTGGCTATCAGCAGATAACTGGGTGACTTGGGGTCACTAACTTTCAGGTCGAAATCGTCCCCATCCTTGTGGAATATCCAGTAAGATTCCTTTGTAGCCAAACGGCTGGTATAGACACGCAGCGTACCTATCATACCTTCCAACTGTTCCATCGCCTTGTTTTTGAAGGCCGTTTGGAACGGGCCGAGCAACGGCGCGACCTCGTTGTCCGTCTCAAGTACCTCAAAAATAGTCTGGTAGCTCTCATTGAGAAATGAAAGGATATGCGGCATATCCGAGTATTTTCCAAGCCAATAGGCAGGTTCCACGATGCTGCCACCCTCACGGTCACGAACGACACCCGTCGGCTTCCAGAACTTCGTCTGCGGATCTTGCCGTTTCTCCGCATACAGTTTCTTTCCGTTTGCATCGTAGGGTTCCCGCTCGTAGTTCACGAAAAAGTAGATACAGGCGGCAAGAAAGTTCACGGCAGAAGTCTGAAAGAACTGGTCACTGCCTCCGCCTCCCTCTTTCTTGCCTTTCTGCAGGGATTCCAACAGGGTTTCCGCCGTTTCGCTCGCCGCCGCAAGATTATTGATGTACTTTGCCTGAATGGGGTTCACCCGTTTGCTGTACTCCACATCCACGAAGTTGATGATGTTGAACTTGCATCCTTTTGGCACTTTGCCGAGCTTCTGGTTTTTCTTGTAATGATAGTAAAGTTTAGTGGCAAGTGTCGGAAATTTGTAGTCATAGACCACCATCGCGAAGCCCTTGGCACTATGTTGGCGGATGAACGGTTCTATGATACTGAACGTCTTACCGCTACCTGGAGTTCCAACCACCCATGTTCCTCTGAAACAGTTGCTTATCGACACCCATCCCTTGCGAAATTTACCTTTGTAATAGTACCGCATCGGTATATTCACGCTATACTGGTTCTCATCCTTCTCTTCGCTCTGCTCGAAACTTTCATTCTCGAAGTTAAACCGGTCTTTACCCAGTCCCTCCTTGATGAACTTCGAGATGTTATCCAATGCGATATGCACCAATATCACACCGACCAGCGTAGCCGCCATATAGAAGATGATGTTCAGCGGCAGGGTGTAGAGCCTCGTTTCCATCGTATGATGGTACAGCCACACGGAGAACACAATCAAGAACAATCCGCAGATAAGTGGATATAACACTTGCCTGCGTGCGTCAAACTCCAAGTGTTTTTTGTTGCGTGTGCCGATACAAGTGATGCAGATGAGTAGGAAGGTCGCTATCTTACTATACACGAGGTTGCCGTCGTTATAGATCATCCATCGCTTGATGCGCCCGTGTATATCAATCAATATGCCGCCCCAGTGGTCGAGCATGGCAAGGTCTATGGCATACTCGAAGAACTCCATCAGCACGGAGATATAGATGACCGCACGGAATATTTTGTAAAATCCTTGTAGTTCCTTGCTTTCTTCCATTGTCTTTGTCCTTTCCCTCTTTTCGTTCCTACCTGTTCAGTGTGATAATCGGCCGCACCTTGTGCGCCTGTGTCTTCGGGGTCTCCTGCATCGCACCGCTTCCTGTCGAGTAAAGCCACGCTTTCGCCGTTTCCTGTCCGGTTACCTCCGTCGATGTCCAGTACCAGCAGTCGTTTTCATCCAACGGCAGCGGATGGCCGCCACACCGTTCGATGACAGGATTGACGGTTTCCCGGACGGCATACAGCAGCCGCATCTGTGCCACCGACGGGATATAGGCACTCTGTCCGTACCGCCACAGGTCAAAGACCGCTTCCGCCATAGGCGAAGCCGTCTCCCGTGTGTCGTACAGCGCAAAGGTGTTCATGTTCCCGTCCAAAGCCTCGATGTCGGCCGACGTCCCTTGTGCGACACCGAGGCTGTCGGCAAAAGCTGCCGGAGCAATGTCCCACAGGTAAACCGCATAGCCGTTCCCTTCCGTACCTTCACGGTGTTCGGTATCGAAGACAACCGCTATTGCCCGTTTTCCCGACTGTTCATACTGTACGTAGGATAAAGCCGTACCGTCCTCGCAGAGAATATGTCCCGGACGTACCGCCGTATCAGGTACGTCGATATGGGCGTCACAGGCAGCGCACAATACCGCCGTCACTGCCATTGCAAACCATTGAATCTTTCGTATCATGTTATTTTCGTTTTTTGTTTTTCCTTTATTTTATCGGCAGTTTCACCCCCAGCACGATACCTGTCCGCAGCAAATCCGCCCCTTTTATCATCATGTCACTCTTTACCTGCCAGAACAGTGTGCATCCCGACCGCAGCACATAATTGTGCTCGTAACCCACATGGATTCCGGCAAGAAACTTGTTCGTGTCGCTCCCTGCCGAAGCTCCGATACGCAAGTTGCCGTAATGGTTGCGTCCACGCACCACACAAGGTTTGTACGCCACACCGAAACCGTAAGTGCGATAGTTGCGCCAGAAGGATTCCGGACAAATATGACCGCAAGATTTACATTCCGTCCATTTCAGATAGCCGTTGGCGAAAAACTCCCACGCATGGCGGTAGTTCATTTCATGTTCGTAAGCAAGCGTTACGTCCATGCCGTTCTCATACAGCAATCCCACTCCAAGCGAGAGGCGGCCGCTGTTACGCTGCGCACTTGCATTCATGAAGACGCACATGCAGGCAAGCATCAGTATTATCGTCTTTTTCATCGTCATTCCTCCTCCAATAAAGCGGTGTTAAATGAATCGGCCGACAGCACATCCTCGTAGTCAATGTTCAGGCTGATATTGCGCCCGCTGATTTGTTGTTCCGTCATTTCGATGGTCAGCAGCTTGTCGTTCGGAAAGGTCATCTTTTTCACGACAATCACGTTCCGGTAGCCGTGCTTGAACGTCTTGCCGTGTTCCAATACCAGGGCAGGCGTCAGCTCGATGGTCTGCGCGTTGGTTGCCTTCGAAAGTTTCTTGTCCGACAGTTTCACCCGTATCTCGTCGATGTCGAAACGGATGTTCGTTTTGTTCTCGATGGAAAAGTCGATGAAGAAATAGTCGCCCACCGAGTAAATATTGTTCAGGCGCATTACCATTCGGTGCGCCTTGGTCGCCACGTTGCGGATTTTCGCGGGCGAGTTCCACACCCGTCTTGCAAAACGCACCATGTCGGCTGTGGACATCGAGACCGTAGGATTGTTGTAGGCATCCCGTTCCTGTAGCTGAATTTCCTTGTCTGCCACCGCCTCGCTTATCCGCGTGGTGTAGATGAGTGCATACTGCGTGCGATAGCGTTCCGTTACGATGGTGACGATGGCCAGCACTTCACCGTCCTCGTGTCCCGTCTCTTTGGGCTTCAACCGGATGATGTTCTCAATGGGTTGGTCGCCCGCCACCTTGTCTGTGGAAATATCCACGAAGCGGACCGGTTCCGTGGCTGTGATGACGGTCGTTACCTGTTCATTGACAGTCAGCCGTTCCATCTCTTCGTATGTACGCTGAGCCTGTGCGTTCCGTGTGGCAAAAAGTCCTGCCGCCAGAAGAAATGCAGTTACAATTATTTTCTTGTTCATATCGTTTCTGTTGATATTGTTTATTTCTTTATTTCCCTTATTTCGCTTTCTTTAATCCATGACCACGTTCCAGTTCCTCCCGAATCCGTCGTCCGACAATTTCGCAATACGTCGGTTCAATCTCGAATCCGATGTAATGCCGCCCCGTGCGGATGGCGGCAATGGCGGTCGTACCCGAACCGATGCAGTTGTCCAGCACCACATCGCCCTCGTTGGTATAGGTACGTATCAGGTACTCTATCAAGGCTACCGGCTTCTGTGTCGGATGATAGAATGCTCCTGTCTTGTGTTCCTTGGGTATGGAAATGACAGAGGTCGGGTACTTGTCTTCGGCAACACGCACCGGAGCCAGTTTCATTTCACCGTAACAGCGGTTCGTGAAACCGTCCGTCTTGCGGCGTCCATGATTCCTCCGTTCCGGTGGACACGGCGTCATTTGAGGATGATATACCGGCTGACGGTCGTAGAACACGATGATGTCCTCATGCTGGCGTAGCGGCATCCGGTTGGCATTCAGGTGACCCGTTACCCGGTCTTTCCGCCACACGAGGTTATACCGCCACATCCGGGGTTGCGAGAGCATGAGTTGCGCCGAGAAAATGCCCTGCGCAAAGAGGATAACGGGGCTTCCCGGCTTGGTGATCCTGCGGTACTGTTTCCACAACGCTTCGAGCGGTATCTGCCTGTCCCAGTGTGCCGCCTTGTTGCTACGGTTCAACACGCCGTAAGGCAAATCCGCTATCACGGCATCGACACTGCCGTTCGCCATGAGCTTCATACCCTCGATACAGTCCATATTATATATGTTGTCAATCTCTATCATGGCTTCCGTTTTTACTGTTTCTCACGTCCGTTCACCAGATAGACGAAAGTGCCGTATTTCAGCTTTACCTTATTTTTTTTGATAGCTTTGCCGATGGCATTGCTCGTTTTCTGGTAGGCATTCGTAGCGGCTTGCATTCCCCATTGCGAGAGACTGTTGCCGTAACTGCCGGTATTCATGTTCAGATTCCCCGACACCGCACCGCTTGCCACATCCTTGCTCGTTTCCCGGAACTGGCTGTTCGGTACATAAAGCCCTTCCATGCCGTCCGTGTCGTAAAGGGACAGGCTGACCTTCACCAGTTCGTCCTCGATGAGAATGCTGGTGATGTTCCCCTTCACACGCCCCGACGAGAAGCCGCTCATGGTGGCATACAGATACGACCCTCGTTTGACCACGCACTCGTTGATCTCCACGTCGTCGAGCAGACGCAACCGCACACGCGAGCCGTCCACCGCCTTGATGTCCTCGTCGATAATGGCCTTTATCAGTTTCGGTTCACGGGCATTGACCGCAAGCGTATTGAAGTAATCCGAAGCCGTCTTTACCTTGCGTACCACTTCGCTGGGCGGTTCGTTCTCTGACGGGGCTTTTACCGAACGGCTCTCTTCCTCTATTTTTCCCTTGACCTCTATGGTTGCCGTCGGGGGTTGCGCCGATGCGGTACTGTCCGTATCGGTCGCCGGTAATACCTCATTGCGTCCTCTCAACCTTGCTTCGGCAAGGGCTTTCTCCAGTTCCGCGAGAGCTTCTTGCTCGCGTGTCTTGGCATCGGCAATTTGCGCTGCCGCAGCCTTTTCCTGCTGTTGCTCATCGAGCAAGGCGATGTCGTCCACCGTGTATTGCGATTCATATTCTTCCTTGTTGTCATCGGGTTCATCTCGTTCTATGTTATCCACTGCGGAGTAATCCTGTATCTTACCCCATGATTTGGCCATGTTCTCGTACTTGCTGCCTATGCCGTCACCGCCTTTAAGCCGGGCATCCGGCAAATCGGGGTTCAAAAACTCCGTTGTCTGCAGCGTCTTGTCCGGAATCTCCGCCGTTTCGGTATGAAACAGGTCGAAGATGAAGTACGATGCAACCAGAAGCGGGATATACAGGACAGCCGGAAGCATATACTTCGGCTCCCTGAAATTGATTTTATCAAATATCTTCATCATACATCTTTTAATTGAGTTGTACATACTTGCCTTCAATGCTGCAGTTTTTCAGCACTTCTGCGTTTTCCACTCCGAATGCGATCAGGATGCTGCCGCAACCGGGAGAATCGCCGCGTGTTCCGTCCGGGCGGTAAAACCGGATGCGGTGGCGCAGGAATTTCATGCCCGTCGCTTTCTCGAAAATGACGTCCTGAAACATTTTGGAATCGCAACGGTTGAACAACAGCGCGATGCCGTTGCCGTGTTCCGCCAGCTTTCGGACAAACTGTTCGATAAGGGGACGCGAGTACGGAGGATTGAGCCATACACGCCCTTCCCATTTCAGGGACAATCCGTCCATGTTCCGGTCATACATGACTTCGGCGGTCGGCCACAACGGACGGATAGGGGCGCAAGGGTCAAGGTCGAACCTGCCTAACGCTTTCAACACCTCCTTCGGGGTGTACCATTCGTCCGACGAGCGGACTGATTTTTCAAATCGTGTATTCATAAGCACTCCTTTATTGCGGTTCATATTTCTTGTTCTCGTTCCGATTTTCCCTTATTTCACCCCCTTGCAGCCTCTTGTGTCTTTCCCGTAGCACCGAATCCTGCATTTCCGTCGCCGTGCGTGTCGGCCGGCTGTTGCGGTATGCCATTGTAATGCGATAGATGTTCCAAGTGAACCCTCCGATAGCGAAACCAAAGACGATGACCAGAAAAAGTATCCGGTGCGCGTTGGCGAATCCCTGCACCTTGGCGGCAGCCTTGTCAATGCGTGTCGCTTGGGCGAACTTTCGTCCGGCGGACACCTCCCGCTCGTAACGGTCTTTGTATTTCGGATCGTTCTTGTCCGGCATCTTTTCACCGAAGAGCATCCGCCTGAATCCCTTGATATTCATAAACTCCGTTGTTTAGTAGTTGATCTTCGTTTTCTGTTCGATGTCCTTGTTCAGCAGGGTTCGCCAGTTCACGATAAGCAATCCGTGCGGGTTGTTTTCTGTTCGGGGCACACGCTTAAGTTGCCCCGCCGTGACCAGTTCCCGCATGAGGATGTTGCTCCGCCGCTCAATGCGTTGCCGTCCGTAGTAAGTGAACTCCATCTTCTCCTTGTTGAAAGCCACGCTGTCACAATAGATGGAGAACACCGAACTCGTACCCAAAATGTTGGAGTAGAAACCCTTTTCCTTGAGCGTGTTGTATTGTGCCAACCCCGTCTCATCCACCAGATACATCGCTTTTTCCATCGTATAGCGGATGTATTTGTCATCTGGCGGTAACGTGAAAAAATAATGGTGGAACATTTCCACATGGCTTTTAGCTTCCATGTCAAGCGTTTCGTCCATTGTCGTGCGGTTCACGAGGATAGGCACGTTGCCGTCCAGCACATACACCTTCTTCTGCGCATCCGAGACCATCGTCCGGGCTGTCCAGATACTTGACAAGCTGATGATGACACATCCCACGAGAAAAGCGGTACAGATGATGCCCACCAGTCTTATTTTGTTTTCCAAATTCTTGATGACCATCGGTTATTCCCTTTTACCGTTCAACATCTGTACATATTCCGTGTGCAGCATGGGTATGACCGCATCCCGAAGTTCCGTCAAAAGATTCTCGAACTCCGCCGAGAATATCTCCACGTAATAGCCCTGCATCTCCACGTGGACAAGCACCCACCAGATTCCTCTTTTGCGCTTACCTGCGTTCCGCTGCAGCAGGGCAAGACGCAGCTTGTACGTCAGGTACGTCACCAAGGGGGCGATGTACCGGTCGTCGTACTCGAAGGCTTCGTCCAGTTCTTCATACTGCGGGTCGATGCGGTGGTTTTCCGTCACCTCGCAAACCTCTTTTCTCGCTCGTTCCTGTGCAAAGGACATGAATTTCTCATCCTTGCACCAACTTTTGATTTTCTCTTGCAATTTCATGTTGTTATGATTTTTATTGGGTTTATATTATCTTTTGCGGATTATCTCATGATGCCGCCCAACCCTCCGGTTGCCGTCATCTTCGCCTGCTGTGCCACGCCCTCGCCGAAGTTTCGGGTAGAGAATGCCGTGTCGCCCTCCGGTATCATCCATGCCGCCAAGTCCGGAACAAGGTTCAGGCACTTGAGGGCTACAATCGAAGCCGCCATCAGGTAGCCTGCCGAGAAGAACGAGTTTTGCAGGTAGGCAGCCATCGTCTGCTCGCTGGCGGTTATCGCCGTCAGGTTCTCGATTTGGATGCACAATACAATGTCAAAGAGCAGCAGCACATAGAAGCCCACGAAATAGAGCATCGCCCCGTAGAAATGCACCGTCAGATAGCGTGTCAGCCACTTCGCCCAAGCACCTTCCCATTTCGGCAGGATGCTGAACGCCCACTGTATCGGTCCGAAAATCGTCAGCATTCCCAACAGGATTTGTTGGCAGTAAATCGTTGCCCACCAACCGATTCGGAACACCACGAGAGCAATCAACATGATGATTTTGTCTATCCCCACGATGACTCCTGCCGTCAAAGACGTGAACCACAACTTCGCCGCATCCTTTTCCATGCTCGTCACTTCGTCCACGCCGGTCTGCTCCATTGTCGCCTCTATCAGGTTGGGATCGGATGTGCCCGTGTGGGCGACATCCGCCTGCGCCTGCAGGTTCGTGTACATCGTGTCACGCACATGGATGAGCTGTTGAACTTCCTCGAACCTGTCCGATATCTGTGAAGCTTCAGCTTCGTACAGGTCATGGGTGTACGACCCGATGCAATTCGGGATGTAGGACAGAAAGTCCAGAAAACACCAGTTGTTCCGGCTCCCCGCCATACCCGTGTCCGCAGGCGGATACCACCAGCAGATGATAAT
Organism: Bacteroides sp. MSK.20.82; assembly: GCF_019052485.1. Classification (NCBI taxonomy): domain Bacteria; kingdom Pseudomonadati; phylum Bacteroidota; class Bacteroidia; order Bacteroidales; family Bacteroidaceae; genus Bacteroides; species Bacteroides sp. MSK.20.82. The sequence goes on from NZ_JAHQUN010000003.1 coordinate 59,625, forward strand.
CGACACGGCAAGCGGCCTAAACAGCTTCATAACGTCCAACGGCTCGTGCTTTACCATCATCTTGTAGGCGATACCTGCCGCCATGACGATGGAGAACAGTGCCGCGAGTGCCATGCACATCTGCAATATCCACCAAAAAGGACCCTGCGCACCGGTAAAAGTCGCGTCCGTCAGAAACTCGTTGGTCTGAAAGATGACATCATCTATTTCCTCCTCCAACAGGTTGATGCCGAAATCCGAAAGTATATCTCCGTTTGCCATAGCCCTGTCTTTTTATTTCCCTCTGTTTACACTCTCGTTGTCATCTTCGCCGTTTCCGTTGCCGCCCGATTGCGAGCCACGCACCGCAAGGCGTGATTCCTGCCACCGGCTCATGGCATTGCGGACAATGCCGCCCTTATGCAGGGTACGGTTGTCCGTTGCGTTCAGCAGTGTGCTTGTTGCCGTTGCGTTCTGACGCTTGGCGAGGTAGCTCACTAAAATCTCGTTCTGCCGTGCCACATCCTCGTAGATGCGCAGATACTCCTTCTTTCGCTGGGCGTTTGGCATATAGGCGTCTTTCGTGGCGTTGATGGCGCACTGATAGACGTGGTAGTATTCCGTCCACCGTTCCTTGTCGGCCGGAGTACCGCCGGACAGGAGAATACGGTCGATGTTGCGCCGGAACCGGTCCATCTGTCTGCTGACCTTATCGCCCTCGGCAAGCCACGCGATGTCCGCCTGCCGGTCGGCAACGTTCAACGCCTCGACCTTCGCCCGCTTGACCAAAGCCGAATCAATGGCTTCCGCTTCGTCCACCTGGTTGTAGAGATTGATACCGGCAAGTGTGCGGAACGAGAGCTTGTTTTTGGCCGCCGCCGACTTCTTGTATTTGTTGTGCAGCACGGAATAATAGAGGTCGGGCGAGAGTGCGCCCGTACCGGTTTCCATGACCGTTACCTGATTCTGCTTCGGCGAATCATGGTTGTACGTTACATACTGTGCGTGTACGGCTGTCGTTACGGTGACCGCCACTGCCATGAGTAATAGTTTTCTGTTCATATTCTTCTCTTTTTGTCGTTAATAATCCAGTCTTCCGGCTCCGCGCCAACGCCCGAAGGCGTCATCGAGAATCTCCCGCATGGTGCGGGAGCGATATACCTTTGCTTTCCAATAGCCGATGCGCACTTGAATGTACCGCCATGTCTCGAAATAGGCCCGGTTCAGATGCCGCTCGATGTTGTCCAATGAGCGGTTGATGGCCTCCAACACCATCAGCAGGTCGGAGGTCGAGCAGGCTGCCGCTCCGGTGGCATACAGCACGAGGTCGCTCACGGACTTGTAGAGCTGTTCCCCCTCACGGGCAATCGCCCTCAGCCCCCTCGCATTGATGGAGATAATCAGGGTATCTGCGGATTCGATGCGTCCACGTTTCAAGATCTTCGCATTGAAATCCTCCAACAACGATTTATAGTCGCCGATACGGTCGCTGACCGATGTATAGGTATTCTTGACGTTCAACACCGTGCGCAACGACTGGTACATGACGTCGATGGCATCGAACGCACGGGTGTATTTGTCAAGGTCAATATTCAACTCTTTATAGTCCCCAATTTCTTTACAGCTGTACTCGTGCAACAGCTTGTTGCTGTACTCCAAGGTGCTACGAGCCAACAGCAGGCTGCGCTGCTTCTTGTGGTCGTTGATGTAGGCTTCGACGGAGACTATATCGAAAGTCCACTGCGCCTTGGCGATACCGGGCAGCAGGGCGAACAGCACGACGGCAATCTGTATGGTACGTTTCATGGCCGTACCTCCTTTCTGCTATTCCTGCTGTTGCCGCTCCGAAGCGTCCGTGCATTCTCCACCCAGCGGTCATGGCATTCCTCCACGAGTGTCAGCCTACGGCCTTCGTCCGTGTCCAGTCCGGGCTGCACATCCTTCATCACGTCAAGGATGCTCCGCTTGTAGTGCATCATCTTTTCCAGCGATACCAAGTCGGCATATATCTTGGTGATTCTGCTGTCCACCTCTCGCGCTATCTCAAGGCGGTCGCTTGACCACAGCAGATGGTACACGTCGCCTGATGGCGTTTCTTCCGTCGGTGCGCTGCGGGCGTATTCCGTCGTGATTTTACAGGACGGATGTTCACGGGCGATTTCGGCTATCCGGTCGTTTACCAGTTTAGCCTTTTCCGCATCCGAAAGTCCCGGATCAAGGGTCAGCACGTCAGCGACGTGTGTGTCCGTATATTCCGAAGTGAGTTCCCACTTGATTTGGATAATGGTACGGTGTATTTTTATGCCGAGAAAATATTTCGGCTTGCGGGCAATGGAGACCGTAGCCCTGAATGTGATGATACCGTTGATATTCGGCATGGTCGCCTTGCGTACATACGAGTAGCCGTTCCATGCTCCGCCGTCCTGCCAAGTAAGACCGTATGCCGCCTTGCAGTCCTGCATGATGGCAGGGATGCGGTAATAGTCATCCGTCGCCACGCTGTTGTCGTCTGCGGCATCCGACTTTGCTTGGGCATAGTCGGACTGTTTCTTCTTCCATTCCGCGAGTTCTCCTTTCAGACGGTCTATCCGTGTCTTGTTCGCGTTGTACTGCTGCCGGTAATTCGCCGCATCCTCAATGCTCGCCGTACTGATTTTCTTCAGCAGGACAGCGTTCTCGTTTTCCAATGCCCCGATTTGCGCTTCAATATTGGCCGCTTGGCTGTTCGCCTCGTTCAATAGCGCGTCCAGTTCCGAAAGGTCGAGGTCGTTTTCCGTCACCGAGGTCTGCATGGCGCACTCCTTGGTGTGGGCATTCAACGAGCTGCCGCACTTGCGGCACTTGTACTGTGTCGAGCCTTGTCCGAGCGTAACCCCGTCGGAACAGGTCACGCTGATGGTCACGCTCTCGCATCCCTTCAATTTGGCTGCGTCCGTTGCTTGGTAATAGTTCCGCGCACCGGAAGATATATAATAGGTGTAGCCGTCCTCGTTCTCGTTGAACTCCGCAAGCCGGACATTCAGTTGCGCCCGAAACGTGTTCAAGTCCATCGAGTAGGAATCGAAGACTTCCTCATAGACGACCTCTTCTTTGTTCCAGTTTTTGCTCACATGGATTTCGTATGCGTATGCCTTTTTGGTCTGCTTGTTTTTCTTGCTGATGATATAGGCACTCATCCAATAGTTGATGCTGTAGCTGAACCCGTCGTTCTGGTTGTTCAACTGCTGCACGCGGTTTCTTGACCAACCGGCATATCCTTCCGAGTTGGCAAGTACCTGTTCCCGTTGCGAGGCATCAGGATAGAAATTCGGGTCGCTCGTGTTGAACCGCACCCATGCGCCCCCGTTCAGGATGCTGTTGTCGTCCGTCGGAGGATAGTAGTCGCACAGCGATACGCTCCCTTGGTCACGCCGGGCAATGTACCACCGCTGCGTGTAATAGTTCCCCATCGCTTCGTCCAGGTAGTCGGTCATCCATGCCGTGAGGTTGTAGTTGCTGAAGTTGAACAGACCGGCCACGTTGTCCGGACCACCCACCATGTCAATCAGCAAGCCGCTGATGTCATGTTCCGCCTGCTCGAATAGACTCCCGTAGTGTTCATACAGGTTGCCGATTTCTTCAACCTTTCCACCCAGCAGGTCATGGAACGAGCTGCTTTGCAACAGGGCGTCACCAAGATTGGCAATGCCTGCCGTTGCAAGGCCGACCCCCGTGTTATAAAGGTTGTCGAGGTCGCTTTTCAGGTTCTCGTGGGTGAAGTTGCCCGGTATGCGGGCGAAGTTGTCCATCATCCGCTGCCAGTCGATGTTTCCCGTTTCGGAGAGTTTCAGCAAGGGGGCAATTTCCGGATTGATTTCGAGAAAGGCGATGTCCGAAAAGGTCAGCGTGCTGTTGGTCACCACGCTCTCGAACTGCATACACAGACTTTTGGTATCATCGCAGACTTTCATCAGGTAACTGCCCCAATAGATAGCCGTTTGCGGCGAATGGAGCATCTGCTTCGCCACCACCCATATCTTGGGCATGATTTTCTCCGCCACCATCCGGTAGATGCGCCGGTAGTAGTAGTTTTCCGTACGGCTGTTCCAGATGCCGAGGTCGCTCAGGGCTTTATGCTCCAAGAACTTGGCCGCGAATATCCCGGCGGTAGCGACCTCCGCTGCCGTGTAGTGCTTGAGGACGTCATCGACCTGCTCCCGGTAGTACCCTTCGGCGACCGCTTCCGTACCGAAGGCAGCCACCATCGCCGCAACGGTACGGGTGTCGTAGTTCACGCTGTAATACTGGGCGTGAACCGTCTGGCAGAGTGTGACCGAGGCGATGGTCAGGATAAGGAGTAGTCGTTTCATGGCTGCAATGTTTATTTGGATTCATGCACGGGACGGAGGTTGAGCACACGCCCCGTCTCGTTTACTTTTTGTGCAAAAGGCAGGGCCTTCCCGATACCGCTGGCATCCCAGTCCCGGCAATATGCCTCGATAGCTTCCTGATGGCTGCACCGAAGTTCCTTCTTGTAAAGCTTCAGTGCCTCCTTTTCCGCCCGTTCGGTCGTGTAGGTCATGTAGCACTCGTGCGGCTCTTCCACGCCGTACACGCCGCTGGTCGTCCCCCGACGGATAAACACTTCGCGGAAGAAGCTGCGCCCATCCTTGTTCTCCAAGCGGTTGATGGTAAATATCTTCTTGCAATCCACCTCGGTCAGACCAAGAATCTTTCGGATTTCGTCAAAGCGTTCCTTGAACTTGCTCTGGTCAAGCAGCATCACCACGTCCGAGTTGTTGATGATGGCCTCCTTCACGATTTCGCTGCCGATGATGTCCTGTATCTCCTGCGTCACCACGCCGACAGAAGCCCAAAACTTACGGGCGGTCTTGTACATGAACTTGATGTATTCCGCCATGAGCGGGCTGGCAATGGCCTTCCACGCCTCTTCGATGACAAGGACTTTACGGGTCTTCTTGATGCGCATTTTCTGCAGGAACACGTCCATGATAATCAGTGTGACAATGGGAAACAGTTTCTTGTTTTCCTTGATTGCATCCACTTCAAAGACGATGAATGTCTCGTCAAACAGTGCCGAATCCACATTCTCATTGAGAATCTTCTCATATGCGCCTCCCTTGTAGAACGGCTGCAGCATGGTCGAATAGGTCGAGTAGCTGATTGTCGTGATGTCATTTTCGGTGCAGATCTGCTCCAGACGGTCGAATGAGTAGTCAAAGAATGAGTTGAAGTTCAGTTCCGACACTTTGAGAGCCGCCCGCCGTGCCTCAAGCACCTCTATCTGTTTGCGCACCATCTCATCCACCTCTCTGGGTGGTTTGTTTGGGTTCTTTCGGCTGGCCGCCGCAAACAGGTTTTTCAGCAGTACCTCCCGTTGCTCGTCGGTGTATCTTGTAAATCCGTTGAAATAGGCATCATAGTAGTCTATGATTATCTGCTCGACAATGCGGAACTCGATTTCGGGAATCTGGCTGTCCGACCCTTTCCAAATCATCAGGATAAGGTTCTTGAGGAAGTCTATCTTCTCGATATTGTATTCCTCCCGGTTGATGCGAAACGGATTCATCGTAATAGGCCGTTCCTCGGTATAGGAGATATACTTGCCGCCCAGATACTCGCACAGTCCCTCGTATGAGTTCCCCGTATCGACCATCACCACATCCGTTCCCTGCTCATGGAGCTGGCGCACGACCGAGTTCATATGAAAACTCTTGCCGCTGCCCGAAGGCCCCAAACAGAAAAAATTGGAATTATCAGTCAGTTTATTCTTTCCCTCTTTTCCCGTGATGTCGATAGCCACCGGCACGCCCTGACGGTCGGTGTAGTAAATCTTCAGCGGCGTTTCCTCGCTGTGCAGCACACGCTCCTTGTACATCAGGCACATCGCCGCATCGGAAAGGGTCAGGAAACGGTCGTATTCCTCATTGAGCGTGTAGCAGTTGCCCGGAAACGAACCGACGAACAGTTCCAGTTGGTTGTATGCCCGCTTGCTGATATGGATACCCATACGCCCGAAAGCGTTTTCCAAGTGGTTCGTACACTTTTGCAGGTCTGCACCGGCAGACACGGCCACCACCATGTTGAAGTGTGTATATACCAGTTGCTTGCTCTCACGGGCGATGACTTCCTGCACACGCTTGATGTCCTCGACCGCCATCTGGTTGTTCGGATTGGGAATGCTCGCGTGGCGGTTCTTCTTTTTGTCGAGCAGCGACAGCTCACGCTTCTGGTTGGGCAGGAAGATGATTTGGTTATAGACCACCGTCTCGGCGTTCGGGATGCTGTCCACCACCGACACCAAATCGACGGGCATTTCCGTGTTGTTGACCTCGATATTCGTGTACGGACGTATCTGTGAGGGCAGTGCGGCACAGTCCACGTCCACAAGGCTGTACACCTTGCAGCGTTTGTCGCCCATCGACACGGTTTCATCGTCCGCCTTGAAGTTCGTCATCGACACGGTGCGGTCTTTGAAGTTCATGGCGAAGTAACGATCGACGTACTCGCTCGCTTCGGCTTTGTTCAGGAATCTGGCCTGTACGCCGCCGTCACGTAACTGGTCGTGTACTTTACGGATTTTCACAAGGAAGTCGCGCCACTTTTTGCTATCGAACGAGAACAGACGGCTTTTCTTCGCCTCTTGCGTGATGGTCAGGTAGCAAAGGCTGTCCGTGTAAGGACGTCCCTTGAAATAACGAAAATAGGATGAAGACAGGAACTCCTGACCGTCAGTCGGTTCGCTCGCAAACTGTTTCCTGACGAAGATGTCCTGCTTGTGGATGGCGTACCCTTCGCCCAACGTCTGCGCAAGGGCGGTGAACAAGTGTGTGAAGTCGTAGTAACTGTCAATGTCCGCCGAATATTTCTGTACCGGATTCTCTATCTTAAGTACGGCGGAATATTCGCCGGTCTTGGTGTACAGCACACCCACACCGTCCGTTTCCTCCGCCGAGAAATAGATGTCCTGAAAGATTCGCTTGCGCTTGCCGCCCGTACCGAACGCATAGACCGACAAGGCCATACCCGCGCACAAAGCGACAAAACATAAAATGATGTATAGGGTCATTTCGATATACGTGTAATTAAATAGGGGCAGGTTCGCCTTGCTTCAAGACAAACCCGCCCGCGTTCAACAATCAATAAAGCCATGCACATTGCCGTGATGGTTTTTCTTTCGTCAGATCTTGCGCGAGTGGGCATACACATACACACCCGGAACGACCTTCTTGCTATGCAGTCCTTTCCGCTGTTTGAGGAGGATGAGCACGATACCGGCCGATACGACGGCTGCCAGCACGACAAGCCCGGCAATGAAACCGAGCAGGCAGTAGGCGGCGACAAAGCCGACAATGGCTCCGCACGTCGTCACCGCCGCCCAATATATATACCGGCCTTGGATGCCCAAAAACTCAAGAGGCCGTTGCAGTCCCTTGAACAGCGGGTAGTCCGGATAGCGTTCGTCCTTGCCTTTCATACTTATCCTTGATGTTTAAGCGGCAATACCGAAGAACAGAGGCAACGCCTTGGCCGCCGCAATGAGGAAGATACAGGCTCCCACGACCATCATGATCTTCTTCTTGACGTCCTGCTCCTCGTTGTTCATGGCGATATATACCGAGATTGCACCCACGATGGCCACAACGCCGGCAATGGCGTAGCACAATTTCACCATAATAGGCACATACTTGGCAATCTCCTCCGCGACAGTGGATAATGCGCTCGTACCGGCGGAATAGTCGCCTGCGGAGTTCTGCGCTTTCGCCACCATGCCGGACAGCAGCATGAAGGAGAACATCATTACTTTGGTAGGGATTCCGTTGACGAATCCGAATGCCTTGCGGCACAGTTGTTTGGTTTTCTGAAACATACGTTTACTTTTTTAGTGAATACTTTATTTGTCTGCGACCTGATACAAGTAAGGTTATATGCGGTAGCCGAAGAAAACCGGGAAAACATAGAATGCCCCGATCAGGAACAGGCACGCACCTACAAGCGTCATTATCGACTTGGTGATGCCGTCCTCGCCCGTGTTCATCTTGATGTATATCTGACAGACGGACACGATGACGTAAACTCCGGCGATAGCGCAACAGATATACTGGACATAGAGCATCATCGTCACCACGAAGTCGTGCATCGTGGCCAACGCATCCGCTCCCCAGCTATAGTTCACGCTGCCGCTTTTGGCAAAAGTCGTGTAGGGGAACGGGAGGCACAGCGCACATAGAATCTTTTTAGCTTTCGACATCTCACAACCGGTCTTGAATTGGGTTCCACTTTATTTCCGGTCGGTTGTCTAACCGTCCCTTGGAAATCATAGCCTTGTACATCTCCTCCGACGTGCGTGCGTCCGACAGGTAAGGCGTGGTCTCTTCCATCTGTTCCTCCGCCTCGGCCTTCAGCCGTTCCAGTTTCTCCTGCGCCGTTCCCGGTTTGTCCTTGACATCCTCAAGGGATGTTTCGGAAGAGGTAGCCGTACTTTCCGTCTCGTAGTTCTCGCTACCGATACTGAAGCCGGTCTCGCTTTCCGTGACAGCCACACTCTCTTCCTCTTCCGGTGCGCCGAGGTCGAAAACTTCCTCGTTCGGTTTGTCCGTCCCCTTTTTCCCGTAGATGTCATGCGCTATGATGACGGCGTAGTAAATGATGTAGGCAACCGTCAGGACGATGGCAAAAATGAAATATGAGTTCATGTATTTAGTATGAATATTAAAATTTGTATTAGTATGATTTTGCAAAGAAACGCACGAAATATAAAACCATAAAATAATTGAGCATTAAACATCTATTTCGTTAATGAGATTTATGTAATTTCCAAAAATCGAACTATTAAATCGTACTATATTGCAGTCTCTATGGAGGGAAATGGAGAAATCGGGGCATAAAAAAAGCTCTCGTGGTGGAGAGCTTTAGGTGGCAAAGGAGAACACTGAATATCAGCGTTTCTTTCCGCGCAGGTAATCGTTCAGGTCTTTGTATTCCGCATAGTGGCAGGATTCATCGCTGACACGTCCATCATACATCCCGGCAATGGTCTCTGTGGTTCTCTGCCCGGCAAGGTCATTGTCGAGATAACAGTGGATGACCGAATATTCCTGTAAACGTGCCAGCGTCTTTTTCAAGTTGTTTACCGAGTTCATCACGAGGTAGTCGCATGGCATGGCAAGACAGACCGTTCGGTCGCCTGCCAGTTTCAGTGTCATATAGGAAAGGAAATCCATGAAGCCCTCGAAAACACAGACATTTTCCTGTGTCTCTTCTGTCAGATGTCTTATCAATGAGATGTCCTTGTTGTTCAGGCATCCCTTGTAATAGGCGTTGCGCACCTCGTAACCACCGGAGGTATTGCCGAATGCGAGAGCGAAATAATGACGGCCTCGCAGTTCATAATGCACCTCCTTGCAATACATACGGCCGATGTCCGCGTCGATAAGCCGGGATTGGAGGTAAGAGAACAGGGCGTGATGGCGGAGTGGAATCACGATCACGTCTTTCATTTCAGCCTCCACCGGTCGGGGTGGAGCGGTCGGCATACGGGTTCTCGGTAGTGATGCGCCATTCACAAGCCTCTCGATATACGCCAGTGCCTCGCTCACGCAGTCCGTCCGGCAAATGTATTTTGCCAGTTCCACCAGGTCGCCGCCGGTCGCCTCGCCGAAATCGTACCATTCATTGATTCGGTCATTCACCTTGAACGACGGGGTACGCTCGTTCCGTAACGGTGAGAAGTACCAGTATTGTTCCGATTTTATATGCTGTGCATGGTGGCCGAGCTGTGCCAGAAAATCCACGATGCGTACTTGTTTTGCTTCTGCTATGGTCATCTATTTTTCTTTCACTTGATTTCAAAAAAAGGTTTAGTTTAGTTTTTCCCCTATATATATAAATACTAAAGTAAACTAAATGATATAAGCCCGCGCACGACTTCATTCTTCATCAAAAAGCATGGCCTCGGTAGGCGTCATGTCGTAATAGAACAACTTGTCCCGTTTGATGATGAGCTTGAGGTTGTCTATCAGGTATTGCATCAGTTTTATCATGACACTCCGGCCGCGTTTGAACCCGATTGCCTCGTAGGAGACCATCAGGCTCTGCAGCAGGTTGTCGAATCCCCGGATGGGCTTTTCCCCGAATGCGGCAGAGAGAGCTTCGCGGTGCTGTTCGATGCTCAGTTCCGTAAACCCCGTTCTTGCCTTGGGCTTCGGGGGCTCGCCAAACGAGTGTACTTCCGCAATGACGGGCAGTCCTGTTTCATTGATGGTAAATGCAAACGGCTTGAACTCTTTTTCCCGGATATGGAGCGCATGGACTTCGCTGATGCCGGGATTCTCGTTACTCTTGCTGATGACCAGCACGGTCTCCGCCTTGTTGCTCATCTCCGTTCCGATATGTCCGCGCACGTTGTTGTCCCCTTTGTTCAAATGAAGCACACAGTGGATGTGCAGGTCGTATCTCGAAGACCATTCCATCATCCGGTTGATGACTTCCACCGATTCACCGGCATTATTGATGTCGAGCATCAGGTCGCGAATGCCGTCGATGATGACCAGTCCGTAGCCTTTCTGTTGGCGCAGCGCATAGTCGATGACCTCGATACGCACCGACGGCGAATATTCACGCAGGCAGAAAAAATCGAGATTCTCCGGATCGGTCGTCGTGGGCAACCCGGCCAGCCGCAATATACGCTCCAATACCGAGCGGCAATGGAAACGGCTCTGTTCCGTATCGACGTACAGAATACGCTGTTTGCCTTCGGGCAGATGTGCACGGTAGTTCAATACTTGTTTCCCCGCCAATGATGCGGCGACAAGCGCAGAGACGTTGAACGTCTTTTTCGATTTCGCCTTGCCAGTCGATGCACTGAAATTGCCGAGCGTGGCAATCGTTGAGTTATCTATCCAGATGATTTGCGGAGGGGTCTCATAAATGTCCGTCGCCTTGATTTGCGAGGCATGGAGGATGTCCGACAGGCGGTGTTCATCCATCCCCATGCTGGTTGTGCGGTCAATCCTTCTTTCGTTTTCCATAGCGTCTCTTGTTAAGGAACGGTTCTGTGGCGGCGGCTTCCGTCACCCTGCGCACTGCCTCGTTCATGGTAGGTTCATAATTCTGCAACAGCCATTCGTCCAATTCCTCCTTGGCGAAATAAACCATTTTACCGCGCGGTTTGTAGTGCGGTATCTCCTTGCTCGATGTGAGCTTGTACAGCATACTTTCAGAAACCCCGATATACATGCAGGCTTCCTGAAATGTGAAAACTCTCTTGGTCGTGAAGATGGTATTTTCCAGCAGCGTAATACGCTCCAAGAGACTTTCGACCGGTTCCAATTTCTTCAGTACCGATTCGATGGCGGCGAGCCGTCCGCTCATCCGCTCCATGAATGTCATTCTATTCGGCATAATAACACAGTTTGATTTTTGACAATGGAGATGAAACCTCCGTTATGCAGCGCGCTAACGGAGGTCAAAGGTATGTCCTGTAAACGAAGATGCCGTGATTTGGGGAATGATACTATGCACGTGTCATTGTAACTCTCATGCTTTTACCTTTCACATACTTCGCTTCTTGTCACTTTCTGTCATTCTTTCAGCCGATCAATGACCTTTCGGATGCTGTATGCGACCGATGTCATGTTGTTCTTGATGGATGACAGCGCGGAAGACAGGGTTGACACCGAAACGGAGCGTGTCCCGTCCTTGGACTGCAGGAATGCGCCCTTGCCGAGAACATTCTGCCACCGAGATTGGATGAACGAGTTTTCAAGAAGCGCATCGAACAGGATTACCACACGGCGGATATTGTTCACGCGGATGGAAAAGCCCTTCTTGCAGGCGAAGAGAGCCTCCATGTCTTCAATGCGTACAGAAACACAGAACAGATGATAAGTATTGGCGCAAGCCACTATACTTTTCATCTGTTCCGGGGTAAAATTACAACCAAAAGAAAGAGAGAGAGCCGCAGGTCGGTTGATACGGGGCGGACCAAGCGGAGACAACGATTCCGAGGTGTCATACATCCGTTTCAACTTCATGCACTCATTAAACGTGAAATCCGGTGCGGCAAAGCAGGGCTGGACGGAACTGGCGCACTCGGTCAGCAGCCCCTTGACAATGTGGATGTTCATTTCGTGGCAGTTCCGGCAGGCCGCATGGTCACAGTCTATGTACCGGTGTCCGTTTACGAAATCGTCCACATAGCGGTGGTACTGTTTACCACCCAACACAACATCGTGGAGATAAACTGTTTTTGCTTCGGTAAGCAGGGCGAAAAGTTCATTCGCCACATCCTTGTCCGCAGCGAAGTGCTGCAGGTGTTGGCTCCCTCCAAAAAGAGAGAAGGCCGTCTTCAGGTCTTTTCATGTCGATTTACCTTTTTGAGTTTATAATATGTGATGGAAGCATTAACTTCGGTTGCATTTACAACCGGAGAAATGCCGTAAATATATGTTTGTAAATTAGACATGGACCACAGAATGCCTTCAATTAGTGAAACAAACCGTTTACAAGATTCACAGCCTCGTCCTTTTTCTTATTGATAATCTTGGCATACACCTGTGTCATTTTCACATCGGCATGGCCGAGCAGCTTCGAGACAGTATATAAGTCCGCTCCGAGCGTCAGCATCATGGTGGCAAACGTATGGCGACTGGTGTGGTAGGAGAACCGCTTGGAGATTCCGGCTGCTTTCGCCCAAGGTTTGAGCTGCATTCTGATTGTATTGGCGGACGGCAGGTCGAACACATTATCTTCTGATGATTTGCCCCCACGTTCCGGCATCCACTTCAACGCTTCAGGAGAGAGGGGCAGGTAAATAGGCTCTTTGGTCTTTTTCATGGACACGGCCAAACGGTACTGTCCCCTGTCAACGAACACGTCATTCCATTTCAGCTTGATTATATCGCTGATGCGTAATCCGCAAAAGCAGGAGAACAGATATGCGCATTTTACAATCTCGTATTCCTCGTGGGGCATAGGAGTGTCAATCAACGCCTGTACCTCTTCGATGGTCATGTACGACCGCATACTCTCCGGCTTGCGGATTTTCTCCGACTTCTCAAGTTCGTTGAAAGGGTTGGCCTTCATCTTTTTCTTCCTGACGGCAGAGTTCAACGCACCGTTCAACGCACGGTAATAATTGTGAAGCGTGTAGTTCGATATGTCCTTGCCTTTCGGATGATATTCCGTCAGCAGATAAGTGATGTAGCCACGACAAAAGTCCCCGTCAATCTGATCCAGTGTGACCATTTCTCCGGCATAGTCTTTCAGTATGCGCATGGCAATCTTGATTTGACTGCCATCTTTCTTACCGGCACTCTCTTGAGCCTCCATATAAACCTGCATCCAATCCAGCAGGAAAGTCTTGTCCTTACGGAATACAATCCCGGCCTCATTACTGGTCAGTTCGATAATACGCTTCGACTTGATGGCATTGGCGGCGTCCATTGTCGTCTGATTCTGCCTGCGGGAGTTGCTATCCGTTTCCGGGATAATATACATCTTGAGGTATTCATATGTCCGCTTTCCGTCGCGGTATATATCCAGATACAGGCTCTTGCTGCCATTGCTCAGCGACTTCATCCGAAGACGAATTGGCTCTTTGACTTTTGTATGATTCTTAACTCGTGCCATAGGGATTCCTTTCTCATTTTTTCTACTGCAAATATACGAATAAGTATCGAATTTGAGAAACAAATGAGAAACAAAATTGCACCAAACAAGAGCCAATCTACTGAAAGTACTGAAAACAACCGAAAATAAAAATAAGATTATAAAACTTTGATTTACAGGATATTTGTTATCAATTTATTGGATGTTGTTTTCATTCTATACATATAATGCGTAAATCTGGCACATTTAGCACTAGCAGGTAATAGGCGGTCAGTCTCCACGTCCACATTGTATATATATTTGTTATATATCTCAATGGGCGTGGAGCTATTGCTTATTATTCTAGTGCGGGCTTGCCAGAGCCTCTCATGAGATAGTATAGTAATAGTTTCTGCGCCTTCTTTTTGGAGATACGCAAATACACAAACAAATAAAAAATAGTAGTGATGAATGATTCTACTTGTCCCCGTCCCTGCCTGATGAAGCTTGATTTACAAAGCTCCACCAATAAACTTGCCTTTTTGAAAGACAACTGGCCCAGCTTTGGACAGATTGAGAGTATCGACCGATTATCGGAAACAGAATTACGATGTACCCTTTGCCTGCTGGATGTGGTGCTGGCTGCTTTGGCTAAAGATGAATGCTTCTGTCCGAATCGGGAAATCATTCGTTTGGTATTGACACGTACCTATGTGCAGAATAGGTGTGAGCTATGCGAGACAGAAGAAATACGTTCGAAGTTGGTGAAGGGCTTTTGTACAAGGGAGAAGAAGAACGGATTGAGCAGGAAGAACAATATCCGGAGAAGAGGGATTTCTGTTTTTTATGGTGCCATATTGCGTATGCTATCTCTATTCTCCTCCTTCAGGAAGGAGGAGAATAGAGATACTACCGACTTTTAGTCAGCCTCATCGGAAGCTCCGATGAATAAGGAGTTTGACGACCAATGGTGAAAGATGACAGATGAAAGCTCGTTTTTTCGCCAGGAAGTGATTGTGTTTATTCTACTACTATTTGTTTATCTTTATACTGGAAGTGTGCGATGCCTAAATCATTCAGTACATTCAGTAGAGTCTTTATCGGAACATTCCGGCTGAAACGGAAATGGACTCGTTTGTGTAAAAGGTCTGCAGAATGGCAGATGACGCTGATATTATACCAGGTCCCTATATTTTGCAGTACGGTTATCATTTCGGTGTTGTCATAATAAAACTCATCTTTGGTCCATCCTTCTTTTTCTGTCCGTGTGGCTTTCGCCAGACGAATGTCGCCGCTTGTGGTCAGTGTGGCACATTGTCCGGGTACTATTTCTTTCTCAATGGGAGAGGCTGCTTTGCCGACCTTTACTCGTCCTTGATACAGGGTGACGGCGGGGGCATTGCCGGGATAGGCATTTACGTCGAATACGGTGCCCAGCACTTGTGTCTGCATTTTATCGGCAGAGACGATGAAGGGGCGGTGGGCGTCTTTGGTTACTTCGAAGCGTGCTTCTCCGGTGAGGTTTACGGTGCGGCTTCCCTGAGAGGAAAACTCTTTGGGGTATTCCAGACGGCTGTTTGCACTTAAAAGGACGTGACTTCCGTCCTCCAATGTGAGGCGGGTGGTTGTGGCGGGCGGGGTAGATACGATGATTCTGCCGTTCTCTTCGATAGTGGTAATTTGTTCCGGTGCATGGAGGGCGGTGAAGATTTCGATGTTCTGCAGGATGCCGTCCTTGTCTGTGATGTGCCAAGGGGACCAAAGTAACAATAACAGGGCAATGGCTGCTGCCACACCACCGGATAGACAGATGCGGAGATAAAGTTTGCGTTTCTGCTGTGCCTGCCGTTGCAGGAATGTGCTCCATTCTTCCCGGACTTCGTCCGGCAGAGGCAGATCACCCAACGCTTCACCAAAGGCATTTTGCAGACGGCGTATTTCTGCGTTTTCAGAGAATGGGGTTTGGTTGTCCGTTGCCAGTCCACAACTGTTGCTGTCTGCCGGTTCGCAACTGTTGCTGTCTGTCGGTTCAGAACTATCGCTGTCTGCCAGCCTGCAACTGTCGTTGTCTGCTGTCAGTCCGTAGCCGGAACCTTCTTCTTTGCTGGTACGTTTTTCTTTTTCTTCCATAGCGTGTCCTCCTTCTTTATTCTTTCATGGCTTCGCGTAGTGTACGCAATGCTTTGGATATATGTTTTTTTACCGTGTCGGGACTGATGCCGAGTTGTTGGGCGACTTCCCGATAGGTGAGATGTTCGTAATAGCATAGCCGCAGGATGGTGCAAGTCGGTTCCGGCAGGCTTCGGGCTATCGTTTCCGCTTTCTGCAACAGTGCTTCGTGTTCCCGATAGTTACTTTTTACATCGGCCAGCGTCGCTTCGTAGAGTGCTTTCGCATTGTCCCGTTCCACTTGCAGATGCTTCATCCGGTTGAGGCAGGTGTTGCGGACTGCTGTATAAATCCAGCCTCCGCGGTCGGCCTCGTCCAATTGGTCGAAGTGTTTCCAGGCCTGTTCCATCACTTCGCTTACGATGTCCCGTGCTTCCTCTCCGTCGCCCATCAGTTGTGAGGCGTAACGGACCATTCGCGGGTACATTTCCGTAAACATTTGCCCGAAGGCCTCTCGTTTTGTCTGGTTTTTATGGAACAGGAACATTCTTTATCTGGATTCTGAAGCTGCAAAAATAGTACTTTTCCCTGAGTTCGACTAAAAAATCAGTAGTAACCTAAGTAGGGGGCTGATTAAAAAGTCGGTAGTAACTTTAATGTGTTCACCTACCACCTCCCCCTACGGGTACTCCTCCTTCCCGAAGGAGGAGATTGGGAATACTATTGACTTTTTAGTCAGCCTCTCTTGTGATGGAACCGACTTGTTGGTCATCTTTGTGAAACCGGGAATTACAAACGTGACTTTTCGCTTGCTCCGGCTCCGGTTCCTTTATATTTGCTCTTTGTGGCGTTGAACTGATAGCTCAGCCGGATACCGAAGCGCTGCTGATCGGTATATTCACGACTGGAACTGAAGGTACGGTCACCATAGATGGTGAAGTATCTGTGGGCGGTGTGAAAGATGTCTTTCGCGGTTAGCGATACTTTCAGCGCCTGGTCTTTCAGGAACGATTTGGTCAGTTGGGCATCTACTCTTCCTTCGGTTTTCCAGATGGCGTAACTTTGTTTGGCGCCGGGCGCCAGTTCTCCTTTGATGTTGAAGAACCAACCTTTAGGGAAACTGAAGTTGTTATCAAAAATGAAATAGAATCGCGGTTCATTCCAGTTTTGGGTGATGCCTATGGAGGTTGCGTGAGAGTTGAACCAGTCAATACCGGTGGTGAACTGAGGCTGCCATATGCCGATCTTTGGCGAAAGGACGATGCTGCCTCCGTATCGGTTGGAATGCGGAATGCTTGCCCTGCCGAACAGCAATACACCGGGATGGTTGATGTCGTCATACGGTCGGGTGTAGCTGGTGTACATATTCCAGCAATGGTCGTAGTTGAGGCTGAAGTTGATCCATTTCCATCCGGCATCAAAGAAAGTCGCACGATGTATCTGAGGAACGAGAAACGGGTCTCCGCTCTGGTAGGAGTACTTGTTCTGATAGGTGACGGCGCTGGTGAGCATGTCATAACTGGGACTGTATTTCAGCGTCCGGTGAGAAAGGGCGAAGAACCAGTTGCCGGAGGTGTATCTGATGCTGACTACCGGTATCCAGTCGCGATAGGTGGGGCTTTGGTCGTCTTGGTGAATCCCTTTCTCGTAGTAATCTGTTTGTTGAAATTCATAGCGCAGTCCGGCAAGGATGTTGAACTTTCCCAATGGCAGGCTGTAGTCGATGAAGCCGGAGAGCATCGTTTGTTTGATGCGGTCGTCGGCATCGGCGGAGAAGCCGCTTTGGAGAAATACGTCGTGGCGGTTGGTGAATGTCTCTTCTGTGCCGAAACTGAGTTTGCCTTTCCAGAGTGGGGCGGTGAGCAGGAGTTTGGCGGCATAGAGGTGGTTGCGTACGCGGTTGCTCGAAGTGGCGTCTTCGATTCCGTTGTTTTCGGCATATTGACGGATGCGGTCCCGGCCGTACAGGTAGTCGGCGTTGAAGTCGATGTTCCATTTGCCGAAAGTGCCGTTGTAGTATCCGTTGGCTGCCTGCCACCAGCCGGTGTGGGCATCTGTTTGGCGGAGAGCGTGCAGGTGGTCTACTTCTTTGCCGTCTTGCAGGATGAGGGTGGTCCCTTCATTGGTAGTATGTGCATTGCCTATGTTCGTGCCGGGCATATAGCGCATACCGAATGACTGGTCTTCGTCGATTTCGTAGTTGAATCCCAGTTCGCCGTTGAAGGTGCGGTAGGTTTGTTTGCTTTTGTTTTCTGTCGATTGGTTCCAGTCGGACGAAGCATAAATGTCCTGGCTGGAGATGTTGGTTGTGTGATTGTTGATTTCCGCAAAGTCTCCTTTTACGAAAATATCCAGTCCGCCGGTACGGTAGTTCAGGGATATGCCTTCGTTGCCGATCGGTTCGCGTCCTTGCGAGTAGTCGGTGTAGAAACTGCCGCTCATTCCCTGTCCGCGTTTGCGGATGGTGCGCAGACGGATGACGGCGCCTACCGAAGAGCCATATTGTACGCCCGGTGTAGTGATGATTTCTGCCGATAGTATTTCATTGGCTTGCAGACGGTCCAGTTCGGTCTTGTCTCTGACTTTGCGGCCGTTGATATAGATTTCAGGAGTGCCTCTGCCCAGTACGGTAAATTCTCCGTCCGAGCCGGTGACAAAAGGGAGGTGGGAGATCATTTCTTTGGCCGATCCCATCAGTGAAAGGGGTGTTCCGGCTATATTGGCCTTCAACGTTCCGTCTTTCCGTTCTATCAGCGGGCGGGAGGCGGTGACGACTACTTCTTTCAGTAACTCTGTGTCGGGTTGCAGGTGGATGGTGTTTTGTTGCCGGCAGGGGATGATTTGCGGACGGTATCCTATGTAGGTCGCTTTCAGCAGACAGTCTTCTCCCGCTACCGGGGGCAGATGGAAGGAGCCGTCTTCTTCGGTCACGCTTCCGGCAAGGAAACTGGAATCGGCGGCAAGGGCGAGAATGTTGACAAAGGGCAGGGGGGCTCCTTTTTCGTCATATACTTTGCCTGCTATGGCGATGGCTTTGTCCGATTTCTTCCGCTGCACGACGAAATACTCTTCCCGTTCGATGCAAAGGAAGGGTTTGCCGGTCAGTACAAGGTCGATGGCTTCGCGTTCCGTCTTTTCATGGATGCTGACGGTCACCCGATAACTTTCTGTTCCGTTGTAGGTGAAGAGGATGTTTTTTCCTCCTGCCTTTTCCAACTGCTTCAGTGCTTCGGGCAGGCTTTCGTTCTTTAGCTCTAGTGAGAATTTCTTGATGGCGGTCTGCGCCTGCAAAGGAGAGAGGGCAAAAAATAAACCGTATCCCATCAGTAACCAGCTGATTGCTGTCCAAGTAAAACCAAACTGTCGTATCATACTTCTGTTTTAATGATTTTACTTATACTACAACCAAGGTGTCTGATCGGGTACGGTTGATCCGTTTTATTTTTCGATGTTTATTTCAACTTCTTCTGATACTCGCCCGAACGGAGGATTTCCAATGCTTTCTGCACACTTTCGTTCGTCGTATTCATGACGCGGAAATACTCGTTCATATCCCAGAGGTCGCGGGCTATCAGTGCTTTCAACTGTGTCTTGATCAGCGGAAGTGCCTTCTGATACTGCTCTTCGTTAAACTTCACCCCTTCTTTCTCGCCCATTTCGCGGAGGGTGGCGAGCATATCGTCGTCGATAACAAACTTTTCGTTGAAGCTGTCGAACTTCTTATATTTATCGGCCAGTTCCTTGCGGTGGTCTTCGATGAATTTCATCGTGAATTTGATGATGACTCCTTTGCCGACCAGCTTCCGGTGATAGTCCGTGTAGAGAGTCGTATCAATCGGAACGAAGTAGTCCGGCATGATGCCGCCTCCGCCGTAGACGGTACGTTTCAGTTTCTTGGTCTGCACTTTCAGCGAGTCGGGGAAGTGGATGCTGTCGGCATTCATCAGTTCTCCGTGGTTGAAGCGGTCTATCAGGTCTTTGTTGTAATCGGTCGAACTGTCATAAGGCTTTTGGATGCAACGACCGGCAGGGGTGTAGTACCGTGCAATGGTCAGTCGGATCATGGAGCCGTCCGGCAGGTCGATAGGACGTTGCACCAGTCCTTTGCCGAAAGAACGGCGGCCTACGATGATACCTCTGTCCCAGTCCTGCACTGCGCCGCTCACGATTTCGCTGGCGGAAGCGGTGTATTCGTCTACCAATACGATGAGGCGGCCGTCACGGAACTCTCCGTTTCCTTTGGCGAAGAACTCGCTGCGCTGTGCGGTCCGGCCTTCGGTGTAAACAATCAGTTCCTTCTGTCCGAGGAATTCGTTGGCAAGGTCGATGGCGGCGTTCAGATATCCTCCGCCGTTGCCTTGCAGGTCGAGGATGAGGTCTTTCATGCCTTGCTGTTGCAGGTCTTTCATTGCCTTCTTGAATTCTTCGGCGGTGGTTGCGCCAAAGCGGTTGACGCGGATGTATCCGATCTTTGGCTGAATCATGTAGGAAGCGTCGAGACTCAGGATAGGTATCTTATCTCTTTTCACGGTGAACACGAGCGGGTCTTGTACTCCACGGCGGACGATGGTCAGGTTGACTTTCGAACCTTTCGGGCCACGCAGGCGCTTCATGATATCTTCCGTGCTCATTTTTACTCCTGCGATGGCGGAGTCGTTGACGGCAATGATGCGGTCGCCGGCAAGGATGCCCACTTTCTCGGAGGGGCCGTTGCTGACGGGTTGTACGACGAGCAGGGTGTCCTCGATCATCTGGAACTGTACGCCGATACCTTCGAAGTTGCCTTGAAGCGGTTCGTTCATCTTCTTCACTTCTTCGGCATCCGAGTAAGTGGAGTGCGGGTCGAGCTGTGCCAGCATCTTGATGATAGCTTCTTCTACCAGTTTGTCTTCATCTACTTTGTCTACGTAGAAGTTGGAAATCGCGAATTCCGCCATTTGGAGTTTGCGCATGGCGGCAGAGCCGAAACTTTGGGCCTGTGCAGCAGACGTTGCCAACAGACAAACCAGGAGGGCGTATACTTTAATCTTCTTCATCATCATTAATTATTATTTCAAGTTTCGCAAGTTACCTTTGCGTTATCCAAACTATCTTCATTCCCCTGAGGCTGACTTTAAAGTCAGCCTCAATAGAGATACTACCGACTTTCAATTTATCTCCATTCCTTCGGGGATAAACTGGCTGATATCTTTGTTGTAAGTCAGCAGCTCGCGTACAATCGTTGAGCTGACGCAGGTCAGTTCCGGTTCTGTGAAGAGCAGGATGGTTTCGATGCCCGCCAGTTTGCGGTTGATGTCCGCGATTGTTTCTTCGTACTCGAAATCCTTGACCGTGCGGATGCCGCGAACGATGAATTGTGCTTCTACCTGTTGGGCAAAGTCTATCGTCAGACAGTCGTAAGACATCACTTTGATGCGGGGATTGTCCTTGTAGAGATTCCGGATCATTTCTTCTCTTTTCTCGATGGGGAAATAGGTATTCTTGTTTTCGTTGATACCGATCCCGATGATTATCTCGTCCATAAAGGTGAGTGCACGTTCCACTACCGAATAATGACCGATGGTGAAGGGGTCGAATGTACCCGGAAATATTGCTTTTCTCATGATGCCAAGTCTTCTTCTATAACCAGATTGTCTATAATAAAGTTCTGTCGTTCCATTGTATTCTTGCCCATGTAGAACTCCAGCAGTTCTTTTACGGCATCTGTCTTACGCAATGTCACTTGTTCCAGGCGCATATCCTTGCCGATAAAGTGCTTGAATTCGTCCGGTGATATTTCTCCGAGTCCCTTGAATCGGGTGATTTCCGGGTTGGGGCTTAGTTCGTTGATGGCGTTCACCCGTTCGTCCTCGCTGTAGCAGTACACCGTTTTCTTCTTGTTGCGCACGCGGAATAACGGCGTTTGCAGAATATATACGTGACCTTTCTTGATGAGGTCGGGGAAGAATTGCAGGAAGAACGTGATGAGCAGCAGGCGGATGTGCATACCGTCCACATCGGCATCGGTGGCAACGATCACTTTGTTGTAACGGAGTCCTTCTATGCCGTCTTCTATATTTAACGCAGCTTGCAGCAGGTTGAACTCTTCGTTTTCGTAGACTACCTTTTTCGTCAGTCCGAACGAGTTCAGCGGTTTACCGCGAAGGCTGAATACTGCCTGAGTGTTTACGTCACGGCTTTTGGTGATGGAACCGCTCGCCGAGTCTCCCTCGGTGATGAAGATGCAGGAGTCTTCTTCCATTCCTTTCCCTTTCGGGTCGTTGAGGTGGATGCGGCAGTCGCGCAACTTGCGGTTGTGCAGGTTGGCCTTCTTGGCACGTTCGCGTGCCAGCTTCGTGACGCCTGCGATGGCTTTCCGTTCCTTTTCCGATTCCTGTATCTTTTGCTGCATTACTTCCGCTACGTCCGCGTTTTTGTGCAGGAAGTTGTCTACTTCCAACTTGATGAAGTCGCCTACGTATTTGTTGACTGTCACGCCGCCGGGAGTCATGTTGGTAGATCCCAGTTTCGTTTTGGTCTGGCTTTCGAAGATCGGCTCTTCCACATTGACGGCGATGGCGGCAACCAGTCCGTTACGGATGTCGGTATAGTCCATGTTCTTGTTGAAGAACTCTTTGATGGTACGGGCGATATGTTCTTTGAAAGCACTCTGATGGGTACCCCCCTGTGTGGTGTGCTGACCGTTGACGAAGGAGTAATATTCTTCTCCGTACTGTCCGGTGTGAGTGAAGGCGATTTCGATGTCTTCTCCTTTCAGGTGGACGATGGGATAGAGGCCGGTTGCCGTCATGTTGTCGTTCAGCAGGTCTACCAGACCGTTGCGCGACAGGATGCGGTGACCGTTGTAAATGATGGCGAGTCCCGTGTTGAGGTACGTATAGTTACGCAACATGGTCTCGATAAATTCGGGCTTGAAGCAGTAGTTGACGAACAGCGTATTGTCCGGTTCGAAGAAGATAAAGGTTCCGTTGTCCTCTTCGGTGTCCTGCGTCACGTCGGTCTGCAGGTTTCCTTTGGAGAATGTGGCGATACGCACTTTACCGTCACGGTAACTGCGTACTTCAAAACGAGAGCTCAATGCGTTGACGGCTTTCACACCGACACCGTTCAGTCCGACGCTTTTCTTAAATGCCTTGCTGTCGTATTTACCACCCGTGTTCAGTACGCTTACGGCTTCTACCAGCTTTCCCTGCGGGATGCCTCGTCCGTAGTCGCGTACGCTGACGCGGAGGTTCTCTTCAACGGTAATTTCGATTTTCTTACCGGCTTGCATTTTGAACTCGTCGATACTGTTGTCAATGACTTCTTTGAGGAGGACATAGATTCCGTCTTCGGCGTGCGCGCCATCGCCCAGCCTACCGATGTACATACCGGGGCGTGTGCGCACATGTTCCATGTCGCTCAGGTGGCGGATGTTGTCGTCAGTGTACTCTACTGCATTGTTGTTGTCTACAGATATCAATTCGTTCTCTTCCATAGCTGTTATTTAATCTCTTTGGTGAACGCACGGCGGCGCTTATGTTGCTTAGTCTCAAAGTAATCCCATTGTGCCTGAACTTTTCCGTTCAGTTCCAGTTCGGGGTTGCTTTCCGCAAAGATAAAACCTAATTTTTGATAAACCGGAATTAAATCGGAAAATAACAAAGCGTTAACACCTTTATTCTGGTACTCCGGTTTGACTGCTACAAGCAGCAGGTCAAGCATTTTGGCACGGCGTTTCATGAACAGTGCTTTCAGCAGATAGAACCATCCTAGAGGGAGCAGACGGCCGTGTGACTTTTGCAGGGCCTCGGCAAGAGACGGCATGGAGATGCCTACGCATACCAGCTTGTCGTCGGCGTCGGTAATGAGGGTAACCATCCGTAAGTCGAGAATCGGGAGATACATCTTTACGTACTGGTTGATTTGCCGTTGCGTCAGCGGGGAGTAGCCGTAGAGCGGGCTGTATGCTTCGTTCATCAGTTCGAAGATTTCCTGTCCGTAGTCTTTGGCTATTTTTCTTCCGGAGGTGTATTTCTTTATCTTCAGGTTGTATTTTCGTTGAATCAGTTCGGAGATACGCTTGTGCTTGTCGGGGATGGCATCGGGGATGTAGATTTTGTATTCCACCCAGTCGGCGTCTTTCTCGAAACCGAGTCTCTCCATGTGTACGGGGTAATACGGGTGGTTGTAGATAGTAGCCATTGTGCTGAGCTGGTCGAATCCTTCGATCAGCATTCCTTCCGCATCGAAATCGGTGAATCCCAGAGGACCTGTGATGTGAGTCATGCCGCGCTCTTTTCCCCAGTCTTCGACGGTCTTGATGAGTGCGGATGATACTTCGGGGTCATCAATGAAATCTATCCATCCGAAACGGACGTTCTTGCATTCCCACTTTTCGTTGGCGCGGTTATTGATGATAGCGGCCACACGACCTACGATTTTGTCGTCCCGGTATGCCAGGAAGTAATCTGCTTCACAGAACTCGAATGCCGCATTCTTCTTTTTGTTGAATGTGTTGAGCATGTCATCGTAAAGGTCGGGCACGGAATATGGATTGCCCTTATACATCCTGTAATTAAAGCGAATAAACTTCTTAAGTTCTCTCTTTGTAGAGACTTTCTTGATTGTAATAGCCATATCTCGTATTTATGATTGAGGGGCAAAGATACGTGATAATCTTTAAATTACAACGCTACGGGTGGGAAAAACTGTACAGGGGGAGGCCCGATTCCGGAAAATAAAAAGGTAGTGAATCGTTGCTTGGACTGATATTTGGAGTACCTTTGTCAGAAATAACTATAACACAAATGGAACTGCAGATTATTCAGAATAAAATATATGAGATCAGAGGGCAGAAGGTGATGCTCGATTTCGATTTGGCGGAATTGTATGCAACAGAAACCCGCTTGTTAAAGCGTGCCGTAAGACGTAACATTGACCGTTTTCCTATTGACTTTATGTTTGAACTCTCGACAGAAGAGGCTAACTCTTTGTTATCCAGTAGGGTATCCCAAAATGGGACACCCCAGTATAACTTCAGTGCTTACAAGCCGTTTGCTTTTACCGAACAGGGTGTAGCCATGCTTTCAAGTGTCCTGCATTCGGAAGTAGCCATTAGGGTAAATATCAATATTATGCGTGCTTTTGTCAGTATCCGCCAATATGTATTGGCTAGTGAAGCCAAGAATGAAGAAATAGAAGAGCTGAAACAGCGCATACAAGAGTTGGAGAATCAAGGTTGCAAAGCTTTCGCAATGATCAATCAGATAGGTGAGGAAACATTGGAGGCAATCAACGACCTTAGCGAAGATACCCGCAAAGAATTGGACGGCATCTATTTAGCTTTATCGCAATTGGCTGATAAACAGAAACAAGTACCCCAGCATAAGAAACGTAAACCGATTGGTTTCGTTCATTATGATAAGGAAGAGTGAGAGGCCGGCAAATTTAGTTAGATGCAAAGCAGTAAACATTGCCGGCAAAGTCACAAACTATCATTCTGTTTCCCGATACGGCTATCGTTGAGAAAACTGGTGCTCCGAAGTACAACTTGTCTTTGATAATCCCTGTTGACTGGTCGATGGCGTATAAATACCCGTCGGAAGCTCCGATATAGACAATTCCTTGTGAAGATACAGGGCTTGTTTCTACTCCCGCCTGCGGCGTAGAAGAATAAGGAGCAGTGTATACAAGAGAAGGTAAAGTCTCGGCTCTCCATTTGATGAAAAGAGTCGGTTTGTCGAGAGCGAAGATTCCACGGTCTGCGCTGCCGAAGATAATCTCATGTTCGGTGACAAGCGGGGTAGATGTCACGTCCAGGTTGGCGGACAGTTCCTTTTGCTGGAGTACTTTACCGGTTTGAGGTTCTATCAGGAAAAAGCTTTTGGAGGAGATGATCCATAATTTTCCGTCTCTGTAGACCGGAGAGGCACCTCGGTTGCCGAGTCCGTTGTCCGAGAGTTTCCAGAGTTGTTTGCCAGTGCGGATGTCGTTGCCATACAGTCCTCCCCATTGGGTGCCACTGATTAGTACGTCTCCGGCGATGGTTAACGTGGTGGTCGAGCCTTCCCGTTGTTTCCAGTCCGTGTTGGTCCATATCACTTTTCCTGTTTTCAGGTCGTAGGCTGAAAGTCCGGCGCCGATTCCGGCATAAACGATTCCTTTGTCAACTGTCAGTCCTTCGCTCAGATAGGGATAGTTCTTTAAGTTGATGTATTGTTGCCACAGTGGTTTTCCGGATGCTGCGTCGAGGGCGTACAGATTGCAGGAGGCATCCTGGGCTACAACGATTCCATTTTCGCAGGCAATGGTATTCTTTACCGAGTTTTCCGTGCGGAACTTCCATAGTTGTTTGCCGGAATGGAAGTCGAATGCACAGATATAAGTGTTGAGCGACGTGTTATCATCGGTAGTGGCAATGAATACTCTTTGTCCGGCGATGAGGGGGGAGGTCATGAAGATGTTACTTCCTGTGTTCGCTGTCCATTGTAGTTGCAGGGGGAGTTTGATTTGGGAGTCATTTATTCCACCGGAGTGACTTGCGTTCTGAAGTAGGGTATTCCAGTCCTTCCCTGCGATAGCAGTCGATTTGAAATCTTTCTGATAAAGGAACTGACTGGTGGCAGTCGCTTCCTTTCCGTCGTTGAAGGATGAAGTCACTGTCAGGTTCAGTTTCTTTCCGTTTTCGTTAGCGGGTATTTGAATATTTCCGCTCCAGTTCCAGTCGGTGAGGGGCGACAGGTTGCCTTTGGCTATTTCCCGGTTGTCTTCCGGATTGCTCAGCACATAAGAAACAGACGATGTTTTTGCCTGTGAGTTATAGGTGTTGACCGAGACCGGAAGCTGATAGCCGGTTTCCGGATGTATGGGGGTTGCTTGGTTCTTCATCGGAGAAACGATAGCGATTTGCGGTTCGATGAAAGTATAGCGCAGTTGCGTTGTGAGGTGATCGTTGGCATCTATCTTTATGTCTCTGAAAGAAGAAGGGGAGTGATCGATACCTCCTTTGTCCAGTGTGCCGGTGCAGATGGTATAAATGCCTTTCTGATTGCGGACGTAGTTGTAGTGCATATGTCCGTAGATTTGTGCTTTCGTGTTGAACGTACGGAGGTCGAGGATATCCTTTTTGTCTGCCTTGAATACGAAGTTATCGCTGGGAGTAAACAGGTCGTGGTTAAAAAGAACAAGCGCCTGATCTTTCTTCATCAGGGCGAGGTCATTCTTCAGCCAGTTGTATACATCCCTTTGCGTGTAATCGGTCGGGTTGTCTCCGTGGTCGATGGGAGTAACGACGTAATGCACGTTGCCGATATCGAACGAATACCATGTCGGGCCATAAATCGATTCATAAAGTTCTTCGCCGTAGTTGCCTTTCACCAGGTCGTGGTTGCCTATGCAGTAATAGACGGGGCAGTCCATTGTTTGTGCATTCACTACTTGATTGTGCATTGTGAGTCCCGGTTCGTAACAGATGTCTCCGGTATGAATCAGAAAAGCCGGTTGTTCGTTCTTTATGTATTGCTGTAGGTCGGTGACCCAACGTCCCATTCCTCCGGTCACTTCCGTGTCGGTGATATGGATAAAGGAGTGTTCTCTGCCCTTGGTCCGTTCGCTTTCGGTCACTATAAAATCATAGCTTTTCCTGTCCTCCTTGACAGGGAGGTAGAATTGCTGTGTCTCGAATCCGGCAGGCGTAGTGATGCTGATAAATCGGGTTTTCTCGAATCCCGATAAGGAGAACCGGCCTTTTCTATCTGTTTTTACTACGTTCATTCCGTCTGTTACCATCACTCCCTCCAGCGGTTTGTCTCCTTTGTCGAATGTGCCCGATTGATTGATGTCGACATAGACGGTTCCTTTAAATTGTGCGCACAGCGGAAGATATAGTAAAAATGACAAGAGTATTACGGATAGTCTTTTCATGATCGGTTCTCTGTTTTATTAGGCACAGATGACACGGATTAACGCGGTTTTTAATTGACCGATCTCTTAAATCCGTGAAATCCGTGTCATCCGTGCCTAAATTTATGATATAAATTAATTATGCTGATACTTATCGTATTTGTTTCATCTCTTCGTTGTATCTCGCTTCTTCCTTACACAAAGGCTTGTACCAGGTTTTTCTGAGTATGAGCGTGGTAATCAGAAGCAAAGCGATAGAACTCCAGAGCCCTAACTGTTCGCGGACAACGAGGTACATTGGAATGATGGTAAGCGTACATTGCCAGATGATTCCTATCGCCACATTGAAGGCATCTCTTTTGAAGTTTTTATTCGCCTGAATATGCGGGTAACGGGCGATTGCTTTCTCCTGAATCGGCTTCCAGCATCCCCATGGGCGTACATTGACGTAGAAGTTGATCAGAGTCTCTTCATCTGTAGCCGGAGCACTGTAAGTCCCGATGATACATCCGATCAGAGAGACGCCGAACAGTACGGGGAAGAAATAAAGTACCCATGCATCCGGAACGGTAAATTTCATCACAATAGCGGCCACTACTCCGGCAGTCATTCCCCAGAAGTAACCTTCACCGTTGAAACGCCACCAATGCCATTTCAGTACGTTGGCTGCGATGTATCCTCCGAACAGTGCACCAACAATCCACTGAAAGATTTCATTGATATCTTTCAGGAAGAATCCGATGACGGTGCTCACCACCACTACTGCAACGGAAATGACATAGCTGCTGCGTATCTGTGTCTTCACACTCGCTTTCGGGTTGATGTATTTCAGATAAATATCATTTACGATATATGCAGGGGCTGCATTGACGGTAGAAGCAAAGGTCGACATGAAAGCTGCCAGTAGACCTGCCAATAATAATCCTGCAAATCCTGCCGGAACATATCGTGTGATCAGATGGGGAAGAATTGTCTCAAAGTCCGTGCGGGTCACCTCCATCTGTGTCAGTCCGCCGTCTTCCTTGAAGAAATAGATGGCAAGTAATGCAAATCCCATAATCATCAGATAGCGTGGAATTAACAGCACGACGGATACGGAACCGCTCATCATCGCCGCTTCTTTGGGAGATTTGCAGGACAGAATTTTCTGCATATCATAGTTGGGCGCAGGCCCTGCCATACTCATGAAGATGCCTTTGAGCAACGCCATCATGACAAAGATACCTATCAGACTGTAAGGTTCGTTCGCCATTCGTTCGGTCAGCAAACTCATCCGGCTGCTCCAGTCAATATCGAGCGTCCATCCGAAGAAAGGGGAATCCCATCCGGCAGGTACAAAGGAGTGTATCATATCCGGCGCCACCATCTGCATACCGATCACTACGATAACGATGCCTGCCACCGTCATGATAAGGAACTGTACGACATCTGTCCATACGATGCTCAGCATTCCCCCCAACATGACGTAGAAGGTGGCGATAGCTGTGAAGAAGATACCGTATACATGCGGAACATACTCCGGTGATACCGTGAAAGGAATGTAGGGTGAAATGACTTCCCAGGGAATAAAGATTTCCATGAATTTGCCTATTCCTATGAATCCGTAACTCAGAAATCCGAGTACGCTTAATAACGCAAATACGACAACGATGGTATGAGAGAGTGTCGCTCCCTTGCCTTTACCGAAGCGGGTTTTGATCCATTCGGCTCCGGTGAGCACATTGGAACGCCGCAACCACACCGACAGATAAACCATGAGGAATATCTGATTGAATACCGGCCACAGCCAGGGAATCCAGAGACTTTTGAATCCGTAGGCAAATGCCCAGTAAACCATTAGCATCGTACCGGTGATGTCGAACATTCCGGATGCATTGGACAGGCCAAGCATATAGAAGGGCAGTGATTTGCCTCCCAGGAAATAGGAGTCCATATTCTGTGCGGCTCGCTTCTTCAGTATGAGTCCGATGACAATCATGGCAATGAGGTAGGCGCAGATGATCAGAAGATCGGATGTGTGTAATTTCATGTTGCTATTTTGATTAGGTTTTGTACATTAATAATCTATCAGGTACAAAAGTAGGTCGAATGTGGGGAAGAAACAAATATTATTTTAACTCATACTGATACTATTTATCTGACTTCTCAGGCTTTAATAGCTGACACGTCAGGTGTTAATACTTGACGTGTCAGCTGTTAATACCCTGCAACTCAGTTGTTAACATCCATCATGCAGAATGGAACATCCTGAAAGACAGATGATAATACTGCTTTCGGAACTATAATACAACGGCATTTTCCGACATCACGAGCTTATTGGCTTCTATGATATCGTATATGCTTTTCACGGAAGTCGTGGAACGGAGTCTGTCTTCCGGTGTATGCCGGCAGTAATCGATTAGTCGTTCGATCGTAGAAGTCGCTACGTGCATCCGTGTGTCGGAGGAAGCATAGTAGATGTATACCGTTCCGTCTTCATCCGCGATCCATCCGTTGGAGAATAGCACGTTGGATACATCTCCGGTTCTTTCTTCTCCCACAGGTGCCATGAAGTAACCTCCCGGCTGGGCTATCACCTTCCTTGGATCATCTAAAGACGTCATATACAGATATAGGACATATCTGAGCCCGGCAGCACAGGCACGGACTCCGTGTGCCAGATGTAGCCATCCTTGGGGAGTCTTGATGGGATGAGGCCCTTCACCGTTTTTCACTTCTTTGATCGTGTGATAATGGCGCTGTTCTATGACGATTTCCTTCTTGATCACTGCATGAGTGATATCGTCTATCAATGCCCATGAAATACCGCCTCCGCTGCCTGCATCGATGAATCCGTCCTGCGGACGGGTGTACAATGCATATTTTCCGTCTACGAACTCTGGGTGCAGCACTACATTCCGTTGCTGGCTTTGGGAGACGAGGTTGGGCAGGCGTTCCCAGTTTTTAAGGTCCCTGCTGCGTATGATTCCTGCTGCTGCAATGGCCGAGGTGAGGTCTCCTGCGGGTGCGTCCGGATCTTTGCTTTCCGAGCAGAAGATACCGTATATCCATCCGTCCTCGTGTTTTGTCAGACGCATATCGTAGACGTTCGTTTCTTCCGGATATAGGTCCGGCAGTTGTACCGGATATTCCCAAAAGCGGAAGTTGTCGATACCATTGGGACTTTCTGCGATGGCGAAGAATGATTTGCGGTCATGTCCTTCTACCCGTGCCATAACAAGATATTTCCCGTTGAATTTGATAGCGCCTGCATTGAATACGGCGTTAATGCCGAAACGTTCCATCAGATAGGGATTTGTTTCCGGATTGAAGTCGTATCTCCACTCCAGCGGAGGGTGCTCTGCTGTCAGAATGGGATATTTGTATCGTTCAAAAACACCATTGCCGGGCAGTATCTTTTCATTTTCACGTGAGATGAGCTCATCATATTCTTTCGTGAGA
The DNA here is from genome assembly GCF_019052485.1 of Bacteroides sp. MSK.20.82. NCBI lineage: Bacteria > Pseudomonadati > Bacteroidota > Bacteroidia > Bacteroidales > Bacteroidaceae > Bacteroides > Bacteroides sp. MSK.20.82. The sequence goes on from NZ_JAHQUN010000003.1 coordinate 90,627, forward strand.
ATATGTAGTCTGTTATCATATCTATTCATATCAATTCATAAAATTAGAGTAAAGCATCGGCTTGCGATCCTTTTTGTATTACTTGACAGGACAAAAGAGACTGTTTGCAAGCCAGACATACCTGAGATATACGGTGTTGTAGGGACAGTCTCTTTGTACTTTTGTCATTTTGAAAGTATGGGGGTACTTTCAAAAAATACATGTGTCAAGTCTATAAACTATTGTTTGGTAATCATATAAGAGCGGATGGTGCAATTGGGTTCTAAGAAGCTGACCCAGTACCAACCATCTTCCACTTTATCGATCCGGCAATCTTCTATCGGATATTTCACTTTTTTGTCCACTGCATTTCTTGTTACTTTATACAGTACCGCATCACCTTTGTTGCCTTTCGTCAAATCACCTGTAAACTGAACTGCAAAACCGCTGGCATAAGTTCCTGTTCCTTTTATAATAATTTCGGACATATTGAACTCTTCCGAATGAGTAATGGAACCCACTGCCGAGGTAGAGACAGACTGATAAGAAGATGAACCTGCTATTAAGTAACGATATGATGGATTCTCCAGATATAGGTCGTCGATATAGACTATATTGATGCTGATTGACTCTCCTTCCTGGTCTTTGATTGTTACCGTCTTGTTGAAACGATATCTTTTAAGACCTTCGATGATAACATCTGTTCCATTTTCCGCTATCGTGCATTTCAGATAAGTGGCAGAACCATTATTTGTGCAGGTATAGCCTCCGTTACCGTCCAGAATCTTGATTGTCAAAGGTTCACCGACTGTCAAATAAGCAATTTCTTCACTATTGTCAACTACAAGTTTCTTTATTACTTTTACTGAAAATTCCGCACTCTTGTTCAGTCTGTCGGTCACTGTAACTGTTGCATTGCCTGGTGCCAGAGATTCTATCTGTATATGTCCTTCTTCATCTACTGTAGCTTTCACGACAGATTCTTTGTCAACTGTTACTTTGTAGCCTCTGTTTCCTGTATAAACATTGACTGTCTTGTTTTCACCCGGATACATTGTTGTAGCCGAATTGGACAAAACCAGTTCACTTAACTGATCGACGATGACTTTGACATTGGTACTCATTTTAGCCCAGTCGGTAATAGATAAGTCGGTACTACCGGCCTTCAGAGCTGTTACTTTAATTTTGTTACCTTCGGCAATGGCGGTTGCTACATCTTCATTGGAACTTGTAATTTTATAATTGCCGTTGCCTTGAACTATTTGAATGATTCCTTCCGGGGTCTCATCCAAATTAATGATCAACTCCTGCGTATTCGGCACTAAGTCGTGATAGGATGGATCATCGTCATTACAGCCGGAGAAAACAGTAGCGGCTGCAAGCAGGAATCCTGCCAAATATAATAGATTTCTTTTCATGATATTCATTGTTTATTTAGACTATTTATTCAGCTTCAATATCTTTCATTTTACCAGTGATGGTTACTACACTAAACTTAGGGACTGTAATGGAGCGCAATCCGCTGAGAGATGGATTTACTTTTTTGCGTTGCCACTTAACTCCTTCATCTGATGTATACGAGATCATGGTCTGAAACTCTTTTCCTTCAATTTCCAGTTTGGTTTCGAAGGCCTTGCTTGTAGAATTGTTTACCAGTACGATCGTATAATTGTCGTCCTTGATGTAAGCTGTCATCAACAGTTCTTTCGGGAATGCTTCTTCGTCACCTTCGGGAGCAACAGTCTTGATATCCACACGTCGGCTTCCTTCCGGGATAAACTTAGTAAATTGTCCGTAACTGTAGTAGCGGGACGCTCTTTCATAATTGGTTCCGGGAAGTGCTTCTTCCAGTCTGATCAACGCTTCATTATTCGTACAAGGACGTGCACCTGCCCACCAGATAAATGCGTTCAGGTTGGAAACTGCCAGATAATTATGGAAAGTAGTAGCCCATTGCATCGCGTTTTTCCAGGATGGATCGTATGTGTCTGTAGAACTGGTTTCCGTATTCCATAAATGAATATTATTTTCAGCGCAGAGTGGTGATTGTACAAACTCAGTGTTGCCAATTAATGTGTATCCGTGAGCTGCTGCAATAATGTTGGAGTTAACCAGATCGGGACAGGCTTTCAAGCCATTTTCAAGAAAAGTGACTCCTGCTTTCCACCACGAGTGCTCTCCAAAGATAATCTTCATGTCTTGATAACCTGCTTTATCTAAAGCCGGGCGAAGATTCTTCTGGCAGAAGTTAGCCAGATTGGTATAACTCCAGCTACAACCGTTCCATCCCGTTCCACTGCTGTTAGGCTCATTAGATGGTGATATTGCATATATCTCAATGCCGAACTTTTCAGTGTATGCTTTGATGAAGTCAATCAGATAGTTAGCATATGCGTCTTCCGAACCGGACGCCAGGCTACCGCCTGAGGGCTTTCCGTTAGATTTCATAGTTCCGGGAGGACTCCAGGTAGAGAATATAAATTTCACATCTTTATATTTTTTCTGCAGGATATCTACCAGCCACATTTGACCTAATTGTACTTGTTCGCCACATCCGGAACCGTTAAAGTCTCTCCAGTAATCATTGATCATAGAAGGGTCGTTGGCTGCAAGATTGAAGGTACGGTTCATTCCGAAGTCAATGACGTTTGTGGTAGGGTTCTGATAGTGTGGAAATACCTCACCTCTGAAAATATTAAGCTTCAAGCCATTTTCTCCGAAAAGGTCATTGACTACATCTTCGCGCATCATGTTGTTCCATATACGATGTGACCACTCTGCAAAGGCACATCCGAAGCCATCGATTATCTGATGTTCGTGCCCTTCTCCGAACTGTACTTTGATGACAGCTTCTGTAGTGGGTTCGGCTGAGAATCCGTCATCCTCGTCTGTTTCTTCTACCGGGTCCGGGATGTAGACGTCACTGTGACTCAGACTTCCATCGTCACAAGAGTATCCAATGAATAGAAAGAGGGATACGAATAATAATGAATATATCTTTTTCATGTTGTTTCTTTATTAAGTTAATCTTGCTAGGTTTTTTATTTCCATAAACTGGTTTGTTCCATGGCAGTATTATTGTTTAGTTCACTTGTCGGTATAGGATAATAAAGGTGTTTTTCCTGGAAGTTTTCCGCACCTTGTTTTCCATTCGCCTTGAAGATCAACTGAATTTCGCTGGGCGAATACCAACGTTTCAAATCGTCAAAACGATGTCCTTCCGCAAAGAACTCCAATAAGCATTGGTGTTCTATTTCATTCATTAATTCAGCTTGTGCAAAAGTCTTTTCCGTAAGTCCTGCTCTTTGGCGGATTTGCTTTAAAGCATAGTTGGCACCATCCGGATCATTGGTTTTGGCGCATGCTTCAGCATAAAGCAACAGTACCTCGGCAAAGCGCATTACGCGCAAATTGCTGGACCTTCCTTCTTTGTTGCCCATGTTGTCCGGTGCCTTGTCATCCACATAATATGCGGTATTTTTCTTTATCAGGAATTTACCTGCTGTTCCATTGACGTTGAAACTTGGTGCTCCGCCTGCCATTTTTCCTTCATTGCCTTCCCAAAGATCATCCATGGAGTAATTATTTCCATACCATTTCTCGTTAGGAACTTTATCTCCATAGTTGGCAGCATCAAAAAAGAGGCTGGCATACATACGTTTGTCAAACTTGGTATCTGCATCACTCGGACGTGTTTCTTTTGTAAACTCTCCTACGATCAGGGAGTTCGGCATTAATTTAGCCCATCCGCCGGATTTTACCGGGCCGATAAACTGAGGAATGTAGCAACCTAAACAGATACCGCTTTCATTGCTCCAGGAGTAGTCTCCGTCCGGACTGTATGCCAGTTCAAATACGGATTCTTTATTGAACTCTTCTTCATTTGTGAAATTCTTTTCGAAGTTGTCCATCAATTCGTAAGAATAAGGAGCTTTCAGTAATGTACCTAATAGCTGTTTGGCTTCCGGATATTTGTGTTGGGTGGCATATACTTTGCCCAGCATTGCAATAGCTGCACCTTTAGTTATGCGTTCTTTGGCAGTAGAGCGTTCTACTGGCAGGTTGCATTTGATGGCGTTATCCAGATCTTCTTCTACTTGTGCCCATAATGCAGCTTCTGTAGCAGCGGCTTTATTGGTTTCATCTTCGTTGGATGGAATCAGTCTCAAAGGCACTTCTTTGTAATTGTTGACTAACAGGAAGTATTGATAGCCACGCAGAAAGAGTGCTTCGCCTTTGATCATCGAGCGGTCTTCTTCAGTAATACCTGATGCAGGTATCTGATCAATATACCGCAGTACGATGTTGGCACGCTGGATGCCTGAATAAAGCGCTCCGTAAGGATCATTTCCGGTAGAGGGCGAGTTCAGGAAGTTTGCAATATTCCACATCGGAACTTCTTCTCCTTTGATTGTGTAGATATCGTCACCACGACCGTTTAAGTTTAGCCAGCCGTCAAATGCGCCGAAGTATCCGTACATGGCTCCTTTTATCGGAGAATAGGCGGCTGCCAAAGCACTTTCTGCATCTGCTTTATCTTTCCAGAAGTTGCTTTCCGTGAAGTAATTGGGGTCCGACAGATTCAAAAAGCTGGATTCGTTGCACGATGTCAGCGCTCCGGAAAAAAGAGCTGCCATGCACATATATGATAACCAATTTCTTTTCATGTTCATAAACTGTTTAATGTTTAATATTAATTTAAGGTATTACAGGTTGACTTGTATTCCGAAAGAAATAGTACGGGGCAATGGATAGCGTCCCTGGTCGATACCTCTTGAGAATACATTGTAAGCAACACCTGCGACAGAACTTTCACCCAGGTCGGGGGTATAGCCGGAATATTTGGTCAATGTGAACAGGTTCTCCATTGAAGTGTATATTCTTACGTTTTCAAGTTTGATTTTCTTTGTCAGAACTTTGGGTAATGTATAGCCAATGTCCAATGTTTTCAAACGTATGTACGAGCCGTCTTCCAGCCATCTGTCGGTGTATGCCCATTTGTTGTCTGCACCGTCAGTCTTAGAGAAACGAGGAATATCAGTGTTCTGATTGTCCGGTCTCCATGAATTGGCCAATACGGTACTCATGTTTCCGTTGAAGTTTCCTGATTCCAGGCGATAACGGGGATAATTATATATCTTGTTGCCTACCATTCCGTCAAAGAAAAGGTTAAAGTCGAAGTTGTTCCATTCGCCGCCGAGTCTTATGCCAAAAGTGAAATCGGGGAACGGACTTCCTACGTCATGCTGGTCATCTGTGTTTATTTTGCCGTCACCGTTCCAGTCTTTGTAGCGGACATCACCAACTTGTGCAGCGGGCTGGATGAGTTCACCGTCTTTGTTTTTATAATTAGCGATCTCTTCTGCCGAGCGGAATAATCCGTCTGTTTCGATCAGGTTGAAATATGACATCGGGTGCCCTTCTGCAAACATATTGATACCGCGACCACCGGCACCGTGTGCGCTGTATCCGGAGATCATCAGGTTTTGTCCGCCTAATGTTATTTTGGTCACTTCATTCTTGTCGGCTGCGATATTGGCACCGATGTAATAGTTGAACTTTTCCTTGATGGCACCGCGATAGTTGACCGCAAGTTCGAATCCTTTGTTCCGTACTTGTCCCGCATTCTGAATAGAGTTTCCGCTGATACCGGTAGATGCGGTAGAAGGAATAGGTAATAGCACATCATTTGTATTCTTAACGTAAGCATCAGCAGTAAGCGTCAATCGTCCGTTTAGCAGACTGACATCTAAACCGATGTTATAGGTCTCCGTATTTTCCCATGTTAAATTGGCGGGTGAGATTGCCTGCACATATGGCATAGAACCAAACCAAGGCGAATTATTCATCACATAGTTCATGCCGTCCGATACTACACTTTGTGTCGGATAGTAGCTGGTCATCTCCTGATTACCGAGTTTACCATAACTAAAACGCAGCTTCAACTGATCGAATACATTCTCTAAAGGTTTAAAGAATTTTTCGCGGTTGATGTTCCATCCAATAGAAGCAGAAGGGAATGCACCATATTGATGTCCACTTCTGAAACGTGAAGAACCGTCACGGCGAATAGATGCCGAGAATAAATAACGGTCGTCAAAGGAATACATGACACGTCCGAACAGAGATACCAATGCAAGTTCATTCAGCGAACTGGATGCTTTCAGGTTGGAAGGATCTACATTGCCCGGCATTGTTTCAATGAACTGGGGCATATCTCCATTTTTACCATAAAGGCTGTAACTTTTGTCTTTCTGGGCAGAGTATCCGGCAAGGAGTGACAAATTGTGTTTGCCGAATGTACGGTCATAATTCAGGGTGTTTTCTAATACCCATGATTCCCATGTTGACGATTTTTCTTCAAGGTCGGGCTTGTCGTTTTTACCGAATGTTCCTAAATCGTATACATCCTTGTAATAACGCCACTTAGTATGCTCTTTTCTGATACCTACATTGAGTTTGTACTTTAGTCCTTTGATGATTTCAGCCTGTAAATAGGCATTGAGGAAAATCTTGGTTGTTTCTGTCCGTTCGTCGTTGACTGTCATTTCAGCCAATGGATTCGGTAAATTGATGTCATTGGAAGTACCCCAGCCCCCTGCGTTTGTAGGATCGTATACCGGTACTACTGACGGGAACTGAAAGATATCGAACATGGTATCCTGATGAATGTATCCACTACCTTTTGTCAGATTTACAATCATAGATTCACCTATTGTCAAGCGATTGTCGAAGAAAGAATAATCGCTTTTCAAACGGATATTGTAAGATTCATGATCAGTGTTGCGCAGTATACCTTCTTTATTAAGGTAGCTGACAGATGAACTGTAAGAACCGCTTTTGGAACCGCCGCTGATGGTAGCATTGGCTTTATAAGTCATGGCTGTGCGCAACATCACGTCTTGCCAGTCTGTTCCTTCACCAATGAAAGGGGTAGCTCCGTTTTCTGCACCATAACCGTCGCCTGCTAATTTGTAGTAGCGTGCGAAGCGGCTGTATTCTTCTCCATTAAAAACTTTCAGTGTTTTGGGAGTCTGGCTGATTCCTGTGAAGAAATTGACATCTAATTTAGTCGGCATGTCTTTACGACCGCTTTTAGTGGTAATCAGTACAACACCACCTGCTGCACGTGAACCGTAGATTGCTGCCGCAGCAGCATCTTTTAAAACTTCGATAGAGGAAATATCGTTAGGATCGACCATACTGATATCTCCAAATGCTCCGTCTACTACATAAAGTGGATTGTTGTTGGATAAAGAGCTGATACCACGAACATTGATCGTCATACTTCCATTGGGATCACCACTGGAACTGGCTACTGATACTCCGGGTATTTTCCCTTGTAAGGCTGTGGCTGCGTTAGAAGCAACCTGACCGTTAAGTTCTTTTGCACTAACCGAACCTACAGCCCCCGAAAGATGACTCTTCTTCACTGTACCATAACCAATCACTACTACTTGTTCCAGAGCGATATTATCTTCTTCCATAGATACATTGATTGGAGTTCCGGACGTGACAGCTTTTTCTATTTGTTTCATACCTATTGTTGAGAATATCAGTATATTCCCTTTATTCGCTTTGATGGAGTATTTACCATCCATGTCTGTTACTGTGCCGGTGTCTTTACCTTTCACTCTGACTGTGACTCCTGGTAAGGGTTCATTTGTTGTAGCTTCTGTTACCATTCCTTTTATTTCAATATCCTGGGCTGCCAGTGGAATGCTAGTCAGGCAAAGAAAAAAGAATAGTAGAAAATAAATTTTTCTTCTCATAATTTATTGTATTAGATTATAAACTCTATTCAATTGTTGATTGATCCATGGAAACTTCAACCAATAACTGATGATGCAAAAGTAGGCGATAATGCTCCGTCAGACAAGTAGTATTTTATCATTTACTAATACAATTCTATCGTATTGTATTTTAATTTGAATAAACAAAAGATAAGATGTCCTATCAGAGTGTTTGAATGCTGCTTTAATCAGTTGGATTGCTTATTAAGAATGTCAAAAGAGTACATTTTATGATTGAAGTTATATTATGTTGTGTTACCGGGGGACAAAGGTATAAGGATATGTATGTTGATGCAAGTATTATTCGGTAATTAACAGCTGTGGAGGTGTGATTTCTATTACTTATAGGAAATAAAACTATTATGACTGCTCATTTTGTTACTTATAAGAAATAGTATTTATAATCTCCTATCTTATGAGCGTGGATAGATAAATAAAAAAGGAGAAGCCAGTTATTTTAGCTTCTCCTTTTCCCTTCCTGTTAATCATCCTAAATGATTATTTGAAAACAATCTCCATGGGTTTACCTATCCAAACTTGTGGTTGTTCTAAATGAAAGATGCGGGCGATGGTGGACGCCACATCGTATTGCATCATGCTTACATCGTCAAACCGGAGTCCTTTCTTAATATTCTTGCCGGATATGATGAAAGCAGTTTCCATTTCTTGCATGGTTTTTCCGCCATGACCTTTATCGATACCTCCGTGATCGGAAGTTAATATGAAAATGGTATCATCCAGCATTCCTGCGTCTTTTACCGCCTGAACGATTTGGCCGACATACATATCCAGTTCTTTAAGTTTCTCGTAATATTCCGGTGTGTCGTGTCCGGCAGTGTGTCCGGTGTGGTCCGGACCGTCGTAGCAGATGGCTACAAGAGCGGGGTGTTTCTCCTTTATATAAGAAGAAGCCATATTGCCCAGTTCTTTCGGAGTCTTGTTGCAGTCGGCAACATGATAGTGATAACTTAAAGACAGCGTATCTACTAAATATTTAATTCCTTCCCATTCATACAGGCAACCGATTTCCGCTTCCGGGCGGGCATCGCGCAGTAATTGAAAAACAGTAGGGAAGATACCATTCTTATTTAATACGCGTGAGGGAAGTTCCGGTGTTTTAGATCCCCATTCGGTGTATCCGTGAAGTTCCGGTCCGGCTCCCATAAACATGGATGCCCAGTTGATGGCGCTGGAAGAGGGGAGGGCAGAACGCTTTTTCAGTGTGTAAGCTCCGTCCTCCATCAGTTTCTTTACGTTTGGCATATCTGCTTTGGGAAGGCTGTAGGCTCCCCAGCCGTCCAAACCGATGAAAACAACGTGTTTAGCTTTGTCTTTTCCTTTGGCATGGCAGGAGAAAGTGAAACTGAAGAGGAGTGCGAATGTAGCAAGTAGTGTTAAAAAGGTTTGTTTATTCATGATACTTTTATTTATATGGTTAATGTTTTATTCGTTATTGAATCAAAGGCCATAACTAATGATGAGCAAAGGTAAGACTATTTTAAGGGGGAGACAAATATAATATTAGCAGATACTAATACTTTTATGGTATTTCTTTTAAAATTTTGTCTTTTGCTTGGCGTTGTTTCTTTGGCTGTCAAATTCTGTCGTTGACTATTTGTCTATAATATTGACCGTTTTAATGATTCTTCTGCTCAAATATGAATATCCTTTCGGCTTGGCTACAATAATATCCTTACAGTTTTATAATAAACCGTTTGAGCGTTTTTAATAAATAGTTGAAGGGTTTATTATAAACGGTATCCAAGTTTATTAAAAACTATTTTTGGGAAATTTCTGAGTAACCTTGGAATTATATAAACAAAAAGGGAGAAAATCAGTGCTGATTTTCTCCCTTTTCCATTCCTTTATAGATGGAAACAGATGCCTTATTGACTGCTGTTATGTCTTATATTTTATACGTTTCATATTGCTTTTCTTCTTTTTACTACCTTCAAAGATACAAAATAAAAAAGGAAAAGTCAAGAGCTGGCTGTGATAAAACAGTTTCCGGTGTGAATGGACAATAGTTTCCAGTGCGACTGGAAACTATTATAAGACGCTGATTCTCACTTATTCTTTATGATAAGAATGATCTTTCGGAAACTCTTCTCCTTCCCATGCTTTTTTCGAAGTCCAGGATTGTGAAGCATCCGTCCAAAAGGGATCATCGGCAGACAGACCTAGCGGGAGGAAAGCAAGCGATGCCATATACAAGCTGCCGTTATTAGTGTAATAATCGGAGATACCGGGCTGGGAACCGTTGAATCCCAGTGTCAGAAAGCCTGCTGTATTGAAGTTGCGGCCGTCTCCGAACATACGTTGGATGACAGCCGTCATGGCTGCGCGTACCTGTCCGTTTGATAATTCTTCGGGAAGCCAGTTGCGCCACGCAAGCAGCGCTAATGTCTGCAAAGAGCCGGTACGGTAAGTGATAGAACGTCCGAAAACAGGTAGCGTACCTTCCGGAGAGATGAGGCGTTCGAGGATTACTCCGAATCGTTGGGCACGTCTGATCGCTTCATGGAAGTTGCAGCCGGGCATATTTCCTATCTTCTCACGTTTGCCGGCTTCGGTGATTATCTCCAGTGCTTCTATATACATAGGATGTATGACGAAGCTATTGTAATAATCGAATGCGAAACGAGGTCCGTCCGAATACCAGCCGTCACCTACATACCATTCTTCTATCTTGCGCAGAGAGGAACTGATGCGGTAAGTGTCACTGGGCGCACCAGCTTTCCGAAGGAAGGACTCGACGGTGGCGCTGAACAACAGCCAGTTGCTATAGGAAGGATCGACCCGTCTGAGATCCGTAAATTCGGCGATATACCGCTGCTTGGTGATGCTGTCCAATGGCATCCATAAGGCATCATAACTTCTCAGGAAACTTTCTGCCAGGAAGGCGGCATCCACCAAGGTCTGATTCTCCTGACGCCATAACAGATAATCGGGGGAAGCGGGATCTACCGCGTTAGCATAGCTTTTCAATGCCCATTCCCGCAGTTGTTTGCGTTGGAGTCCTTCCGGAGTTTCATCGTCGGGCAATGACAGCCACGGTGCCAGTCCCGCCATTAGACGACCGAAGCATTCCATATAAGTGACGTTCTGATTGCGCCCGTCCCATGTCGGACTTAATTCTACGAGCATATTCTGTTTCAGCAGACCTTCGCTCATGTTGCTTAATACAGGAGCAGCCATCCGGTACATTACGTCGCACCAGATTTCTCTGTCACTTTTCTCTGTTTTCTTTTTGGCACTGATACTTTCTGTCGGGATCAGCAGAATCATTAATAGTAAGATCCAATGAAGTCTTTTCATGTATTGCCTTATTTTTAAGATTAAATCTACGGCTATGGAGGCATAGCTGAAGCGTATGGCAAAGGTAGAATTATTCCGACAGCAGGGCAAATACAATTTTAGCATTAACTAATACTTTTGCGTTATTTATCAGATGCTGATACTTTCTTATACAAAATGACCGGTAAATAATGCTTGTCACCGGATTTGTCATACATTTGTCCGGTAAACAAAATTATTACTATGAAAAGGAATTGGATAGGTAGCAGCATGATAGTTGCACTCTTTGCTTTATTGGCAAGCGGATGCGGTCATAGTCAACGGACGCTGGAGTTTCGTGGAATCTGTGTAGATGACCCGCAGGGAGAAAATGGATTATATAACCCGGGCAGGGGATTCCGGCTGGAAACCGCGGTGGATGTGCTGCACGAAAAAGACACTCCTACCGAAGAACTGAATGAATTGTCTGCTAAGTATGTAGCAGATAGTGTTTCACTCTCACAGAGCTACTTTTATCTGACTTATTTAATAGGTAAAGAGCTGTCTGAAGAAAACTTCCGGACCATGCAGGCATATTTTGATGAACTGCAAAAGCAAGGAAAAAAGGCCGTACTGCGCTTTGCCTACGAACGCGACTTTATGGGACGGTCGCCTGTCGGTCCTACCGGCGAACAGATACTGGCGCACTTGGATCAATTAAAACCTTTCCTGGAGAAAAATAAAGACTTGATTCTGGTCGTACAAGCCGGAATGATTGGCGCGTGGGGCGAATGGCACAGTTCGGTTCAGGGACTGGAAAACTCGGAAGAAACAAAGGCTGCCGTATTGGAAAAACTGCTTTCTGTGGTTCCTGCGGAGAGAAATGTACAAGTCAGACTCCCGGAATTTAAGAACCTGCTGAAAGATAAACCGGAACTTTATAAGAGACTTTCTTTCCATGATGACTTCATTGTCATACGCCCCGACAGATGGGATGCCGATATGCACGAAGGGACACCGAAGTTCGATCAGATAGTGGCGGAATCTCCTTACCTCGTAGTAGACGGTGAACTGCCCTGGGGATTCTGGAGCGTGGGCGCTGATCCGGACAGTCCTTCTGCCGGATGGATTATTGACGGTATGCAGGCGGCGAGACGTTTATTCCTCCAGCATTATACTTCGCTAAGTATCATACATAATTATAAGGAGCAACATCCCAACAACCGGTTTGACGAGAATAATCCGCCCGAATATTCCATGGTGGTCTGGAAGAAAACGATGATAACGGAAGACTCCCTTCTCCAGCATCATATGCCGGTGTCCGACAGTTACTTCCGGAAGAAAGACGGAACGAAGGTAAAACGCAATATGTTCGATTATATACGTGATCATCTGGGTTACCGGATTGAGCTGCAATCACTTCAGCTTCCCTCCAAATTCGTGAGTGGAAAGGAGAACGTCTTGAAACTGAGCTTGAAGAACAGAGGTTTTGCCACCGTATTTGGTGAACATCCTGTTTATTTTGTATTGATTGATGATGCAGGAGAGGTTACGGAATTTCCGACCGATGCCAATCCAAAGAACTGGCAACCGTTCGAACCAAAGGATTCTGCTTATACTTCGCTGATGCATACAGTGGATGTATCTCTTGAACTCCCTGCCTCGGTGACTGCCGGAACTTATAAGTTAGGTCTGTGGATACCGGACGGATCGGACAGACTCAGATATAATCCTCGTTATGCCATCCATTGTGCCAATGGGGATACGGACTGGTGGATTTCTAAGGATGGAAAGTATGGCGTGAATGTATTGACTGCGGTTGAAGTGGAATAAATGATTTGTTTCTATGATAAAAGTGAAAGGCTTCGGGTATGATTACCGGTAGCCTTTTATTGTTGGGTATGGATTACTTTATTAAGAATTATAAATCAGTACCACCGTATACGCTACATAGCAAAGTATCATAATGCTTCCTTCTATCCGTGTAATGGTCCGCTTGGCAAAGAACAGCCCGAACAGCCAGAGCAGAATGCTGGAACCTACCAGTGTGAACAGGTCGAAGTTTGTAATTCCGCTAAGATGGAGGGGAGTGATACTGGCGCTGCACCCCAATACAAAGAAGATATTGAAGAGATTACTGCCGATTACATTTCCGATAGCCATTTCCGGATTCTTTTTCAGTGCGGCGACGATGGAAGTGGCAAGCTCCGGCAGGGAAGTTCCTCCGGCTACCAGCGTTAATCCGATAATGGATTCGCTGACTCCCATGCTGCGGGCAATCTCTGTAGCTCCGTTGACGAACAGCTGACCTCCATAGATGAGTGCCGCCAGTCCGCCAATGATATAGAGAATGGATTTCCACCACGAAAGCAGCTTGATCTCTTCTTCCGGTGCCGTGTGTTCCGGTGCTGCCGGTTCCGGTGCAGCGGAAGATTTTGGGAAAGCGATGGCAAACGTATACCCCATGAAGATGGCGAAGAAGCAGAGTAAAAGCAGACCGTCTACTCTGTTCAGTATATTTTCTGTGGCATTATCGAGGAATATGTCATTGGCGCATATCAGCAATACCACAGACGAAAGGATACAGAGCGGTATCTCTTTTCGTAAAGTGTTCCGGGTGATGATAATCGGAGCGAACAGTGCCGTACATCCCACGATCATCAGCGTATTGAATATGTTACTTCCTACTACATTACCTATGGCAATGTCCGCGCTTCCTTTCAGGGCTGAAGCGACACTCACCGTCAGTTCCGGAGCGGACGTGCCGAAAGCGACAATGGTCAGTCCGATAACGATGGAAGGTATGCGGAAACGTTTGGCTACGGAAGCGGCACCGTCTGTCAGTCCGTTAGCTCCTAGTAAAATGAGAATTAATCCTCCGATAAGTAATAGTATATTCATAATTTTTCTCTTTTGGGGCAAAGATAATCATTTAGGGAATTGTTATGTCAAAAACAATCCGTATGTTTGCCATGTTTATTAAAAAGTGAAATTAAAGTTAATTCACCTAACTTGGAATCATTCTATATGGATATGAAAAAAATAAAACGGTTTGCATTGCTGCTCATAATGGCTTCCCTTGCAGTCAATGTACAGGCGCAACTGGAGCAGGCAGTCAAGAAGATTTTCGCCGGAGATACAGTAGCAACGCATCCAGTCTCTTTGCATCGGGATTCTGATTCTGCCCGTGTGGCAAATCTGCAGAAATCATTGGAAGAAGCGCGGCTCAATGAAGCCAATATGCGTATGGAGATGGAGCAGATGAGGCTTCAGATGCTGTCCGCCGATTCGGTGAAATTCTCCCAGCAACGGCAGCGTATCGACTCACTGCGTCAATTCACGAAAGGAATACCGGTAGTTGCCGAAGGGGATACCCTGTTTTATCTTTTTACAAAACGGGGCGGATACACTCCCCAGCAACGGGCACAGATGACCGGTGCCGCTATCGAAGAGATAGGAAAGCGTTTTAATCTCCGTCCCGATTCCGTTTCCATCGACCATTCGGATATTGTTTCCGACCTGATGTATGGCAATAAAGTATTGTTATCTCTTACAGATCAGGATGCTTTGTGGGAAGGAGTCTCCCGTGACTCCCTTGCCAAAGAGAGGCGGCAGAATGTAATCACCAAACTGCATGAGATGAAAGCGGAGCACAGCATTTGGCGAATGGCGAAGCGTATCCTTTATTTTCTGTTGGTGATTGTCGGTCAGTATCTCCTTTTCCGTCTGACCAACTGGGCATTTCGCAAACTGAAAGTACGTATCCTGCGTCTGAAAGATACAAAGATAAAGCCTGTGTCTATCCAGGGATATGAGTTGCTGGATGCTCAAAAACAAGCCAATCTGTTAGTCTTTTTGGCAGGCATCGGACGTTATATCCTTATGGGGATACAACTGTTGATTACTGTCCCTTTGATTTTTATCATCTTCCCGCAGACCGAAGGACTGGCATACCGCTTGCTGGGTTATATCTGGAATCCGATTCGGAAAATCTTTGTGGATATAATAGACTATGTCCCCAATCTGTTTACAATTGTTGTTATCTGGTATGCGGTGAAGTATCTGGTACGTATGGTGCTTTATCTGGCTCGTGAGATAGAAGCGGGGCGTCTTAAATTCAACGGTTTTTACCCGGATTGGGCCATGCCGACCTTCCACATCGTCCGGTTCCTGCTCTACGCATTTATGATCGCGATGATTTACCCTTATCTGCCGGGTTCTGATTCTGGGGTATTCCAAGGGATTTCGGTCTTTGTCGGATTGATTGTCTCTCTTGGATCAAGTACCGTTATCGGAAATATTATTGCCGGGCTGGTGATTACCTATATGCGCCCGTTCAAGATGGGCGACCGGATTAAACTGAACGATACCACCGGCGATATCATAGAGAAGACGCCGCTTGTCACCCGTATCCGCACTCCGAAAAATGAGGTGGTGACGGTGCCCAACTCTTTTATCATGTCTTCACATACCGTGAATTATAGTACATCGGCACGGGAGTATGGCTTGATTATCCATTCGGAGGTATCCATCGGTTATGATGTCCCCTGGCGCCAGGTCAATCAGATACTGATTGATGCTGCGTTGAATACGCCCGGAGTAGTGGATGACCCGCGCCCGTTCGTGCTGGAAACTTCGTTGAGCGACTGGTATCCGGTGTATCAGATCAATGCTTATATCAAGGAGGCGCATAAGATGTCTCAGATTTATTCTGATTTGCATCAGACTATTCAGGATAAGTTTAATGAAGCGGGAATTGAGATTATGTCTCCGCATTACATGGCTGTCCGTGATGGGAACGCAACGACGACTCCCAAGAATGATCTAAGCAAGAGTAACACTGCGGATACTGCTAGTCAGAGTAACAAATCAGAATAATATAAGCTCGTTACTTAATGAACTTGTGATTTTCTTTGCATCTGTCGGGGCAAAGGAGTACTATAATAAATCAGGGCGCCCCCTTCATCGCGAAGGAGACGCCCTTTGTCGTGTGTGTTTTTTCTGAGAGTAGAATTTCTTTCTTTAATAGAGAACTTATTTTTTTCGGGTTACTGTATAAAGTACATTTCCTTTTTTATCTATCATACGCAGGTTAAGCTCCTTCTTGTCGATAGAGCAAACGGAGAAACCCGGTTCGGGGCTACAGAATTTTGTACCTTCGATGGGTTCTACCTTGCGTGCGAGAGAGGCGGCGGAGTTGACTACATAGTCAATGTCGCTTCCCGGTACACGGATATGCTGGAAGTTGTGGATATGACCGCAGATGTACATATCTACGTTGTGCTTGCGCAGGATGCTGTCTACGCGTTTCTGCATATCAAGCCGCTCGCTTTCCTCTTTCGGGGTGTAGGCATAGATGGGGTGATGGCCGGCTACGATGATCCAGTCCTCCTTGGCACTTGCCAGTACAGATTCCAGCCATGACAGCTGTTTGCTGATGTCCTGCTTGCAGGCATCCGGATATTTATCGCTTTCATTGCGGTATTTATCAATCAGCGGAGTGGTGTCTATCCAGACGATGCGGATAGTAGCTCCTTTTTCTTCGAATACCTTGGTGTAGTAACGGTCGGGCATCGACCAGCGGCGGCTGATGTTCGTATAGTCCAGTACTGCCTGAGTGCTTCCACGGTATTCGTGGTTGCCTAAGATGGAGAACCAGTCGATCATCAGTTCGGGGTGGGAGTAGATAAGCTCGTAGTTGGTCATCCACAAAGGGTCGTTCACGCTACGCACTCCGTCGAAGTGGTGAACGTCTCCGGTGGCTAATACAAATTCGGGACCTATCTCTTCGCCCATTGTGCCCATCAGTTCGGCGATTGGCTTTTGGTCATAGTAGCCGTTGCGACCTAAATCATTGGCTACATAGAAGTTAAACTTCTTGTCAAAGATGGAATAATCCGTGAGCTGTGCGTGGGCGAATGTAAAGACGGAAAGGAAAAGAAGAATGAATAAGCTTTTTATCTTCATATTATATTGATTATTAGTTGTTTATAATTGTCGTTAATGAAAGACTGAAATTCTCTGTTCTTTTGGTTTTAAAGGAACGAGGCGTTGGTTTAAAACCAAGACCCCGTTCCTTTAAAACCAACGGGGCGTTCCATTCTTAGGAACGGAGGTTTTCGCTTTGCGTGCTGTCAGAAGTTAACTTTTACGCCGGCATTAATCTTTACACCGTAGTACTCCGCCTGCATGGTGCGGTCTTTGGTTCCCTGATAGTAACGAAGAGGCTGGTTCAGCAGGTTGGTGGCGTCTGCATAGAACGTGGTCTTTATCTTCTTGCCGAAGGTGTAGCTGGCGTTCAGGTCCATGTAGCTCACTGCGTCATAGTAACGGTCGAGAGCTGCCACTTCTCCCATTTCGTCGATGAAGCTCGAAGCGTAGTTGTAGGAGAAACGTACGTTGAAACCTTTCTTTTCGAAGTAAAGGGAAGCATTGGCTGTATGTTCGGGTGATCCCGGCAGGGACAGGTCTTTCTCGTTCTCACGACCTTCGAAGTTGAAGTTGTTCACTTGGGTGTGGGTGTAGGTGTACGTACCATAGAAACCGATACATTTCAGTGCGGGAGCAATGAAGCCGAAGTCGCGTTGATAGGCCAGTTCTACGCCCAGCAGGTCGGCGTCGCCGGCGTTTTTGGGCTGGGTGAACTTCTTGTATTCGTTGTTCTGATAGGTGTAGTCACCGATGACCTGATCGACGATAAAGTCATTGATCTTCTTGTAGAAGATACCTGCGCTGATCAGACCGACACTTTTGAAGTAGTAGTCTGCGCTGAGGTCGAGATTGTAGGAGATGGTCGGGGTCAGGTCGGAGTTACCCATCACCAGTTCGTTGT
The DNA here is from genome assembly GCF_019052485.1 of Bacteroides sp. MSK.20.82. Taxonomy (NCBI): domain Bacteria; kingdom Pseudomonadati; phylum Bacteroidota; class Bacteroidia; order Bacteroidales; family Bacteroidaceae; genus Bacteroides; species Bacteroides sp. MSK.20.82. The sequence continues at coordinate 108,507 of NZ_JAHQUN010000003.1, forward strand.
CGCTGCGGTTGATGTTGACACAGGGGATCAATGCGGAGTATTTCGGGCGGCTCAGTGTCTCGGTGAACGAAGCGCGGAGCTTTAAGTCGTCGTTCACATCGTATTTGAACAAGAGGCTGGGGAGCCAGTTGACATAGCTGTTCTTATGGTTTCCGGTAGGTTCGAGGGTTTCTGTCTCGTCTTTGTCGTCGGCTACGTTCCAGTTCCAGCCGTTGTATTTGATGTGGGTGGCTTCCATGCGTAAGCCTGCCATCATTTTTATCTTCTTTCCCAAGTTCTGGTCGAAGCGGAAGAAGGCGGAAGTTACGTTCTCACGGGCGTGGTAGTTGCCGGATGATTCTTCGAGCACCTGTTCGCCTTCCATACTGCTGAGGTCGAGTGAGCCCAGGTATTCTTTGGATACGAAATCGGTCGGCTTATATTGGTCTCCCGGCATATATCCGTCACGAATCTGGCTGGTGAGGTTGTTCATGTAATCCTTGTCGAAGGTGTCTTTGTACGTATCTGCGTAATCATAGCAGAGGGTGTTGCGGTCTTTGGTCTTGGAGGCGTACTTTGCTCCGAACCGCAGGCTGTTGCCATAGATGCCGTTTGTCAGCGGAAGTTCGAAGTCGACTTTGAACTTCAGGTCTTTTTCGTAGATTTCCTGGTTGCTTTCGGTCAGTTCCTTCACTTTCCATTTGCCTCTTTCGCCGTCCGCTTCTCCGTTGTGCAGGCTGACGTCCGTAGTCACGTAAGGGAAACGGTCGCCGGCATCTACGACGGTAAAGCCGAGGAAGTCCTGTTTCAGGCTGAAGTATCTTTCGTTCGGACGGTCTTCGCTGGCACGGGCGTAGGAAGCTCCCCAGTTGACGGATAGTTTGCCGAACTGATGTTCACCGCTCAGACTGAGGTCCATTGTCTGTTGTAATTCCAGACGGGCATTTCTGTTGTCGGGTGTTCCTCCTTTTGTCTCGATCTGGGCGGATTGCTGCATATCTCCTTCGTCGTCTAGTCCTGTCTTATCCAAATCCTTATAGGTGACGCGGTAGCGGTTTTCCCAGTCGTGGCGACGGTTGTAGATACCTTGCAGCGTCAGCCGGTGGTTCGGGTTGATGTCGTAGTCGAAAGCCAGGGAGTAGCTTTGGCGTTCGCGGGTCACGTAGTACTGGCGTTTCTGTGCTTCCACCATGACTACCTCGCCTTTTTTGTTGACGTCATATTCAAACTCCACATCGTCCGATCCTGACGGAGCGTTCTGATAAGAGATGGCGGCCATCATTCCCAGTTTGTCATTGAAGAAACGGTCGCCGTAGGTAAATCCTAAGTTCAGCTGTGCTTTCTGGCTGATCCAGTTGTAGCCGGTTCCTGCTGTGGCGCTGAACATCCGTTTGTAAGGAGTGCTTTTCGTCACCAGATTGATGGAGCCGCCGATGGCATCTCCGTCCATATCCGAGGTAACGACTTTGTTCACTTCGATTGTCTGCACCATGTCGGCGGGGATGAGGTCGAGCTGGACATTACGGGTATCGCCTTCGGCAGAAGGGAGGCGGTTGCCGTTGATGGTCACGGAACTGAGGTCGGCGGAAGTACCGCGGACTTGTCCGAAGCGGGCTTCCCCCTGGTCGTATTGTACATTAATACCGTTGATACGTTTGAGGGCGTCGCCGATATTGGAATCGGGGAACTTTCCGACCTGATCGGCTGAAACGACATTGGTGATTCCGAGGTTGTTCTTTTGTGAGTTGATGGCGCGGCGTTGTCCCTGGAAGGCGCCGCCTACCACTACTTCCTGCAGTTCGAGCCCTTCATTGAGTACGACGTCCTTTTCGAGTGTCTTTCCTGCCGGAATGGTGATTTTCATTTCGACGGGAGAGTAGCCTACGTAGCTGACTTTCACGGTGTATGTGCCCGGTGTGAGATTGGCGAATGTATAATAACCGTTGACATCACTTGTCACTCCGGTATGTAGTTTTTCGATGTAGATGGAGGCTCCCGGAAGAATTTGCTTGGAAGTGTCTACTATGCGTCCGCGGATCGTACCCTGTCGGGCTACGTTTACTTTTTCCTCTGCAAAAGTATTTCCGCTTGTACTCATGATTAAAAGAGTCAAAGAGACTAATCTGAGAAATCGTTTCATAAATGTTAGCGTGCGTTAATTATTTGCTGCAAAAGTAGAGGTTTGACGTTTCTTGCTTTTTACAGTTGATTGAAGAACGCGTAACAAATATGCTACGATTGTGTTACGCAAGAAGGGCGCCCGCCTGCGGACACCCTTCGATACCTAACCCGATAAAAAGTTATCTTGAATGTATCTGAGATACGATCAATTCATTGGAATGTCGATACGTTCGCCCGTAACGGAAACGGCGCTTAACCGGAAACCATCTTTCCAGCGAACCGGAATCGTGAATGTGTCTACAGACGAAGGGGCATTTTCGCCGCTGCAGATGAGGATGAATTTGCCGGTTTCATCTTTCACTTCGTACGTCACTACATTGGTCCAGTTCTTGATCGTGATGGTCTCACCGTTGTAAGTCACCGCATTATCGCCGGAACCTACCGTAAATGTCTTGGGAGCATGAGTGGCATTCTCTCCTTTGATGATGGCGGTTTTCGTTTTATACAGTTCGTACGTGTTATCCGAAATGTATTCTAAAGCGACATCCGGACGGGTGCCTCCCAGTGCGTTCACTTTCTGTTTGAGAGCGTCTATCATGTCTTGTGTCACGGTCAGCTGCTTTTTCCCGTAGTCGTCCAGTTCCTTGTCGACCGGAGTCAGGAATCCCCATTTGGTGAAGAAGTCGAGTAAGTTCATACCGGAAATCTTGGAGCAGGTATATACAAAGTCAAGCTGAATTTCTCCGTGAGTCATTCCCGTGTAGTCTTTATTGCGGGCGTATTCATATACTTCCGGATAAAAACCTCCTTTGTCCGCCTGTTGCAACGGAGTCCTGCCCAGCACTTTCCCGAAATAGAGTTCCAGTTGCCAGAAGGGAACGAGCTTACAGAATACATCGTTGGCATTATTCTTTCCCAGATTCTGGAAGTCGGCATGCGGACTTCCGGCAGCGATAATCCCACTCCATGCTTTGGAGTATCTGTTTCGGTAGGTGATTCCCATGTCTTCGACCTGTATGCGGGAGGGCTGGCCGAAAATGGTGGTCTGTATGTACTCGGACATGATGTTGTTCGTCACTTCCGTGTTGCCGCCCCACAATACTCCCGGACGGGTCTGATTGCAATGTCCTATCTCGTGTGCCGGTCCCCAGCAAGCGCTTGTCTTCAGTTTCTCCGGACTACAGATTTCATTCATTGTTGTTCGGTTGTAGGCTGTGTGATAGGCTGTGGCGTACATATAGGACTTATACATGACATTCAGATACATCCGGTTTCTGAACATCTTGTCGTATTTCTCCAAGCCCAGCAACTGCTGCTCGCTGTACACGATCTTGTCATAAAGGTCTATCAGTTCATCTCCCTTGGAACCTGTGTACGTCCGTAGGTCACTCGTCTCGAAAGTGAGGTGGGCATATTTCCCCAGTACGTCAAAATACCGGTTGGTTGCTTTGTTGAGCAGTTCCGACCAGCGTCCGTTATGCTCCGGGTTTTGTGAGTCGAAGTAGCCGTTCACCTTTCCCGATGCAAAATGGATTTTGACAGGGGCCGCTGCCGGATCGTCCAGCGTTTTTGTGACATACATCACGTACACCAGTCCTTGTTCGCTGATAGTAAGCTTGTTGATTCCCTGATTCAGTAAGTAGGTCACTCCGCCAAAACCGTCATTCTCAGGTGCATCCAGATTCTGTACCCGCAGTCCGATGTCATATCCGTGTGTGTCTCCCACCAGTACAATCAGGTTTTCACCTGCCTTGACCGATATTCCGGTCGGATTGTCCAACTGGCTGTAAGGGTTGGTCTTGTGGGTTTCCGACTGGATATCCGGATTGGGGTATGCCTTGAACTCGCTGATACGGAACTCTGCGGGATACTTGCCTTTAATCATATAGTAGGCTATATTCTTAAAGAACGGGTATTCGCACTGCGCTATGTCATCTTCCGTAATACCGGTTTTCAGTTCACTGCAACTTGCGTCTGTGAAGAGAGTCGAATAATCAAAGTTCACGGGATTCTTTGCAAAGAACTCCATCTCGGCGCACGAAGCAAATCCTTGTCCGTCACCGGAACCGCTTTTTACGATGAAACGGAAAGACTTTGCCTGTATCGTTTGGTCAAATGTTACTTTGCCTGCCGTAGCCGAACCTTGAAAATCCTTATCAATAAGTTTTGTGAATGTGTGACCGTCTGCTGAATATTGTATTTCTGTTTCTTTGAATCTACCATTATTTCCGTTGTTGCGCGGATGGTAAATCAAATAATCGACATCTGTGACTGTTTCAAAATTATAGGTTAATGTGATGGGGAAATAGTTGCTTGCGCCATTACTCCAACTGGAATGATAAAGTGTCGAATAATCTCCGTCAAAAGATTTTTCGATGTTGCTGCCGGATTGAAAAGAAGAAGCCGTTCCGCTTACTATTTTGATCTTGATGTCACCTTTTACGTCTTCTCCGTTGCCTTCGGCAAATTCGTTGAGTCCTTTCTGAGTAACAAATACGGATGCGCTTACAGGTTCTGCCTGTTCCGTATCGGGATCGATAGTCGGTAATACTTCCGTTATTTCAATGTTGCCATGACGCTGACTGTCAAGTCCGGTTGCTTTCACCATATATGTATGGGGGGTGGTGACTGTGGCCGGTGCACGGCTGGCAGGTTTTGCGGTAATCCATTCCGGCAAAGTGATGGCTACTTCTACATTTGTCGTCACGTCAAACTGGATTTCTCCACCGATAACACCTACCTCAAAGCTGGACTGGTCAACCAGAATGGCTGCTTCGTATCCCAACTGGCGTACTGTGATTGTCTTTGTCTGGTCGGCAGCTATCACGGTAACGGTTGCTTTGCGCACGTACCGTTCGTCGCTTTCGTCTACAGATATTTTCAGTGCCTTCCCGTCTGCTGACGGGTGGCACCAATTTTTATCTGATTTGACAGTCCAGGTATCCACATTGGTAGTGACAGCTACATTCTGGCTACCGGACTCACTATTGAAATCAACTGTCTCTTTTCCAACGGTTAAATTGGGGGTTGAAGAGCCGTCATCGTCAGAGCATGCCGTAGACAGGCATGGCAGCAACGATAATAGAAAGAAAAGCAGTATATATTTCTTCATTCTTTTTTTTTATTCAAGTACGACCATTGAACATTGATAGATTTCTAGTTCTCCTAAAGCAAAATAAGGGGTTCCCTTCGTGGTCTCTGTCACTTCGAACCAAAGATAGCGGGAAGGTTTTGACAGCGGAATTATCTCCGAGTTATACACTTCGCTCACTCCGTTAGGAAGCCCTGTTAAGGTAGTTTCCTTGTGGGTGCCTGCCTGTGAGATATCCACTGTATTGCCATCAATTTTCTCGACGCCATCAAACCATTCTGCTGGATTATAACTATCACTTGTATATAAGTTGATCGTTTTCCATGAACTATCGTTCGCACGGTTGGTATTAGTCGAACGGAATTTAATAGCGCTGACTTCTTCGCCTAAATCTACTACCAGATAATGTGGCATTTCCACTAGTGAGCTCCACCACGAGTGGAAGAAGGTTGCTATATTTCCGTCTACCAGGTCTTTTATCGGACGGGTAGGAAATGGAGCATTCGTCCATATTTTCTTATAGTCCAGATCTATCTTTACGGGAGTGCCGAAAGTAGGGTTGGCTTTTTCTGCCTGAGCCGTTATTTGGTGGCTGGGCCCTGCCGTATTGCCACGATTGAAGGCTTGTACAGTAAAGTCTATTTCACCGTACTTTTGGAGCAGATTGTCTATTACCAATTCGCTGGCGTATTGGCTGACTTGTTTTCTGTATGACTTTCCTGTGGCTCCGATTGTATATTCTATCTGTACATAATATAAGTTTTCATCGGCAGGGTTGGTCCAGCTCAGGGTAATCTGTCCCGGAGCGGGAGTCGCTTTTAGATTTTCGATGTCGCTGGGTACCGGATAGGAATCTTTGTCATCGCTGCAAGACCAGAGCATGGCTAATCCTCCGATAAGACATATCGTTATAAGTATCTTTTTCATGATCAGATTATTTTTAATAATTGTTATTCATCATTGATTAGTAGCCCGGATTCTGCACCATGTTCGGGTTCTTGCTTACTTCACCTGCCGGAATAGGCATCAGATACTGACGGGGTGCATCGAATGTACGCTTGTCCTGTATCTCCACAATCTTGGCGAAGTCTTCCATTGTCTCGGCAAGGATGTTCAGACCACGTGCCTTGACATTGAAATAAGTTTCTCCCATTTTCCAGCGGCGGATGTCCCAGAAATTATGATTCTCCTGATAAAGCTCGATCATACGTTCCTGTCTGACGATTTTCATCACTCTGCCGTCGGGACCGCATTGGCCGTCATAGCTTGTCAAAGGAACTTTGGCATTTGCCCAGCTTTCCAGTACCGGTTTTAGTCCGGCGCGTTCGCGTACTTTGTCCAGATAAGCCATTCCTTTTTCGGGATATCCTTCTTTACCATATCCTACGCAGGCTTCGGCATAGTTCAGGTAAAGTTCGGCGAGACGTATCACAGGCCATGGATATTCTACCGTTGGTCCGGGGGTACCAACGGTAGCTTGTATCCCTGGGTGTACACCTTTTTTGTTCAGGTATCCTGTTTTGGAGTAGTTCTGAGAGCGTGCCGCAGTGACTATCTTTCCGTCATCGGCTCTGACACCGCAGTTTTCTGTTGCCAGAAATCCGGTCAACCACTTGTCTCCTTCAGAACGCTCAGCACCCCAGAATTTGTGATAAGCATATCTTTTATCGTCTGTACGACATTCATAATAACCGTTCTCAAATGCAACCCACGCATAGAATCGGGGTTCGCGGTTCATGTTCATGTATAATGTTCTTTTTCCCGGTTCGGCATAGGTAGTGCCTTCAGGGATGGTTACGATATCCAGTTTGTTGTTTGTATTGAATTCGGGGTCTTCGTCAATCGGTAATCCATTGACTGTGTAGAAGCGGTCGAGCATGGTAATAGTGGGGGCTATACCATTCCACGAGCCACGTGGGAAGAAAGGTATGGATTTACGTTGAATACCATAAGCACCTGCTTTACGGGTTTCGGGGAAGATGACTTCTTTGTAGTTTTCGCTATCCATAAAGGTCATACGAAGTGTGCGTTCTGTCAGGTTGGTCGGTTCCGGATAAGCATTACTTGTAGTACTGGCTATATAGAGCTCGTGACCGGCTCCTGATGCAGCCTGAATGGCATCCCATGTTGCATCTGCTGCACGTTTGTATTTTTCTTCCGAATAAGTGGTCGACATGAGCTGTTCGCCGTCCGGGTTCTTAAAGTCTGTGTAATCAGGGTTCCCATTGAATAATGGTGAAGCGGCATAAAGCAACATACGTGCTTTTAAGCTTTTGGCAATGACGCTCGTGGCACGCCCATAATCCGAACTATTGCGTGTGGCAGGAAGTCTGGTGGCTGCATCGTCAAGTAAGTCGGCAACCCAGTCGATACATTCATCGTACGGACGACGTCCAAGCATATTCTCTGCGGGAGTGTCGAGTGCCGGAAGTTCTTTTACCAAAATGGTCGGCCCGTAACATTTGATCAGAAGGAGGTGGAAATAGGCGATCAGGAAGTCGGCTTCTGCCGTGTAAAGATCGACTTCCTCCTGGCTGATCTTAGGAACGGAGTGGATATTTTCTTTCAACAAATAGCATTGACGTATTCCCTGAAACAGTGTATTCCAATAACTGATAATTGTATTGCTTGAGTCATAAGAACCTTCAGCGAATTTTACGTAACTTTCGGCAAACGGGCTGATCGTTTCGTCACCGGTAAAGTCCATACATGACTGAACCATGTTTGACTGAGGCAGATATCCGTAGCAGGAATATAAATATCGCAGTGCAGCACGGGGATTGGCAAAGGCATCCTTTTCCGTGGCTGTTTCGTCGGGAACGATATCCAGATAGTTACAGGAAGTATTCAGCCCTGTAATCAATAAGAGGATAAATAGATATAGTGTATTCTTTTTCATATCTTTAAGGTATTATTTGTTGTTAATAGTCATTTGGAATCCAATGTTGAATACGCGCTGGGTCGGATATGAAAGACCACTGCCACCACCCTGTTCAGGATCCCACAGATCGAACGGAGCAAAGGTCATCAGATTAGAACCGCTGATGTATAAACGCATATTCTTATAGGTATATCCGATCTCAGCATTCTTTAATTTCAGGAAGGCACCGTTACGCTCCCAATAGCTGGACAACTTGTTGTTATTGTTATTGGTTTTGCGTGACAAGCGCGGGTAAGTCGCATTGGTGTTTTGATTGTCGGGACTCCAGCGTTCGTCTGCCACCCATGAAAGTACGTTGCGCAGCATACTGTCACCAAAGGGATGGAAATCTTTTACCATGAAGGAGGTTCTGGCTATTCCCTGGAAGAAGAAGGAGAAATCCAGATTCTTCCATTTAATAGAGGGACCGAAGCCATATACAATCTCCGGTACGCCGGGATGTTTTGCCCATACCCAGTCGTCTGTATCTGTCAGGTTATCATCATATCCGTACCAGTCTCTTGAAATATTGATATATTTGATATCTCCTGGAATCACTGCCGCTCCCAATTGTTGTTGGTGGTTGGCAATATCTGCTGCATCAATGAAGAGTCCGTCGGCAATATAAATGGCATTCTTATTGGCACTGACTCCGATTTTTGACTGCCATGGATATTTCGGTGATTCATCATATTGGGTGATTTCATTATGCGCATATGTGAAAGTTCCTTTGAAGCTGACGAACCAGTTTTTGTTGAACTGCTTGTTATAGCTGGCTGCTAATTCAAATCCCTGATTGCGCATAGCTGCCAGGTTGCCGTATACTTTAGTGGTAGCTGTACCCATATATGTCGGAGTGGTCCCTTTCTCCTGGAAGATGTCGCGACGATTTTCGCGAAAGATATCAAAAGTAAGGTCTAAAGAGTGGAACAATTGTAAATCGACTCCAAAATTAATCTTTTCTCCTACCTCCCATGTAATATCTTCATTGGCATAGCGTTGATAAACGGGACCATTGTAGGTTACATTCTGATTGACACCTGTTGTAAATCCTTTGCCGCCCAGGTCAATTTGAGACATGTAGATAAAACGGCTGCCATTAATCTGGTCGTTACCTACCAGACCCCACGAACCGCGTAGCTTCAATTTAGAAACAACGTTTTTCAAAGGTTTGAAGAAAGATTCTTCACTGATGTTATAACCTGCGGCAATGGAGGGGAACAGACCGAAACGGTGTCCTTTGGCAAAATTCTCCGATCCATTGTATCCTACGTTCACTTCAGCCATATACTTTCCGGCATAAGCGTAGGAGGCGCGTGCTGCAAGACCTTGTTTGCGTTGAGGCAATGAACCGATAAAGTTCCCATCGCCCGGTGTGTTGTTTACAAGTTCGTCCTGGCTATAGATTAGCATCGCATTGACGTCATGTTCACCGAATGTACGGCTGTAATTGACCATTCCTTCCAAATAGAAACGGCGGTCGCCGGAATTTGTATTCTTTGCGGTCAGGTTTGTCGTATATTCGTCTCCAATACGGCTTGTTGTGTAGGTGTAGCCACCATTGCCATCGTCTTCGTATCCGGTCAGTGCGAATTTGTTCCACTTCCCTTCACGTTTGTTCTCGGAACTCGACCAGTTCTTGAATGAAGCCAGTGCTTTGAAACTCAGACCTTCGGTGATGAAATCCAACTTCTGGTTAAATTCCAGTGCTGCAATGACTGTGCTTTGGAATCCTTTGTTGTAGCCTGTAGCAGCCTGAGCCACCGGGTTGGTCTGATAGTCGGCGTTGACACGTTCTGTAGCTCCCCATTTTATATAAGGTGTTTCACCGTCATCCGGGAAATATACTGGAAATTCAACAGGTGATGTATTCATGGCATTGTTAAAGATGGCTCCTACTCCCTGGTTAGGAGTAGTCATGTCACGCAATTGTACGTTCAGGCGCAAGGATAACTTAGAAGAATTGCTCAATTTGGCATTGATGTTATTCTGGAAGTTATAGCGCATGATTTCAATGTTATTATTATAGGAAAAGAAATCCTTTGAACGATTTTTCAACATACCGGATTCGTGGTTGACAGAGATACTGGAGAAGTAGTCTACACGTTTACCACCGCCACGGATGTTAAAGTTGAACTTTTCGCTGTAAGAAGCGTCTTTGAATAGTTCGTCATACCAGTTTACGTTCGGATAGATATAAGGGTTCAATCCGGCACGTGTTCCGTCAATTCTATCCTGACTGTAAAGCACGTCACCGCTATTGTCATTGTTTACGGCCTCGTTGAAAAGTTCCATATAAGTAGCACCGTCTACGAATTTAGGAGTGCTGGTCGGTTGAGACATCTGTGCTTCCATGCGGAAGTTGATGATCGGCTTATCCAGATTCATACCCGATTTGGTGGTTACAATCATCACACCGTTGGCACCACGGGTACCGTACATCGCTGTTGCGGTAGCATCTTTCAGGATAGAGAAGCTATCGATAATTTCAGGATCAAGATTATTCAAGTCACTTGAACTTACCTGTACACCATCCAGAATAATTAGTGGATCGGTGACTCCGTTCATGGTCGAAACACCGCGAATCCAAAAGTTGGCGCCATCAGCTCCCGGCTGACCACTTTTCTGGACGGCAATAACACCTGCCAGACGTCCGGCAAATGCAGTAGACAGATTGGTAGAAGGTACCTTTAATTCAGCCGGTTTAATAGATTCAACGGAGCCTACCATACTGGCTTTCTTTTGTCCTGTACCATAAGCTGTGATGACTACTTCTTCCAACTGCTTGGCATCTTCATTCAAATCGATGGATAACACTTTGCGTGAACCGATCTTGATTTCTTTGGGAGTGTATCCTACATAAGAAATGAGAATAACATCCGAAGGAGCAGCCATAATCGTGAACTTTCCGTCAATGTTGGTGATTACTCCTGTAGCAGCCCCTTTGATTTGTACGGAAGCACCGATGATGGATTCACCTGTGTTGGCGTCGACTACCACACCTACGATTTCCGACTTTTTCGGTCCCTGACTCTTTTGCTGAACAGCCTCTGCTTTCGCGCTTTTCAAGATAATCTCATTGTTCTTGATGACATAGTCGATTCCGCTGTTACTGAATACTTTTCTTAAAATCTCATTAATGTCTCCTTCGCAATCGTAGTCCTTTTTCTCGTCATTGGCGATAACACCGGACTTGAAGAAGAAAGTGTACTGGCTATTTTCTTCAATCAGCTGAATAGCCTGTTGCATGGTGATAGACTGACCCTTGAGAATGATTCTCTTTCCTTGTGCGCCATGAGCGTAGAGAGCCATTGGAAGGAAGCAAATCAATAGAACGGCATATCTGAGTATGCTGTTACTAAAATGCATGTTTTTCATGTTTCTAAAAGGTTAATAGTGAATATATTGATAATTGATTCTTATGTATTAATATAATATGATGTTGTTATTTTCTTGTTTTTCTTTTAAATCGAGGCTGATACATATCTTTTCGATGATATTGGTAAGCGGCTCGTCTTTACGTATAGTTCCGTTAAACTTCAGCTCTTTGAGCTTTTCTTCTTTAATTATGATGTTTACATGGTATGAACGGTTGATAAAATCGATGAATTCCTGTAATGGCTTGTTGGTAAAGCGATATTTACTTGAGCGCCAGTCATACTCGTTGATATCTATATTCGTGCGTACAACTGATTTGGCCTGGGTATTGTATACGATTCGTTCGTTCGGTTGCATCGGCAGTTCTCGCTGTCCTTCCTCTGCCTGGAATTTGATGGAGCCGGTGAATAAGGTAATTTCCGATTCCATGTGCCCGGCTTTGATGTTGAATTCCGTTCCGGTCACTTCAATACGCGATTCCCGGAAATAAACCCTGAAGGGTGCTCCCTGAGCTTTTTTCACTTTAAAGAAAGCTTCTCCTTTTTCCAGGAAGATTTCTCTGTTGTTCAGAAATGACTTGTGATAGCGAATTTGAGAAGCTGCGTTGAGCCATACTTCCGAACTGTCCGGCAGCATGACTGCCAGCTTATCATTCATTGGAGCACTGATATTAATGTCGGATGATGAAATATTGTTGGCAATCCAAAAGCCGATAATGAAGATGGCAACAGTGGCAGCGATGGAATATCCGATACGATAGTATTTCTTGTTTCTCTCTAAAGGCTGTTTTTCGTTCCGGCATCTGACCATAATCTTATTGAGTATGGTGTGCGGGGGAACATGATCTTGTATATGAGCTTTAGGAGCTTTATCCCATTGTTGAGACTGAAAGTTAACCATAGGCTTCTCATTGAGAAGCTGTTCCCTTTCGGAAGTTGTCAGTCTGTCGGCTAACATCTTTTTTATAATATTAATGAGTTCTATTGAATTCACGTCTTTGTATATTAGTGATAATGATCGTTATTGACTTCGGTTACATACTAAATACTCCCCATATTACATTTACCCCTATCGGATATAAAAAAAATGTGTTTTATTTTTGTATCTTTTAAATAATGTATAGCTTTGTTGTCACTAATATTTGCACAAATATGAACGAAAGAGAAAGAGTATTGGCTATTAAGGGCGGTGATCATCAAGCGTTTATAGATTTGTATAACGAGTATTGGAGTCAGGTTTATGACTTTAGCCGATTGTACATCGCTACAATTGCTGATGCAGAGGAAATTGTTCAGGATGTGTTTGTGAAGTTGTGGGAATCAAGGCATTTACTGAAGGAAGATGAAAATATCAAAGGTTTTCTCTTTATTGTTACCCGAAACATCGTATTTAATAAAAATAAGAAGAGAGTAAATGAGAATCTTTTCAAAACCTCTGTTTTGGTAGCCTATGGAAACGAAGGTTATTATAACTCCACTACTGTGGAGGAAGATTATTGCGCTTCTCAACTAAAAATATTCATTGATCGGTTAATCAATTCACTTCCTGAACAACAAAGAAAGTGTTTCTTGTTGAGCCGTGAAGAAAGCCTGAGTTACAAGGAGATAGCCGAGAGGCTTGGTATTAGTCAGAAGACTGTAGAAATACATATGGGTAAGGCCTTGAAATTCTTGAAAGATAAGGTGAAGCGAGGCTGGGAGATTCTATTGTCGCTTCTTTCATTTTAGTTATAAAAATAAGACATTCCTTCTTTCTCATTATTTATATAGTGTCGGAATATACTTATCTTCTTTCTTGCTGTTCTTAGCAGGCTGTTACTTTATCTGTATTTTCAATAGCCTCTTTTCTTTTCAGATAGACTTTCTGAAGTAGTCAGATTATTAATGATGTAATAGAAACTCATGTACTTTTGGCTATAATCAAGTTTGGAGGCTGATAGTAATAAGCTTTGATTCGCAAAAATTATTTAGTAATAAAAATAGTTGGAAAAAAGTTTGGTATAGCAGCTTTTTTTGCACTACATTTATCATTCATCGCTGTTTCAAGTTAGGCGTTTCCATTTGAACAGATAAATCAGACAGCATTCCCCGATCATAGTTATTGTATTTGAAAGCAATGATTAGAATGTAGTTTTCCAATGTGAAATTGCAAGGTAACATAATAAATAAAGCTTTAATTAATTTGGACAAAATGAAAAAAGTACTGTTAACTTTAAGTTTGAGTATCGTTGCGTCGATGGGCAGCTTCGCGCAGAATGAACCTTATAAGAATCCGAAACTTACTCCCGAAGAGCGTGCGGAAGACTTATTAGGGAGATTAACTTTGAAAGAGAAAATAGGATTAATGAAAAATTCTTCTTTTGCGGTAGAACGGTTAGGAGTAGCTCCCTATAATTGGTGGAGTGAGGCTTTGCATGGTGTTGCCCGTAATGGACTGGCTACAGTGTTTCCGATAACTATGGGTATGGCATCTACCTTTGATGATGAAGCAATTGAAAGAGTGTATGTTGCCGTTAGTGATGAAGGACGTGCTAAATTCCACGATGCCCATCGCCGTAATCGCTATGGATATGGAAACGAAGGGCTTACTTTTTGGAATCCGAATGTGAATATTTTCCGTGATCCGCGTTGGGGAAGGGGACAGGAGACTTTCGGCGAAGACCCTTATCTGACTACCCGTATGGGAGTAGCTGTAGTAAAGGGAATGCAGGGGCCGGCAGATGCCGAATATGACAAGGCTCATGCGTGTGTCAAGCATTATGCAGTGCATAGTGGTCCTGAGGCGAAACGTCACTCTTTTGATGTAGAAGACCTCTCTCCCCGTGATCTATGGGAGACTTACCTTCCGGCTTTCAAGGCTTTGGTGCAAGAGGCAGACGTGAAGGAAGTGATGTGCGCTTATCAACGCCTGGAAGGAGAGCCCTGTTGTGGTAGCAACCGGTTGTTAACGCAAATATTGAGGGATGAATGGGGATATAAACATTTGGTTGTAAGTGATTGCGGTGCTATTGATGATTTCTTTGTGAAAGGCCGCCATGAGACACATAAAGATGCTGCGGATGCCAGTGCTTCTGCTGTGATTAATGGAACTGACCTTGAATGTGGTTCGATATATTCGCATTTGGAGGAAGCTGTGAAGCAGGGACTAATTACAGAAGAACGTATAGACACAAGTTTGCGCCGTTTGTTGAAAGCCCGTTTTGCTTTGGGCGAGATGGATCCGGACTCTATCGTCCCCTGGAGCAAAATTAGTATAGATACTGTGGATTGTGATTTGCACAAACAGATGGCGTTGGATCTGGCACGTAAATCTATGGTATTGCTTCACAATAATGGTGTGCTTCCGTTGGCAAAAACAGGGGCACGTATCGCAGTGATGGGACCGAATGCGGTTGATTCGGTGATGCAATGGGGAAACTACGAAGGTGTACCCTCGCATACATATACTATTTTGGAAGGGATTCGCTGCAAGATAGGCGATGTGCCTTTTGAGAAAGGATGTGAGTTGCTGGATAATCGGATTTTTGAATCTTATTTTAATGAGATCTCCAACAATGGGCGTCCCGGTCTGACGGCTACCTACTGGAATAATATGAATTTGAGTGGTGATGTAGCGGCTACAAGTCAGATTACTTCTCCGATTAATCTGAGTAATGGTGGGAATACGGCCTTTGCCACAGGTGTGGGCTTATATAATTTTACTGCTGTTTATGAAGGAAGTTTTCGTCCGAAAGAGAGTGGAGCTTATGAGTTGCTGATTGAAGGAGATGATGGCTATCGGGTATATGTGAACGGGGAAAAGGTGATTGACTATTGGGGAGAACATGCCAGTGCTAAAAGAGACTATACACTGAAAGCGACTGCGGGAACAGATTATAAGATCAGAATAGAATATATGCAGGCAGGTGCGGAGGCATTGCTTAGATTTGATTTGGGTATTTATCGTCATATTTCACCTGAGATGGTTGTCGATAGAGTCAAAGAAGCGGATATTGTTATTTTCGCAGGTGGCATTTCGCCGAGTTTGGAAGGCGAAGAGATGTATTCCGTTAACAGTCCCGGATTTGCTGGCGGCGACCGTACTTCAATTGAACTACCGCAAGTGCAGCGTGATATCCTGAAAGCATTGAAGAAAGCAGGGAAGAAGGTGGTGTTTGTAAACTGCTCTGGTTCGGCAGTCGCATTGGTTCCTGAGATGGAGTCTTGTGATGCTATCTTGCAGGCATGGTATCCCGGGCAGTCTGGCGGACTGGCTGTGGCGGACGTTCTGTTTGGAGATTTTAATCCGAGTGGAAAGCTGCCCGTTACTTTTTATAAGAATACGGACCAGTTGCCGGATTTTGAAGATTACAGTATGAAGAATCGTACCTATAGATATATGACGGAAGCTCCTTTGTTTCCTTTTGGATACGGATTGAGTTATACTACTTTTGATATTTCCAAAGGACGTTTGAATAAGAAAACTATATCTGCCGGACAGGGTTTGAATTTTAAAGTCAATGTGAAGAATACAGGGAAGTATGATGGAGCTGAAGTTATTCAGGTGTATGTCCGCAAAGTAGATGATGCGGAAGGACCGATAAAGAGTTTGCGCGCTTTCCGTCGGGTACCGCTGAAGGCGGGAGAGACTTGTGTCGTATCTATCGATCTTTTGCCAACTACATTTGAGTTCTTTGATCCGACTACAAATACCATGCGTATTATGCCCGGAAAATATGAAATCATGTATGGCAATAGTTCGGATGTACCTTCGGGGAATAAATTGAGTGTAACTCTTCGGTAATAATATTACTTATTAATGAGGGTGTCAAAAGTCAGTAGCAATAGCTTGTGTATTCACCTACCACCTCCCCCTGCGGGTACTCCTCCTTCCCGAAGGAGGAGATTTAAGATACTGCCGACTTTTTTGTCAGCCCCAGTTTCGTTACTTTTGACTTTTTACACTCTCATTTATTTTTCGGGAAATTCAGTCTGGGATTTTAAGGACAGCTGAGTGATCCTTATCCTTTTTATCGTTCCTGTTTCATATACTGATGTAATGGTGCAGGAAGGGGCTGTGTTGTAATGCTATTACAGACTCAGGCTTTCTCACAGCGGATCAGTACTTTTTGTCCGTTGTTTAAGGTACTGGCAAACAGATAAGTGTCTCCACCTTCCGACAATTTGATTCGTTTACGGAGTTCGGCAACCGTAGCCGGAAAGTTACGTACTGTGATATTTGCTTTTTTCAAGTCTCCGAGACTTTCTTTTAGTTCTTTTTTATTAAGGCTGCACTGACTAATGATGTGGAAAGCCCTGCCGGGAAAGCTCTCGACCAACACATCAGAAGTATAAAGATGACTGTTAGGATGCAGTTTTTTAACAGGAAATGCGGAGGCGATGCTGCGGAAAGCTCCGGCTTTCAGGAGTGAAGCGTTCGGCTCATAGAGATAATTTTCCAGTGTGTCGGTATAGTTGCATTCGCTGCACTGTTCCTGTTCGCGGGTGAATACGAAATGCTGTTCTTCCTGCGTCCCCCTGGTAGGGAGGTTTACGCAATGGATGGATATTTCTTCTACCGATGCTTGTCCGAGTATCAGTAGCAACTCTTTGCATTCATTATTGGCAGATATGATGTGGACTTCCTGTACGTGTTGTAACTCTTTCAGTGCCAATGACAAGTCCAGCATGGGCGAGAGTTTGACCATGACCTGTTCCGCTTTGTTCAGTAAGAGTTCTTCCAGTTCGGCTACATCGGGCTCACAGTCCGAGATGGCAACCGTCTTTCCTCCGTGCTCGTTGCGACGGGCAGGATCGAGGAAGATACAGTCTACCGGAGACATAGCTTGCAGATAACTCACTCCGTCCTCGTTCTTTACGTTGATATGGTTTAGGTTCAGGATGGGAAAATTGTGGGCTGCTATTTCGCAGAGTTCCTGCTGACGTTCTACGTAAGTGGCGGATTTGAATTTGGCAGCAAGGAAAGCACAGTCTATTCCGAATCCTCCGGTCAGGTCCGTCAGGGAGTTACCTTTTAAAAGGGTTGCTTTGTAGCGGGCGGTGACTTCTGACGAGCATTGCTCCAGTGACAGGTGCTTCGGGTACCATATATCATCCGTATCTCTCCATGATGGAATTTTTTCGGCAGCAACCTGCCTTCCTGCTATCTGTGTGATGGCGGTCGGCATATCTACGTTCGGGTATTTCCGGGCTTGCAGGGCCAGAGCACGTACATCATCCGTCTGATGTTCGCGGATAAAGAGCTGGGTTTCGGGGGAGATTTGCATCATAGGTTGTTTATATTCGGCGTTATATGGTGGACTTGTTTATGGTATTACGTTGTATTTCTTCCAGGCTTCTTCCCGGCTGCAGAAGTTGAAATGCCACCATTCGCTGGGCAATGCACGGAATCCGGCGGCTTTCATTACTTTCCTCAATAATATCCGGTTCTGACGTTCTGTTTCGGTGATTTTTCCGTTGCGTATCAGTTCGCCTTCTTCGGTGATGTGCGCTTCTACTCCAAGATGATCGACCTTTGTGCCCATAGGCAACGGTCGCCCCAGCGAGTCCTGAATGCTGATGTCTACCGCCAGGCCGTAATTATGAAGTCCGCCTCCACGGTTGGGGTTGGAGACATATCTGTATTTGGAAGTTCCTTTGACCACATCCCACATTTTTCTCTGTACGGACATCGGACGTGCAGCGTCGTAAATAATAAGACTGTAAGATGGATGCAGTGCCTTCAGTGCTTCTTGTGCTTTTAAGAGGGCATACGCCGCATGAGGATGCAGATAGGCTTCGGACAGGTTGTCATAAAGAATTTCTCCGGTGAAGTTATCCGCTTTTGTGTACATTAGGCTGATGGCGATGCTGTTGTCCAGCTCCGCTATATTTATTAGTCCCAGAGAATCCATGTAAAGAGCCATCGGGCTTTTCTGATGTTTTGGAACCAGTGTGCTGGCGGATTCATTTTTCTGCGAGGGGGATGTATAAATAGAATCTGCATCAATGGAGTCCGCATGAGCAAAGGATATACAGTCGGATGCTGTACCTTCGGGGCTTATATCTCCGGGTCCTGCGCATATAGAGTCTGTGCACGTTGTTTCGACCTTTGCAGATGTCTTCGTCTCCTTATGCCCCGGTACACAGGAATACCCTGCCAGCAGAAAGCAAAAGACAGATAAACTATATTTCAGCATCATCATTACTCCTTTGGGTTTTGTGTGCCAAAGATACTTCTTTTTGAATTTAGCACCAATAAAAAGCCTTTTTTACGCTGTTTGTTGGATCTATATATCCTGCGCGTTGGACATATATGCCCTGCGTGTTGGATATATATCCCCTGTACGTTGGACATATATATCCTGCATGAACGGTAACTATACCCTATATGCAAATATAGTCTGAATACCGGCACACCTTCTTCTGTGATTTATCCGGATTTTCAGCGGTTGATACTGACTATTACTTTTTTTAGATTGGCCGTATTCTTCCATATTTCGAGTAGTTGCAGAATACGTTCATCCGTTACTCTGCTGTTATTGACAGACAGCAGTTCCGAATATATTTCCAGCAGCTTCTTCAGTTCCTTGACAGGCTGTTCCGGAAGTTCGGCAATCAGTGATGTAAGCAGCAGCTCCAGTTCCCGGTTGTGCAGTGGGCTGACGTTTATCATTTGCTGTTGTATCAAGTCGGTAAGTCTTTTCAGAGGTCCCCATCCGGTACGTTGGTGTGAACCCAGTATCCTGCCGATACGTGCACTGTCTATACATCCTGTGCTGACACGGTCCGTCCATATTCCGGCGGCATAAGAACGGGAAGTCTTGTCGGCTACCAGCATACAACTCGCTTCCAGCAGATAAGAGGTCTCATGCCATTCGTGCCTTAATTGGTGAAGTGCCTCTATAGTGGCTTGGGTGATACCAACTTCTCTCACTTCATTTAGCATCGGATCATAAATGGCACAGCGGATGCACCATACAAACAATGGTTCCGGTGTATTGGGAGCTAGCCATACAAGGCGGGGCAGATCGTTTTGTATATCGTCATAACGTTCTATCTGTGAATACATTTCCACCAGTAGCGGATGCGGGTCATATGAGTGATAACTCACTCTCTCATCATACTTTCCTTTGTTGACGATGTGGATGTTCTCTCCTTCCGGAACATTGAAACTAAGGGTTGAAGATGTCCAGTTGACCACTTTGTTGTGATAATCAGTATATGAATGAGGCGTTTGGAAAGTCCACCATGAGAAGTTTCCCGTCAGAAATTCGCGTGAGCTTTTGCTATAAGAGAAACCTTTGAATTCAGTATAAACCGTCTCCGGTGATTTGATCAATCCTGCTGTCATCCACCATGAAGGGTGGGCGAAGGGAGCTTGTGGAACTGCATCTTTTGCTCCCATCAAGAAGGAAAACAAACTTAGGTATTCCCCTTCCAATTCCTGAAGGACAGTCGGAAGGTCTTGCGAGGGATAATCATTCAATGCCATCCTCGACAGGGCTATCTGCATATCCATATCGTCCGGCTCGGCATTGGCCTGCTGATATTGTCCGAGTCTTTTTATCAGAACTATGGGGTCAATAAATGCAGGCGTATGCGTAGGAGTGGATAGCATGGGAAGTCGGTTCTCGTTGCTTTCCAAAAGGTCTAATGTCCGGCACAGTAATTGTTTGTGAATAGGAAATTCCATTCTTTTATTACTCTTCTGGCGGATGGTTATTTTCTGCAGATTGCGATATCTCCACTGACCTTTCTGAAGTTCGTCTTTCTGCACCATTTTCTCGTGCAGGGTGCTCAGTTCTTTTGCTTCTATGGGGAAACGCTTGATTAATAGTTTTGCATAGTCGATAAGGAACGTTGCCATCATAGAATCCGATATTCCGTTGCGTGAACTTCCGCCATTGATAAGTAACTTATAGGCACGTTGAAGAACAGGTGTCCATTGGGTGATATGTTTCGCTTCCAGTTGCTCATTCCATTCTACCAACGCATTCAGGAAAAGGTCGAAGTGGTATAGCTCATTGGAATCTAGTATTTGGCTGGCCAGAAATAGCAGGTCTTCGATGGAAGTAATTTCCTGTATCCGGTTGTCTTCCCGAAGGATGGGTGGCATCGGTTCATAGTCGAAGGAGGCGACATTTACCTGCTCGTCAAGAGTAGTCAGCAAGACTTTATCGGTAGATAAAGCATCTGAAACATTGTCTTTCAGATAAGCTGCCAACTCTTTTTTAGTGCTGGTCAGCATTGTTTCTGCATAAGCAGAGAGTGCTTCTTTCAATGTGGGCGACTCTGTTTCTCCAAATGTTTGAATCAGTTTCACTATCTTGTTCTGAGTAGATTCGTCGCGACTCATCAACCCTTGTGTGGCAGCGCAACAGATGGCATTATGATATTCTTTTTTCTCTTTCGCCAGTTTGCTGAGAACTCCCAGCGTGTTTTGATGGACAGCTTTTACGTCCGAAGCGAAGAGGACAGTGGTCTGATCCAGAAAATCATCTGTCAGGAACCGTGGATGGCTGCACAGATTCTTCAGAAGACCGAGAATGATATTGATCGGACGGCTATGGGGAGAAGATAGTGCGGCAAACATTTCCGGCTGCAATGTCAGTTGTTCTTCAACGCTGGGATTGAGTGCCGTAAACATACCGGCAAACCAGCTGCACAGGTTCTTGTTGAAGTTCCGGTTGATTGCCAGCAAAGACTCTTTCAGTACACGCATACGGTCTAACTTTCCGTTCTCGGTGAAGTGCTGGAATGTATAATAAGGATATCCTTTGGCCGGATTGGCGTGCCAGTTTTGCCCGCAGTCGTATTCAAACAAATACCAGATGTGCTCGTTGATTGTAATATCCCGCTTTTCTAATACGGGGGTAGTGTGGATATAGTTAACCAGATAACCTGCTATCGTCTGCGGAGAGGGGGAAACGGTGAGAATTCCCCTTTCTATCCAGTCCATCAATATCTCATAGTCCATATTGTAGAAGCCTCCGAACTCCTTACCTTCACCTTCAACGAAATAACTGTCCAGCCACGTGGGAATATGCCATGCGGCTATCTCGTTCAGATGCGCTGTGTTTATCCCCCATTCGTGTTTGCGAAATTCCTTGAGGGGAAATATCACAAGGGCGGCAAGATCAATAATGTGATGCTGGCCCGACGTGGCACGCGTACCATATGTCCTTTCTTCCAGCTGGACAAACTTATTATAGTATTCTTCCAACTGGCTGAGGCAAGGGATGAGGCTCTTCCGCTCCTCCTGTGTCAGTTTCTGCAGAAAAGGAATGATCTTCTGCCCTTGCTCTTTTTCTACTATCTCGGTAAGCTGTGTTTCTAGTGCAGTCATGGTTATAATTTTGATTGAAGGATATATGATAACAATATCCGTGTTTATAAATTAGTCTACTTTAAATCAATTAAGATCACCTGAAATGATAAAAACCTGATACCAAGCAATATTACCTATTACTTATTACCTGTTACCTATTACTTATCACCTTTCTAATGCAGTAACTACTTTTTTTAGATTAGCATTCTTTTTCCACATTTCCAGGCGTTTGCGGACTTTTTCGTCAGTTACGCAATGACCGTTCATGCGAAGCACTTCCGCGTAGAGTTCGAGTAACTGTTTTTGTCCGGTGACCGGATTGTCGGGCAATCCGCCGATCAATACAGTGAGTAACTCTTCCAGTTGTTGATTGTGAAAGGTGCTTCGTTTGTATATGCTTTCATACACTTCTGTGGTGAAGCGTTTTAGCGGAACAATGCCCATATTGATAATTCGTGCTACTATTTCTCCTAGCCGGTGATTGTCTATTCTGTTGTTAGCGATGCCTTCCACCCATAGCTCCGCAGCGTATGAACGGACGGTTTTGTCAACAAAAAGCAGGCCTCCGCCCAGCAACAGTAAACTCATCTCCCGAAGCGGACAGTGAAAAGACAATAACATACGTAAAGCATTGGCTACACTGCGTTTGCTCTCTTCCTGCGGTGAACCGAAATCCATGTAGCAGTTAATGATTTGTGCAACCAGTGGTTCCGGTTGGTTGGGGAAGAAGCTGAACAGACGTTCCATATAGTCGGAATCGCCTATATTGTATCTGCTGTTGATGACCAGATGTTCTTGCCAAAGCTGGTGGCTGTTGTGTTCTGCATACTCATGCCACTTGTAGAAATCGAGCTGGAGCAGACGTGTATCTGCTGCATATTGATTTTCTTTCTGTGCCGGTTCTTTCCAGCCGTAATTTCCTGTCAGGTAATTGTGGGGCAGCGTGTTGCAAGAGAAGTTTTTGAATGCTTCAAATTCTGTATCCGGCTCTTTCACCAGTCCGGCTGCAAGCCAGGCAGATGGATGATTGTACGGTGGTTCGGGCTGCGTCTCTTTATCTAATAAAAAGAGACAAAGATGCAGATATTCATTATTTAATAATTGTCGGGCGACAGCAATGGCTTCTTCCTTGTCTTCTAGAGCGCAGCGTGCTATGGCCAGCTGAAAGTCCCATGAACAAGGCTTTACATTCGCTTCCTGATAAACGGCGAGCCGTCGTATAAGTTCGGTGCTCTGGATGTATGCCGGGCTATGTGTCGGAGTAGAGAGTAAAGGTAATGAGTCGCCTTTTTGGATTTTATGGATTACTTCCAGCCACAATTGTTTGATAGGTTCAAAACAGGTTCTATTGCTGTAAGTTGGCTGCCAGTCTGCAAGACGCTTGAAAGCACGTTCGTCGTAGGCTCCTCTGTTTGCGTCTATCCCTTTAAGTCTTTCTTCCAGACGGGTGAAGAGCTTACTTAGGAATCCTTGGTTGGCAGTGTCTTTTTGTGTCCATAAACGTTGATATTCCAGCAGGAAAGTGGCAAGAAAGTTCTCGTATACCGCCCAACTATTGATAATGATGTTGGCTGCCCGTTGGAATACAGGCTCCATCCGGCTGAAATCTTCTTCATCCAACTGAGGATGGAAGGCGATGAGGGCGGCAATCGCTGTGTCTGTTTCCCAACTTTCATTCATGTCGAACAGGCGGCTGAGCTGGAACAGAAAATCCTCTTTATTGGCAGGAAACGGGATGCGGTTGTCTTCCCGACAAATACGAACCTTTTCTTGGAAGGTTGTTTCGGGAAGGCCGGCTTCTTCCGCAGGCTGCTTCATGAAAGAAACAAGTATATCCTGTACGCTCTGGAACATCTCGGATTGGTAAGATAGCAATGTCTCTTGCAATGTAGAAGAGGATGCGTCTCCGTATTTTGATATAAAGCTGGCAGCTTTCTTTTGCAGGCTTTCATCTTTCTTCAGGAATAGTTGGCAGAGTGGGATGCAACATGCTTCTTTCATTTCGGGGTGCCCGGTAACGATCTGCTCAAAAATGGAATAAATAGTGAGCAATGAGTTTTTGGGGCTGGAAAAGAAAAGAGTAGTCGCACGCTCGATAAACTCCTGATAGTGGAACCCGCCTTCGGAGGCAATCTTTTTTAGTTGTTGTAACATCACATTCACCGGTTTGGTGTATGGAGAGGTGAACACTTGCATGATTTCCTCTTGTAGGGATATGAGTTCTTCCGCCCTTGGCTGCAATTCTTCAAAGAGTCCGGCAAACCAATTTACCATGTCTTTTTTAAAACTTCGGTTGAAGGTGGAAAGTGTTGCTCGCAGAAGCCGGTTTCTGTCCAGATGTCCGTCGAGCGAGAAACGATAGAAAGCGGCGCTAAAGCTTTCATCCCGTGAGGTGGTCCCTTCTTTATAGGCTGTTTGGGCACGGTCATTATGATAACCAATGGATGATTCCTGTTCGAAAAGATACCAAATGTGTTCTTTTAGGGTGATTTCTCTTTTTAACAGTAAATCGCTGTTAAAAGTGTCTTTCCCTTTAGGAAGGGAAGATCTGATACAGATGTAACCGGGCAATATTTGTGCGATACGTTTTGGAGAGAGTTCTTGCATATAGCCCATATCTATCAGCTGCATGAGCTGTTCGTAGGATATATTGAAATTCAAGTAACTTTCCGCATCATTTATATACTCTGCCAGCCAACTGGGAGTATAAAGAGAAAGCAATTTGCAAAGTAAGTTGAAGTCTATGTGGTATCCCAGGTCCATTTCTCGTTTGTTGCCACATACGAACTGTACGGCACCCAGAAAGCGTGCCCGGTGATGATCGCAAAAAGTTTCACTAAACTTGCCTTTTATCCATTGCAGTTCCCGGATGGTGGGCAGGAATTTTCTCCGTTCTTTCACTGAAAGTTCTAACAACCTTTTGATAAAAGGTATCAATATCTTTTCTTCTTTCTCCGGAGTATCCACATAAGTTTTGGATAATTTCTCCAACTCGCGTTTCAGTTCTTCCATTGTACAAGTTTCTTTACTGCCAAAATATGTTTGCAGGCTCCCCGTTCTCCCTGATTGCCGCTAAACCAGGTACAGGTGCAGCGTTCTTTCTCACCTTCCCTGTCCAGAATAACCGTATGTCTTACTCCTCCGCTCCCAGCGACACGTGCTTCGGTCCGATTTCCGTCATTTGATATAATTTCCACTTTCTCTTCTTCCAATAGCTTCTCGGCAGCTATCATACGCGGATTGAGGCTCAGGATACGCTCTGTCTTAAAGGGCAGGCGACGATAAAAGAAACTATTATCATCCAGATCGAAGCCCAGTAACCCCATAGCTGCCAGTCGTGCAGACAGAGAATCCACCTTATCGAGATCAATGTGCTCCTCAATAGCGAAAAGAGTGGGGTTGAACTGCTGGTTGGCGTAACTGTATTTATCCATCGCTGCTATCCATTTCTCCGGGACGTCTTCAAGCAGGGCGTCCAATGCTGCACCTTCTCCGGAGAATCCGCGCCAGCATTCCCGCGACAGGGAAAGGCTGAAACGAACCGGACCGAAATAGAGTTGCCAAATGGTCGATTGCATTGTCGGATGGACAAAGACTCTCAGCTCGTCGGCAAACGGCAACAGGGGTTCGAGCAGGCGCAGACGATGTACCCCTCCGACACAAACGGCATTCAGACTTTTCACCGGTGAAAAGGCCGGTTTTTGTCCGCGCATCACCAAATAATAGTCACATTTCACGGTTCCTTTGGGGAGTGTCTGAAAGAGTTGCAAAGTCTGTATGCGATTGAACGAATACATCCGTTCGGCAACAGACTGGTAAATCTGTACCGTGGTCAGCCCCTTTATCCATTTTACGGGCAGCGGTACTTTGCGTTCTATTACTTTTTCACCTTTATTGTAAAGCCCTACCTCCTTAGGTCCGACTGACATCACTACTTTTTCTTGTTTGCTGATGCTTCCCAGTGCAGAAATCATACCGGCATTGAAGTCAACATTCGTTGTTCCGTTCTCCAGGAACTCTCCGTCGTGTCCGTCGGGCAGTACGTCGACTCTGGCATATACACCTGCACAATTCGAAAATCCTTCGAAGCGTAAACGTTCATTTCCTGCCGTCACAATCGGGTCTTTCAGCATGGAAAGCTGGGCAGGAGTCAGATTAAAACTGGATTGTACTACGTTGGACAACGCAATGAGGCAGCGTGCCGTCATATAAGGTTGTGTCAACTTCCCCCAAAAGAAACAGGGAGCTTCTTTCTTTTCTATTTCACTGTATTTTGCCAGAAATAATTCGTCCTGATCAGACGAACGTTGTAAGACAGACGGAGCAGCGTATTGATATGAAATAGTATCGGTCATAGATAAATATATAAGTGCTTGTTGGACATTTCCCAAATATAGAAATTAAATCTCAGAATGGAAAGTTGTTGAGTAGTTTACTCTGTTTGTGATACTGGGGTTGTGATTTTATAAAGTGAAATATTTTAGGTTGTTTGCTTCGCTTTTGCGTTTTGAATGCGAAAGTCAGTGTTTGCTTTTATGGATTGTTTTTTGTTTCAGTATAAATGATTTTTTACTGTATATTGCTGATAAATAAAGAGTTGATCGATTATTAAAAATTATTCTTAATAGTTTTAGATAGATCTTTATATCTAAATAAATTATTTTTTATAACTACAATTATATAGCTTTTTTATATGTAATGGAGAAATAATATTTTTGCGGTGAAATATTACTTTCACATTAGAGAGAACTAATAAGTGTTATGAAATATAGATTAAGAAAAGGAAGCTGTTTGTGAAAATCGCTCCAATATTGTTTGTTTTGTTTGTGTTATCCCATTTTGGTGCCAAGAGTGGTTTTCAAAATGGGATTTTTTTGGGCTGATTAAAAAGTCGGTAGTATCTTAAATCTCCTCCTTCGGGAAGGAGGAGTACCCGCAGGGGGAGGTGGTAGGTGAATACGCAATTCTTTCATTCATAGTAAAATAGATACAACCTTGTTTTACCTACCACCCCGGCTTTCAGCCATCCCTTCCCGAAGGGAGGGGAATTGGAGATACTATTGCCTTTTTAGTTAGTCCCTATCTAGGGTTTCTTTAATGATGCCCGTTTTATTTACCTCTTCCGTATCTTTAAAATCATAATTTTGTGGGAACTAGTATATTCTCATATACTTTGGGCATGGAATAAATTCTCTGAAAGGGGGCAAAAATTAGAGGAAGCAATAGATTCGGTTCCGATACCGGATATAAAAAAAAGGTTGTAACAACTTGTGTTACAACCTTTTTTGTGGACCAGCCTGGGCTTGAACCAGGGACCTCCAGATTATGAGTCTGTTGCTCTAACCAACTGAGCTACAAGTCCGGTGTATCCGTTTACTGGATGCGGTGACAAAAGTAGTATTTTCTATTGAAATATGCAAGTCCTAACAATAAAAAACTACAATACTTTCTCTTCTCAGAACTTATATTTGCGTTTCGGGTTCTTGGGGAACCAGCCTTTTTTCACCCGATCTTCCTGCTCAAAGACCTCTTTGATGGTCCAGAACGAAGAGAAGGCAAATACGCCTAACAGAGAAGACAGAATGACATTGTCGATGCTCAGCGATGCTGCGACACCTGCAATGCCTAGTATCAGGAATATCCACCAGCATTTGGTGCCCCAATAATATTCGGCCTTTACCACGACAGGGTGAAAAAGGCCGATAATCAAAAAGGTACAAATTCCGATAAATAACCCGGCAAGGTGATATTCATTCAGGAATTCCATTCTGTTATTTTTCTACGCGGATAGGAATTTCTTTTTTGATACTCTGTTCCAGAGAAATCAGTGTTTCTGTAGCAACCACACCCGGTATTTCTTGCATTTTGTTATTCAGCAAGTCCATCAGGTGTTCGTTGTCGCATGCGTAGAGTTTGGTCAGCATGGTGTAAGGACCGGTAGTGAAATGGCATTCCACAATTTCCGGAATCTTTTGTAACTCGGCCACCACTGATTTGTACATAGAACCTTTTTCCAGTTTGATTCCCACGTATGTACAAGTTCTGTAACCCAGTGATTTCGGGTTTACATGATAGCCTGAGCCTACGATGACGCCCAAGTCGATCAGTCTTTGTACGCGTTGATGGATAGCTGCACGTGACACTCCGCATTCGGCTGCTACGTCTTTGAAAGGGATGCGGGCATTCTGTGAAATAATCTCTAGAATCTGCCTGTCGAGGTTGTCTATTTTTTCCATAATAATAAATTATAATTTCCTGTTGTTATCAAATAGTAAGCAAATATAGAGATTTATTTTAATTATTCTTCTTTTACGGGAAAAAAAATAGGAAAAAGCAAAAAAAAGGAGTGCAAAGACTTTGCACCCCTTTCCTTTTTCTATTTAGAAAGATACTTTCTTATTTCTTATCTTTTTCGATACCTACCAGTTCAACTTCGAAAATCAGAGTAGAGAACGGTTTGATCTGTCCTGATTCTCTTGAACCGTAAGCGAGTTCTTGCGGGATGTAAAGTTCCCATTTAGAACCTACAGGCATCATAGTCAGAGCTTCTGTCCAGCCTTTGATTACTTGGTTGGCACGGAAAGTAGCAGGCTCGTTACGTTTGTAAGAGCTGTCGAATTCTGTACCGTCGATCAAAGTACCTTTATAGTTCACTTTCACTTTGCAAGTGTCAGCAGGGATTTCACCTTTACCTTCAGTGATTACTTTGTACTGCAATCCGCTTTCAGTAGTTTTCACACCTTCTTTAGCTTTGTTTTCAGCAAGGAATTTTTCACCGGCAGCTTTGTTGTCAGCGTATTTTTCTTCCATAGCTTTCGCTTTGATAGTTTCCATAGCTGTGCGAGTATATTCCTGAGCAGCTTCCATAGTCATCACGCCACCTTTTTCCAGTGTACCTGCGATGAAACCAGCCATGAAGTTGTCTTTGCTGATCGTTTTGGTAGAGTCACCAGCGAACAGTTCCTGGTTGATACCTTTCATCATCTGGTTGCTGATCTGCTGACCGATCTGAAGACCTGCCATGTAAGCGATGTCTTTCTTGCTGGTCTTGTTTGCACCTTCGTTCAAACCTTTGATGAATTCTGCCATATATGCAGTATCAACGTCCAGACGGCCTGTCAGATAGCCTTTCAGACCTTGAGTCTGAGCCATACCGATAGAGTAAGACAGTGAGTCGATGTCTGTTTTCAGATTTGCTTTAGGAGCTTGAGCTGTACAAGAAGCAAGACTTGCAGCAGCGGCGATTGCCATAAAAATACTAACTTTTTTCATTTTGCTTTGAAATTTTTTATTTATAATACTTCGAGTAATTCTACTTCAAATACCAATGTGCTGTGGGGAGGAATCATTTCTCCGGCACCTCTGGCGCCATAAGCAAGGTCGGACGGAATATAGAGTTTCCATTTGGAACCTTCGGGCATCAGTTGCAATGCTTCCACCCATCCCGGGATTACCTGATTGACGCCGAATACAGCCGGTTCTCCGCGCTTGATAGAGCTGTCGAACAGTGTACCGTCGATCAGTGTGCCTTCGTAGTGGCATTTTACCTGATCGGTAGCTTTCGCTTTTTTGCCTGTGCCTTCGTTGATCACTTCGTATTGCAGTCCGCTGGGCAGCGTAACCACGCCCGGCTTTTTCTTATTTTCTTCGAGGAAAGCTTTTCCTTGTTCGATGGCGGCAGCGCCCATCTTAGCTTCCAGTTCTTCGAAATACTTGTTCACTATTTCGCGGGCTTCCTGATGGCTGATAGCCGTCTGATTACCTTCCAATACATCTTTAATTGCTTGTGCAAAGTCATCTACAGCGATGCCTTTTGCACCCATGCTTAATAAGTTTTGACCGATTCCGAGGCCAATAGCGTAACTGAATTTATCCATATAATGTTTTTGTTGAAGATCGAAGCATATCACCTTCATGGTTTTAGCTTTCAATCAATTGCAAATTTATGAATCGCAAAAGTACACGTTTTATTTGAATGATTTAGCATTTAGTATTTAAAAATTCTTATATCCGTGAAAGTTAGTCTCTTTTCTTTAAGGAATTAATTCCTTCATTCCTAAGATTTAATCTTTATGTTCTTACTGTTTAAGTTCGTTTATGCTGGAATTTATTCGTCTGACTATAGTTAAACTTGCGTCTGACTACAGTTGAATTATCGTCTGACTATAGTCAGACGAAAGAATTACTATAGTCAGACGAATAGATTTTAGTATATCCGGCACGAAGTCTTCGTATGGACGGTATTAAATTCTTGTATACCTTGGATTAGATTATGCGGGCGGAAGTTTTCTTTTATTCAATGATTCTGATTACATTTGTATATCTTTTAATAATAAGGAGGAGCGGTTATGAAGAATCTGGTAGTATTGACAGGTGCGGGCATGAGTGCCGAGAGTGGAATCAGTACATTTCGCGATGCGGGCGGTTTGTGGGATAAATATCCTGTGGAGCAGGTAGCTACTCCCGAAGGATACCAGCGTGATCCGGCATTGGTGATTAACTTTTATAATGCACGAAGGAAACAATTGCTGGAAGTGAAGCCGAATCGCGGACATGAACTGCTGGCGGAACTGGAAAAGAATTTCAATGTGGCGGTTATCACACAGAATGTGGATAATCTGCACGAACGGGCAGGAAGCAGCCATATCATTCACCTGCATGGTGAGTTGACAAAGGTCTGCTCCAGCAGAGACCCGTATAACCCTCATTATATAAAGGAACTGAAGCCGGAAGAGTATGAAGTAAAAATGGGAGATAAGGCCGGTGACGGAACTCAGTTGCGTCCTTTTATTGTCTGGTTCGGAGAGGCGGTGCCGGAGATTGAGACAGCTGTCCGATATGTAGAAAAGGCGGATATATTCGTTATCATCGGCACATCGCTCAATGTATATCCTGCGGCAGGTTTGCTGCATTATGTACCGAGAGGAGCAGAGGTGTATCTGATAGACCCGAAGCCGGTGGATACACATACTTCCCGTTCGATACACGTCCTTCGGAAAGGAGCTTCTGAAGGGGTGGAGGAACTGAAACAACTGCTTATTCCAGCTCCGTAGCAAAGATATGACTATTCCGGAGTGTTTCCGAAATCTCGAGTACGGTGATATTGCTGCACTCGATTCTTAATACCTTCTCCCAGTCCTCGAAATCTACATTCCATCGGGTGATTTGCGGGAACTTTGCCAGGAGACTTCCGATGAGCTTGATGTCGCGTCTCTTCGTGATGGAGGTCCGAAAAATTAGAATCTGATTTTCCATGTCTTTTTAGGTGTTTATTCCTGTGAACGAAATTCACGGATAGTGATATTGAAATGTTGCTTAAAGTTGCGGCTGAGGAGTGATAAACTGCTGAAACCACAGCGACTGGCAATTTCGGTCGCAGACAGTTGCCTGTCATTCTGTAGTAGCAGTGCTGCTTTTTCAATCCGGGTGCGTTTGATATATTCCGTCGGTGTTTCGCCCGTCAGAAACGTGAAAACGCGATGAAAGTGGAAAGGAGAAAAGCACGCGATTCCTGCCATCTTATGCAATGATAGAGGTTGGTCTATGTTTTGATGAATATATTCGGTCACTTTGTCGATCCGTAATTTATATTCCTGCCTATTTATTTCTTTCGTTTCCATTTTAATGCAAAATAAAGAATAATAAGAGCCGGAGAGTTGTCCTATCTTGCCAACTTCTCCGGCACAGATAATGATTATCTTTTTTGTCCTATATAGAATACGTAGCCATAGTAATCTTTATATTTACTATACAGGCTTCGTTCGTACTGCTGACCTTTCATGAAATCCATCGCAGTTTTATTTCCCACGTGTTCTTTCATGAATGTCTCCCGTACTTCATCTTGTGGGGCAAAATAATGTTCTGTCCAGCAGTTCTCCGGTAGGATGAAATGGGCTGTTGGAGTATATCCGGCCCTTTCCATCTTGTCAATACATGTCGGGATCACGCTGATTTCCGGATAGGCGTCCATCCAGAAGTCTTCTATTTCCGCAGGGCGTTCCGAAGTGAACCAGGATGCTTCGCTCACTGCGATAAAACCGCCTTTTTTCAGGTATTTGCTCCATTCGTTCATCCCACGTTCGAATCCTATATTGTAGATTGCTCCTTCCGACCAGATCAGGTCGAGTTCCTCGTTCTGAAACGGGAGATTGTCCATTGATCCGGTGATTCCTTTTACTCTGTCGGCGCAATTGGCTTTCACCGCATTCTCATTGAATATTTCGATAAAATCGGGAAAGAGGTCTATGCCCGTAATCTGTCCTTTCACGTAGTCAGCCAGAAACAGTGTCTGACCGCCTGTGCCGCAGCCGATATCGGCAATCTTAGCATCATCGGTCAGTTCGTTGATGAAACTTACAGCTTTGCGTGTGGCTTCCGGACTTCCGGGACCTTGACGTTTCAGCAGCTTGAAGTAGTTACATATGAAAGAAAAATCGAAATCATGTATAGATGTATTATTGTTACTCATTGTTTTTAATGTTTTAGGTGTACGTCAAATGGAGGCATACGAGGATGCATAAAACCATTTGAGCCTACAATAGTTGTTATTTTTTAGAAAATAGAAATCAACTCTGACATGAATATGCCGGAGAAAATGTAAGGGATAATCTGTAATGAGAGGAAGACTTACAGATTATTTACAGAACGAGATCCTTGCGGAATGTAAATGTGATTAACATCCAATTATTCTTTTTAGTTTGTGGCAAAGATATGGTTTTAACCTAAAAACACCATTGATTTTTCCTTGAAAAAATACTGTGGGACTGTATTTTAGCAAGAATCGTCAAATGAATAAACTGCATTTCGGCTGGAAGGGTATAAATTAAAGAGATTCTTAACCAATAATTATGTTTTTTTTGTATTTTTGCTACCCGCAATATAATTATGTGTAAAATGTGGCGAAGAACAATAACCTTTCTCTTAAGTCTTTTATCTATGGTGATGGCGGAAGCCACTAATCATTATTTTAAGCATTTGGGAGTATCTGATGGATTATCTCAGGTGTGTATCCCATCAATTTATCAGGATGAGTTAGGGGCAGTCTGGCTGGGAACTACTGAGGGACTGAATAGATACAACGGTAAGGATGTAAAAGTATTCCAGCCTTCGGAAAGTAATCATGGACTGACTAATAATGAGATTAACGAATTATGTGGAGATAAAAACGGAAGAATGTATATTCGTTCGGGAAACGATCTGATTAAACTGGATATTTATACGGAGCAATTCACTTGTTTGCGACAGAAAGGTGTGTATGGACTGTTTTGTAAGAAAGATACACTTTGGGTGAGTTGTGCAGACGGCATTTATTATTATACGGGACAGGGTACAGAGCTGACATTCTTTGCTCGTGTGCAGAAAGGTTTTGTGGGGAGAGCACTCTATGTAGACAAAGAGACTGTATGGGTGGTTACCAGAAAATACTTGGTCGCAATATCACGTGAAGACCCTCTTCGGCAAGAGATTTTACTTACCCTTGATAAGGGCAATTGTATTTTAGGCGATAGTTCCGGAAATATATGGGTGGGAGCTTGGAACGGCTTGTACCGTATTTCTCCCAATCGGGAGACAACCGCTTATGTTAGTCATTCGGGAATGGGTGAATTATCCGATAATCAGGTCCGATGCGTGCTGGAAGATGATTTTAAGCATATTTGGGTAGGTACGTTCAAGGGAATCGATTGTTACGATCCGATTACTGATACGTGGAGTCATTATACGCGTTATGGAAGTTCTTCAAATTCTTTAAGCCATACTTCTATTCTCTCTCTTCATAAAGATATGCAAGGTAATATTTGGGTCGGGACTTATTATGGAGGAGTGAATGTATTCAATCCCGATAAGAATAATCATAGCTTTTATTGTGCCGAACCTTTACGTGAAGACTGCCTCAGCTTTCCGGTAGTTGGTAAAATGACTGAAGATAGTGCAGGAAATGTGTGGATCTGTACTGAAGGTGGAGGGCTGAATTGTTATCATGGGGATACTGGCGTTTTCTCCCGATATATGTATCATAAAGGAGATCAGGGGACATTAGGGAGTAATAATGTCAAGTCGGTCTTTTATAGAAAGGAGAATAATCGATTGTATGCAGGGACTCATATAGGAGGATTGTTTGTTCTGGATTTAAAATCGAACAAGGGACACACTCTCCATCATGTTACCGGTGACCCTGCTTCGTTGCCTCATGAGATTGTGAACGATATTCAGGAGTATAAGGATGGCATTGCGATGTTGACACAAGGTGGTCCGGTGTTTTTTGATCCGGTGACCGAGAAATTCTCACCGCTTACGGATGATCCGTCTGTTCAGAAATTGATCAGTCGGGAATATGCTTTTGAAACGTTTCTGATCGATAGCCGGCAGCGTATGTGGCTTGCTGTTGGTGGCGGAGGGATAGTGTGCGTCAATTTATCTTCTTCAAAAGTGACTCAATATTTGGCGGATAGCGAGAAAGACACGTTGACGGTAGGAAGATACAAAACCGTGCATATTTTTGAAGATAATAAAGGAGATATTTATTTTAGTACGATTGGCGCGGGGATATTCAAGTATCAGGAGAAACAGGATACTTTCAAGTCTTACGGAACTACCAATGGAGTACTTCCGAGTAATTATTGTTATTATATCTGCGAGTCTGCCAGGGATAATTGTCTGCTCGTTTTGCATGGGAAAGGGCTTTCTATCTTTGATCGTGAAAAAGAGGTTACAGAAGAGACTTATCACTTGTTTCGTCAGACTTATAATTTGGGGTCCGCTTTATATCGAAGCAAAAATGGGATTATTTATATCAGTGGTACCAATGGATTGGCTATGTTTCAAGAGCGGTCCTTTTATGAATCTCAGGTCAAAAGCTTCTTGAATTTTGATAAATTGTTTATTTTCAATGACGAAATAGCTCCTGGTGATGAGTCCGGCATCCTGACTGAGATATTGGCGAAAACATCGGATATCTTTTTAAGCTATCAACAGAATAACGTAACAGTGGAATTTGCTACTTTTAATTATAATAGTGACCGTAATCGTTTGTTTGAATATTATCTGGATGGCTTCGATAAGGTGTGGACCCAGACTTCGGGCACTACGGTTACTTACACCAATCTGCCTCCCGGAGATTATACGCTCAAAGTCCGTTCGATGGAAAATAAGGAGAGTTTGAAAGATGCAATCTGCTTGAATATACATGTTTCCGCTCCTTTTTATGCTACCATATGGGCATATCTGTTTTATGTCCTTTGTCTGACTGCATTGATGGTCGCATTTGTTCGTTTTAAAACACGGCAGGCGGCTCTGAGGTCTTCATTGGAGTTTGAGCGAAAAGAAAAAGAGAGGATTGAAGAACTCAATCAAGTAAAATTGCGCTTCTTTACTAATATTTCTCATGAATTTCGTACTCCATTAACGCTTATTCTGGGGCAAATTGAAGTATTGATGCAAATGGATTTGGGCACAACCATTTATAATCGTATTCAGCGTATATATAAAAACGCCTGGCATATGCGGAATTTGATCTCCGAGTTGCTCGATTTTCGCAAACAGGAGCAGGGTTATTTGAAACTCAGGGTCGAAGAACAGAATTTGGTTACTTTTACTCGTCAGATTTATATGTGTTTTTATGAATATGCACAAAAAAAGGAGATCACATATCGCTTTGATTCTGTAGAAGAAACGATTTCTGTCTGGTTTGATCCAATACAGTTACAGAAAGTTATTTTTAATTTATTGTCGAATGCTTTTAAGTATACATCCAATAAGGGAAATATAACTGTAGAAGTAAGGAAAGTTGCTTCACAGGCCGTAGTTTCAGTGTGTGATACGGGTATTGGGATTCCGGTTGAACATATTTCGAAGATATTCGACCGGTTCTATCAGACGGATAATGCCTCTTCTTCCTCCTCCTTTACTTTGGGGACAGGCATCGGATTGGCGTTGGCAAAAGGAATTATGAATATGCATCATGGAAAGATTGAGGTAGAAAGTACTGTTGGTGAGGGTACTAAGTTTATCTTGTCTCTGCCTCTGGGAAACCGGCATTTCAGTGATGAAGAGATGGCTGTGACGGAAGGTCGGGAGTCACTGATTATTCCGGAAACTTCTGTATCTTCTTATGGACAGTTGATGGCGGAAGAGATAAAAGAATCTGAATCGCAGAAAAATATAGATGAGGAAGATAAGCCTACGATTCTTTTGGTAGATGATAATACCGAATTATTGTCCATGCTGGAAGATATATTCTTACCGATGTATAATGTATATACTGCGTGTAATGGACGCGAGGGACTGGAGATGGCGCAACAGATACAACCGGATCTGATAGTAAGTGATGTGATTATGCCTGAGATGTCAGGCAAGGACTTGTGTTATAAAATCAAGACTAATGTAGAGCTTTCTCATATTTCTGTCGTTCTGTTGACAGCACAGACTTCTGTGGAATATGTTGTAGAAGGTTTGATGTTCGGAGCGGATGATTATATAACGAAGCCGTTCAATATAAAGGTATTGGTGGCCCGTTGCAATAACTTGATAAAAAACAAGAAGCGTCTGATTGCACATTATGCGGGTAAGGTCATTACGGAATCTCCTGTAGCGGAAGCTATTAACGAGAAAGATAAAGAACTGCTGACGAAATGTGTAAATATTGTCAGAGAGAATTTTGAGAACCCTGATTTTGATGTTACTGCGCTTGCTTCAGAATTGTGTATGGGACGCAGCAAATTATATATGCAGTTTAAACAAATGACCGGGTTGACTCCGAATAAGTTCATCTTGAAAGTGAAGCTGGATGAAGCTATGTCTTTGCTGACAGATCATCCGGAACTAAATATAACAGAGATTTCCGTTCGGCTCGGCTTTTCTTCTCCCCGTTATTTCAGCAAATCCTTTAAAGCCTTCTTCGGAATTGCTCCGCAAGGAGTCAGGAGTAGGAAGGAGTAGTTGTTTCATAACCTGACTTCTCAAGTATTAATATCTGGCATATCAGCTATTAATATCCGACAATTCAGTTGTTAATACCTGATATGTCAGCTGTTAATACCTGACAAACCAGGTATTAGTCCCCCCAATGTCCGCCTATAGGTTGCTATACGTTGGATAACATCATTTGTGCAGAAAAAGAAGGGCGATGTATCCAAATCTTCCATTATAGGTGACCAAATCTTCCATGTGGATGCAGAAATGTTCTTTTTGCAAAATTTGTGTTTATAGATGTCATGTAGGTCTCCTATTTTTGCAATGCTTTCATTCTGTTTTAATACATAGAATCAAAGACAATAAAATAAGTATGAAAAACACAATAATTTATCGCATGAAAAGCAGATTAATAACATTACTTTTATTATTGATTACTGTCAGTTCTGTAACGTTTGCTCAAGAAGCAAAGAAGGAAATTCCTTTGAAATATGGAGCTACAAATGAAGGTAAACGGCAAGACCCTGCCATGCAGAAGTTCCGTGACAACCGTCTGGGTGCTTTCATCCACTGGGGACTGTATGCTATCCCCGGGGGAGAATGGAACGGAAAAGTATATGGCGGAGCTGCCGAATGGTTGAAAAGCTGGGCAAAAGTACCTGCTGATGAATGGCTGAAACTGATGGATCAATGGAACCCTACGAAATTCGATGCGAAGAAATGGGCAAAGATGGCCAAAGAAATGGGTACTAAGTATGTCAAGATTACAACGAAACATCATGAAGGTTTCTGTCTGTGGCCTAGTAAGTATACTAAATATACTGTAGCAAATACCCCGTATAAGCGTGATATATTAGGCGAGTTGGTGAAAGCCTATAATGACGAAGGAATTGATGTACACTTCTATTTTTCAGTGATGGACTGGAGTAATCCGGATTATCGTTATGATATAAAATCAAAAGAAGATAGCATCGCCTTCAGCCGTTTCCTGGAATTTACCGACAATCAACTGAAAGAACTGGCAACACGTTACCCGACCGTTAAAGACTTCTGGTTTGATGGTACGTGGGATGCCAGCATTAAAAAGAATGGTTGGTGGACAGCTCATGCAGAGCAAATGTTGAAGGAACTCGTTCCGGGTGTTGCCATCAATAGCCGCTTGCGTGCTGATGACAAAGGAAAGCGTCATTTTGATAGCAATGGTCGTCTGATGGGTGACTACGAATCCGGCTACGAACGCCGCTTGCCCGATCCGGTGAAAGATCTCAAAGTTACACAGTGGGACTGGGAAGCCTGTATGACTATACCCGAAAATCAATGGGGATATCACAAAGACTGGTCATTGAGCTATGTGAAAACTCCGATTGAAGTCATTGACCGCATTGTACACGCTGTTTCCATGGGTGGAAACATGGTTGTCAACTTCGGGCCTCAGGCAGATGGTGATTTTCGTCCCGAAGAGAAAGCAATGGCTACAGCGATTGGTAAGTGGATGAATCGTTACGGAAAAGCTGTTTATGCTTGCGATTATGCCGGATTTGAAAAACAAGACTGGGGATATTATACACGTGGTAAAAACGATGAAGTTTATATGGTAGTATTCAATCAGCCTTATAGTGAACGGTTGATTGTAAAGACTCCGAAAGGCATTACAGTAGAAAAAGCCACTTTGCTGACTACCGGTGAAGATATCACTGTTGTTGAGACAACCCGCAATGAATATAACGTATCTGTTCCTAAAAAGAATCCGGGTGAACCTTATGTAATTCAGCTTAAAGTTCGTGCAGCTAAAGGAACAAAAAGTATTTATCGAGATGCTTTAACATAAATGATAAAGAAACGATTCTATGAAGTTTAAATATATACTCATTTTATCAGCGCTTATCGGGCAGATTCTTTCACTCTCTGCCCGGGAAGTGACCTCTTTCAATGAAGGATGGCTATTCAAACGCGGGCCTTTTTCACAGGACCCGGTGAAGGTCGCTGCTCAATGGAATGCGGACTGGGAAACTGTAAACTTGCCTCATACCTGGAACGCTAAAGATATGCAGGTAAAAGCTGATGCTTTCTATGAAGGAGTTGGTTATTACAGGAAAACACAATTCTTTGGCAATGACTTGAAAGGGAAGCGTGTATTTCTTCGCTTTGAAGGTGTGGGCGCCAACACAGAAGTGTATGTCAACGGTAAACTTGTCGGAATGCATCGGGGAGCATACAGCGCCTTTGCTTTTGAAATTGGAACCGCATTGAAACTGGGAGCTGAGAATGAGATAATGGTAAAGGCGGATAATGCTTCACGTCCTGATGTGATTCCGGTAAATCACAATCTTTTTGGGGTTTACGGAGGTATCTATCGTCCGGTATGGCTGATTATTACTGAACAGAATAACATTACAGTTACCGATTGTGCCTCTCCGGGTGTGTATATTACTCAAAAGAATGTATCGAAACGCTCTGCCGATATCACAGTGAAAGTGAAGCTGGACAATGGAAGTCTTACTCCTGCTGACTTGGTACTCGAAAATACCATTTATACGCAGAATGGCAAGAAGGTCACTTCCCATCGCCTTCCTTTGGTACTCACTCCGCAGGGAACACAGACTTACATTTCTACCTTCAAACTGAATAAACCGCATCTGTGGCAGGGACGTAAGGACCCTTATTTATATAAGGTTATTTCCCGCTTACTGGCGGACGGAAAAGTAATTGATGAGGTGGTACAGCCATTGGGTGTTCGTAGATATGAGATTGTGGCAGGCAAAGGTTTCTACTTGAATGGTGAGAAATACCCGATGTATGGGGTAACCCGTCATCAGGACTGGTGGGGACTGGGTAGTGCGCTTACCAACAAAGAACATGATTTCGACTTGGCTCAGATTATGGATATCGGAGCAACTACTGTCCGTTTCGCCCACTATCAACAGTCGGATTACCTGTATTCCCGTTGCGATTCTTTGGGATTGGTCATCTGGGCAGAGATTCCTTTTGTGAATCGGGTGACGGGATATGAAGCCGAAAATGCACAGTCTCAGCTTCGTGAACTGATTCGTCAAAGTTTCAATCACCCTTCCATTTATGTATGGGGATTGCACAATGAAGTATACCAGCCTCACGAATATACGGCAGGACTGACACAAACTCTGCATAACCTGGCCAAGACAGAGGACCCTGACCGCTACACTGTATCTGTAAATGGTTATGGCCATGCAGAGCATCCGGTCAATCAAAATGCGGATATTCAGGGAATGAACCGCTACTTCGGATGGTATGAGAAAAAGTTGCAGGATATCGAGCCTTGGGTAAAAGGGCTGGAGGAGAAATACCCGTGGCAGAAACTGATGTTGACGGAATATGGTGCTGATGCAAATCTGGACCATCAGACAGAATATCTGGGTGATGCTCTGAACTGGGGAAAGTCTTTCTATCCGGAAACTTTTCAGACCAAGACGCATGAATACCAATGGAGTGTCATTGCAAAGCATCCCTATATCATCGCTTCTTATCTTTGGAATATGTTTGACTTTGGTGTACCGATGTGGAGCCGTGGCGGTGTACCTGCCCGTAACTTGAAGGGGTTGATCACTTTTGACCGGAAAATCAAAAAGGACTCCTATTACTGGTATAAAGCTAACTGGAGCAAAGATCCCGTACTCTACCTGACCCAGCGTCGCAACATCGACCGCGAACGAAAACATACTTCTGTCACTGTTTATTCTAACATAGGTACACCGCAAGTGTATCTTAATGGAAAAGAACTGACGGGTATACGCCAAGGCTACACGGATGTGCACTATGTCTTGGCTGATGTAACCTTGGAACAAGGTAAGAATACAATTAAAACCGTTGCAACATATAATGGAAAAGAATACACTGACGAGATTGAATGGAACTATACCGGCGAAAAGAAGCGAAGTGCCGATTGGAGTGAAAACAAAGAAGAGCACGCAGGTTGGTAATCGGAGACGTTTCTGTATGTAATCTGAAAAATGTTGAATCTAAAATATAAAAGCCTATGAATGAAATGAGAAAGAATCTCTTTTAAATGGAAAACAAGTATTTATCATTAACTAATCTAATAATTTATGAAAATTGAAAAGTTTTATTTGTTTCTGCTAGCTTGCTTTGTCGCGATAGGAGCATATTCGCAAGATGGGCAACAGAAAATGACTGGTGATGAAAAGAGTCAGCAGCAAAGTGATGCAAAAGTTAAGATTACCGGGCAGGTCTTTGATGAGAGCGGTGAAGGAATACCTGGAGCGAATGTTACTCTTAAAAGTAATCCCACCAGTGGAACTGTCACAGATCTGGATGGTAAGTTTATTTTGATGGCTTCTCCTCAAAAGGATGTGCTGGTAGTCAGCTTTATTGGATATAACACACAAGAATTTCCACTGAAAGGGAAAACAAACGTTACCATCCAACTCTCACAAAACGTAAATGAACTGGATGCGGTGGAAATTGTGGCATTCGGAACACAAAAGAAGGAGAGTGTGATTGGTTCTATCACTACACTTTCGCCAAAGAGCCTGAGAGTGCCGAGCAGTAATATGACAACTGCATTGGCAGGTCAGGTAGCCGGTATTATTTCTTATCAGACATCAGGAGAGCCGGGTGCGGACGATGCTAGCTTTTTTGTACGTGGTATCGCATCTTTTGGATTTAACACCAGTCCTTTGATTCTGATTGATAACATTGAATCTACAAGTACGGACTTAGGGCGTTTGAATCCCGATGATATCGAAAGTTTTTCAATCATGAAAGATGCCATGGCAACGGCCCTTTACGGTTCGAGAGGAGCTAATGGAGTCGTTCTAGTAAAGACAAAAGAGGGAGAGAGAGGAAAAACTAAGTTTGATGTAAGAATAGAGGGAAGTAATTCTCGTCCGACCAGTAATATTGAGTTGGCAGACCCTGTCACTTACATGAAATTGCATAATGAAGCCATCTTAACACGTGATCCTTCCGCCCCTGTCATGTATAGTGATGATAAAATAGACAGAACCGTTCCGGGATCTGGTTCTATCATTTATCCTACAAATGACTGGAGAAGGCAACTAATGAAGAACTCGACCTGGAATGGAAGAGCCAACATGAGCATCAGTGGCGGAGGAAATTCGGCTACGTATTACGTGTCTCTGCGATATACCAAAGACCAGGGTTTGCTCAACGTAGACGGCAAGAACAACTTCAACAACAATATCAATCTTCAGACTTATCAGATGAGGGCTAATGTCAACATCAATGTGACAAAAACGACCCAGGTAAGAGTAAACTTAAGTGGAATCTTTGACACTTATGAAGGTCCTATTTATTCGGGATCGGATATTTATAAGATGGTAATGAAGTCTAATCCTGTACTTTTTCCCGCTGTATATCCTACCGATGAACAACATAAATATATCAAACACATTCTTTTTGGAAACAGCGATGACGGAAGTTATCTTAACCCGTATGCTGAAATGGTAAAAGGATATAAGGAATATGAGAATACGACTCTTCTTGCTACATTAGGTGTTACGCAGGACTTGAACTTTATCACTAAAGGTTTGAAATTTGAAGGTTTCTTCAACGTTTCTCGTAAATCATATTACGGTCAGACCAGACAATATAAGCCATATTACTATGCTTTAAGTTCTTATGATTTCATGACAGAGAAATATTCTATCGAAAACATCAATCCTGACTCCGGAACGGAATACCTTGATTTTAGTCCCGGTGACAAGACTGTCAACAATGTAATGACAATCGAAACGAGAACCAGTTATAATCAGACTTTCGGTGATCATTCCGTAGGTGGTCTTATCGTTACTCAGTATATCGACAGTAAGAATCCAAACTACAAAACTTTGCAGGAGAGCTTGCCTTCAAGAAATATGGGTGTGTCGGGACGTTTTACTTATGCCTATAGTGACCGCTATTTCACGGAGTTCAATTTTGGATACAATGCTTCCGAACGCTTTGATAAGAAACACAGATGGGGATTCTTTCCGTCCGTCGGTGGTGGCTGGATGATTTCGAACGAACCATTCTTCCAACCGCTCAGTTCAAAAATTACGAAATTGAAACTAAGAGCCTTATACGGTTTGGTGGGAAATGATAAGATTGGCAGAGTCGATGAACGT
This sequence comes from Bacteroides sp. MSK.20.82, assembly GCF_019052485.1. NCBI lineage: Bacteria > Pseudomonadati > Bacteroidota > Bacteroidia > Bacteroidales > Bacteroidaceae > Bacteroides > Bacteroides sp. MSK.20.82. Next base: position 151,333 of record NZ_JAHQUN010000003.1, read on the forward strand.
TTCTTATATCTGTCTAATGTGAATATGAATGCAGGTGGAGCATCTTTCGGGTATGAAAACAAATATAGCAGACCGGGCGTAAATGTTTCACGTTATGCTAATCCTGCCATTGGATGGGAAAAATCCCGTAAAGCTAATTTCGCATTGGAAGCTTCTTTCTACGGATTTGACCTGATAGCTGAATATTTCACAGAACATCGTACTGACATATTACAGAAAAGAGCCAGTATTCCAAGCGTAATGGGATATCAGGCAGACGTATATGCTAACATTGGCGAGACCAAAGGACACGGTGTGGATCTTGATTTAAAGTATCAAAAGAACCTTAACAAAAACGCTTTTTTGATAGTACGCGGAAACTTAACCTATGCGCATAGTGAATATCTGAAATATGAAGATAACACGTATGATAAGGAATGGTGGAAATACAAAATAGGCTACTCGCCCAACCAGAAGTGGGGATACATTGCGGAAGGGCTATTTATAGACGATGCGGAAGTGGCCAACTCTCCTGTACAGTTTGGTGATTATAAAGCCGGAGATATCAAATACCGGGATATGAATGGAGATGGAGTAATTAATTCATTGGATCAAGTTCCTATTGGACATCCGACTAGTCCGGAAATCAACTATGGCTTTGGATCAACATTTAGCTATAAAGGTTTTGACATCAATTTCCAGTTCCACGGCTCGGCGCAGTCTTCTTTCTGGATTGATTATGATAAGATGTCTCCATTCTTTAAAGATTCGAAGATGTCTCAGAAAACTAATAATCAACTAGTGAAATTTATTGCAAATAGCTATTGGTCGGAAAGTAACCGCAATCGTTATGCAACATGGCCCAGATTGTCAACCACTTCTGTTGCCAACAATAAAGAACTGAGTACATGGTTCATGAGAGACGGTTCCTTCTTACGACTGAAATTGGTTGAACTGGGATATACAGTACCTCAAAAAATTGTGAGCAAATGGGGTATGTCCAATCTGAGGCTCTATATGTCTTCTACCAATCTTTTTGTTTTGAGTAAGTTCAAGGATTGGGATGTGGAATTGGCAGGTAATGGTCTTAATTATCCGTTACAACGTGTATTCAATATTGGTGTAAATGTAAGTTTCTAAAAAGAATGGTTATGAAAAAAATCAAAATATGTATATTGTCATGTTTGTCGGTGTTTATATTGACATCATGTGAACTGAATATCGTCCCGGATAACATACCGACCATTGAAGACCATGCTTTCGCCTTGAGAAAAGAAGCGGAAAAAGTCTTGTTTACTTGCTACAGGTATATGCCTAGTGACGGAAGTCTCAAAAATAATGTAGCTTTGCTTGGTGCCGGTGATTTTTGTATTTCCGATGTTTTCCGGAGCTATTTGGGAACCAGCGCCTGGTATATAGCCCAAGGATTGCAAAAGTCCGATTCACCATATTGTGCTCAATGGGGACATTTATATGAGGGAATTGCTTATTGTAATATTCTGATTGAGAATATACATACTACACCGGATATGGATGATAGCGAGAAAAACAGATGGATCGGTGAAGTGGAATTTTTGAAAGCTTATTATCATTTCTATCTGATCAGGATGTATGGACCGATTCCTATTATGGATCGATATGTTCCGGTAAGTAGTAGTACGGAGGAAATGCATCCTTATCGGGAGACATTGGACAGTTGTTTCAATTATGTGACAGAAACTTTGGACAAGGTGATTGCTAATCCGGATGTTCCGGCTAAAATAGAGAATGAAGCTGAAGAACTGGGACGAGTGACCGTAGGTATGGCTAAAGCATTGAAAGCGAAAGTTCTGGTAACCGCTGCAAGTCCATTGTTCAATGGAAATATGGATTATGAGGTAATTGCAGATAATAGAGGTGTGAAAATCTTTAATCCGGTTAAAACGGAAGAGGAGAAGAAGCAGAAATGGGTAAAGGCTGCCGAAGCGTGTAAAGAAGCCATTACTTATCTCGAAGATTTGGGATTCGGTTTATATTATTTTGATGATCCCACTGTGGTCATGACAGAGTCCGACAAGCTGATGATGAATTTGCGAGGTGCTGTCACTGAGAAGTGGAACAAAGAAGTGGTATGGGCAAACTCTCAGTCATGGGTCGGTTCGGGTTCTTATGACAACTATCAGATACAGGCAATGCCGCGTGACTTGGTTCCCGGCAGAAATGCTAAGAATGCTACGAACAGAACCAATCTGGGTGTTTCTCTTGGACTGACTAACTCATTTTATACTAAACATGGGGTTCCTATAGAAGAAGATAAGACATGGGATTATGCTAATAGATTTGAAGTGCAGGCTCCCACGCCGGTGGAAGCTGAGCCCGGATATGAGAATACTATTATGCTGAATTATAAAACGGGAACAGTCAAATTGAATCTGGAACGTGAACACAGATATTATGCCAGCTTAGGCTTTGACGGCGGTATTTGGTTCGGACAAGGAAAGACGGGACTTTCGGGCTTGTATTCGGTGAATGCGCGTAAAGGAGGAAATGTGTCTCCCATTCCGGCAGATCACTCTCAGAACCTGACTGGTATTTGGCCTAAGAAAGTGGTTAACTACAAGACGGTCATGTCCGATGCGGCTTCCGGATTTACATCGGTCACTTATCCGTTCCCTGTTATCCGTATGGCTGATTTGTATTTGATGTATGCCGAAGCTTTAAATGAAAAAGGAGAGGATTATGCTACGGTATTGCCATGGATCGATATGGTGAGAGAACGTTCGGGACTTCAAGGCGTAAAAGAAAGTTGGGACCAATATGTAGGAAACAGCAAGTATGCTACTCAGACTGGTCTACGACAAATCATCATGCAGGAGCGTCGTATTGAGTTAGCATTTGAAGGACATTATTTTTGGGATGTCCGTCGGTGGAAAACTGCGACAACAGAATTGACACAGCCATTGACCGGTTGGAAAGTCCGTTATGGAGAAACTGATGTAGATTATTATAGTGAGAACTTAGTGCTTGTCCGGGATTTCACTCCCAAAATGTATTTCTGGCCTATTGATATCGGTGAGTTGAGAAAAGATCCTAACTTAGTTCAAAATTATGGTTGGTAAGTAATTAAAGTGACATTTGATTTATGAAAAAGATAATATACAGTAGCCTTTTAGTACTAGCCATCACATTGCTGCCTAGTGCTTGCGATAACGATAGTGATATGAATTCTCCCCATGGAAGTACGACTCCGCCTGAACAGGTAGTATTGAATGGTGTCAAAAATCTGCCGGGAAAGTCTATAATCTATTTTACACGGCCCAGTGATAAGAATTTTCTTTATATGAAGGCTGTATATATGACAGAGATAGGAGAACGTTCGACCAATGCTTCGTATTTTGCCGACTCTGTAGTGGTGGAAGGATTTGAAAAAGCTGGTGAATATAATGTGAAGTTGTATTCTGTAAGTCCGGGTGAAGCCTATTCTGAACCTCTGGAAGTAAAAATAAATCCGGAAGAGCCGCCTTATATCACTGCTTATAAGGAGATGGAAATAAAACCGGATTTTGCCGGTATCCGGATAAAGACATCCAACACCAGCAATGAGACTCTTACTTTTTATGTGTACCGGAAGGATGCTACTGGAAAATGGACGGAAGCCGGAGCTTTATATACCAAAAAGCAAGAGATTAATGAGCCCATACGTGGTATGGAAGCCGTTCCTTCAGAATTTAGTGTGGTGGTGAAGGATAGGTGGGGACATCTTTCTGAAAGTAAGGAGATATCTCTGACTCCATATTATGAAGAGGAAGTAGATAAGAAAAAAATGGGATACTTGGCCATTGGCGAATACAAAGGTTATCTGGCACCGAATGCTAATACCCCAAAGAATCTGTATGACGGAATTATTGGAAGCAATAATACTTTTATGACCCTCACAACGGCGGGATATGATTTTACCAAGCCGAGTTCGGTGACACTGGACTTAGGGAAGAAGTTTAAGCTCAGCCGTATGATTGTCTATGGAAGAAGAAATGGAACTGATTATTCATCTATATTTGACGGTCTGTATCCGAAAGAAATAGAAATTTGGGGACGAAATGATAATAATGTAACCAAGTTTGATCCGGAAAATGATGAAGGATGGGTACGGTTATATCAAGGAGTATTGCCCAGAGCCGACGGTTCTGTTATTCCGGCGGCTATTGTCCCGTTAACTGATGCTGATAAGGAACTGGCAAGAGACGGCAATGAACTCGAATTTTCCGTAGATCTGGATGCATATAGATATGTGACGTTTGTTTGTATCAAGAATTATAATGTAGGAACATCTCGTATCAATGTGGCAGAACTTACTTTCTTTGGAACACCGGAGGATAAAATAATACAGTAATCGCTATATAAAAGACAAATATTATGAAGAAATTTATATTTATATCAGTCAGCATCTTGATATTTTGTTCCATTATATCTTGCGAGTCAATGGATGCGACTTATAAGGACTTTGTTAAGGATGGTCCAATCATGTATCTTACACGATTATCGAAAGATTCAATAACCGTGCGTAATGGGTGGGAAAGAGTGTTGATTTCATTTCCGATAGTGAAAGACGGGAGATCTACAAAGATTGCTCTTGCATTGAATCAAAGTGATACTGTCAGATATGAGTTGGCCAAAAATAAGAGGACGGATATTCTTTTAGAGAATATGCGGGAGGGGTCTATCATTTTTTCCGCCTGGCTGGAAGATGATGAGTTGAATAAATCATTGGCTACAGACTTTACAGGAACCATTTATGGGACACAGTACCAGAGCTATCTGTTAAATCGTTCCATTGTTTCTAAGAGTATGCAGAGTGGTAATCTGGTCATCAAATATTCCATGTTGCTGGACAGCACATTAGTGGCATCCAGGCTAACTTGGAACAAGGGAGGAGAAGAAACAACAAAAATTTCTTATTATAATAAGGAAGGACAGGACGTTTTAGAAGATTTTACAGGCGATTCTTTTATAATGGAAACCTTGTATGCTCCGCAGGAAAACGTATTGGATAAAATCTGGTCGAAACCTGTTAAATATACGAAGTAGCCTGAGTGGTCGGCCTGATTGTATTTTAAGGATGAGAAGGTGTGTCAAAAGTAACTAAGCTCTCCTCCTTCAAGAAGGGAATTTAGTTACTTTTGACATACCCCCTTATTCTCCAAATGATAAACATGCATATATGAAAATGATACATTATAAAATCATAATTCTATTATTGCTGGCATGGAGTCCTTGGGATTTGGTTTTACCTTGTCCCTCTATTTGTACGTCTGCCTTGCAGAATGATGATTTTGATATTCTAATGAAGAAGATTCGGGATGGGGTTGCAGAAAATCCGAATATTGATAAAGCTCTGGAACTGTATGATGACGTCCAAGGATGTTTTATAGATATAGATTATGCCCGCCGGGATCGTACTAACTGGATGCCACTTATTCATGTGGATCGGTTGTATGACTTTGTATTTGCTTATACTCATCCAAAGAATTCCTATTATCAGAATGAAGATTTGTATCATAAGATAGTAAAGGGCTTGGAGTATTGGCATCATCGTAATCCACATTGTAATAACTGGTGGTATAATCAGATTGCCGAGCCGCAGAAACTCGGTATTCTGCTTATTCAGATGCGTGTTGGTAAAAGGCAGATTCCGGAAGTATTGGAGACAAAGGTCTTGCAACGTATGCGGAAGGACGGCGGACATCCTGCCAGATGGACTGGAGCCAACCGGACGGATATTGCTTTACATTGGATTTATAGAGCTTGCCTTCAGAAGAATGATGTTGACTTGAAAACGGCTGTTGAGAATGTTTATAGTCCTCTATCATATACTGTGAAAGAAGGATTTCAGCATGACAACAGCTATTTTCAGCATGGCGTGCAGCTTTATATCGGTGGTTATGGAGACGAAATACTGAAAGGAGTAACACAGGTAGCTCTATATACTAAAGGAACGAAATATGCATTGGATGATGAGAGAATACAATTTCTGAGGCATTTTATGTGCGGCACTTATTATCAGGTTATACGTGGACAATACATGCTTTTCGATGTATTGGGAAGAGGAGTGAGCCGTAATAATGCTACCCAAAAGAGTCATGCCGCCTTGTTTGCCAAACGAATGCTGGAGCTCGACCCGGCACATATTGATGAATACAATGCGATTATAGCCAGATTGGAAGGCAAGAAGTCCGCCAACTATGGAATAAAGCCGTTACACACTCATTATTTCAGAGGAGACTATGCTCTTCATGTCCGTCCCCACTATACATTTGACGTTCGTATGGTTTCCAATCGTACCATGCGATGCGAATATGGGAATGGTGAAAATCTGAAAACCTATTTTATGTCCGACGGATGTACAAACATCGTGACCGAAGGGGACGAGTACGCCCGCATCTTTCCGGTATGGAACTGGAATCGTATTCCTGGAGTGACTGCTCCTCAACTGGATACCATTCCACGAACTGTAATTGATTGGCAAACGAAGGGAACTTCCGTATTTGCAGGAGGAGTCTCTGATAGTCTTTATGGCGTATCTGTTTATTCATATCTTGATACCTATGCTGATATAAATACCGCAGCTAAAAAGTCCTGGTTCTTTTTCGATGATGAAATCATTTGTTTGGGAGCGGGGGTTAATTCGACAGCCGGTGTACCGGTATGTACTACTATCAATCAATGTTTGCTTTCGAAAAAGGAGGTCATATTGTCACAAAGTAAGAAGCAGTCGATGGTGAAAGAAGGAGATTTCGTCTATGATTCTCCCGAATGGGTATTGCACAATGGAATTGGTTATGTCTTTCCCGCCGGCGGAAATCTCTTTTTGAGCAAGAAGATACAGACGGGATCGTGGTACAGCATTAATCATACTGAATCTAAAAATGAGCAGCAGCAAGAGGTCTTTACTTTGGGATTTAATCATGGTTGTAATCCTCGGAATGCTACCTATGCCTATATCGTGGTGCCTGGGATTCATTCTGCCCGCAAGATGAATAACTACAGGAAGAGTCCCGTCGAAATTCTGGCGAATACGGATTCTATGCAGATAGTGAGGCATACGAAATTGGGAATATGGCAAATGGTATTTTATAAAGAGGGTACATTCCGTAACGGAGAGCTTTCTGTAAGTGTGGATAAAGCCTGTGCATTGATGATTAAGGATGGACACAGTGGTAATGCCGAACTGCATATTGCTGATCCTGGGCAGACACAATCTTGTATTAAAGTTGAATTGCTGATTCCTGAAATATCCAGCGAGCGAAAGACTGTTTTATGTGATTTTAGAAATACCGGTATCTATGCCGGTGCATCCAAAGCATATAAATTAAAAAATATATTATGAAGAAATTACTTTTGATTCTTTTTCTAAGCATAGCTTATTTATGCACGACACATGCACAATCGTTTACTAAACTCGAAGTGAAGCAATCGATGCGTAGGGTAGCCGATTGGCAGATCGGTCATTACAACAGAGCTGTTTATGGTGATCTCAACTGGGTGAATGCCACCTTTTTCCTGGGACTTGCTTATTGGGCAGAGATCGCCGAGAAGGACGATCAGGATGACTTCTATTATAAATGGCTGACCCGCCTGGGAAGTCGTAACTATTGGCAGGTAGATAAACGGATGTATCATGCAGATGATATTTGTATTGCTCAAACCTATCTGTATCTGTACGAAAAGTACAAGCAAAAGGACATGATTGTTCCTACTCTGGCGCGTACGGAGTGGGTGGTCGCCAATCCTCCTTCGGGTTCGTTTCAGTTGACTTACGGAGATGCCACGACATTAGAACACTGGACTTGGTGTGATGCTCTTTTCATGGCACCCCCCGTTTATCTGAAACTCTATAATATCACTGGTGATAAGAAATTCATTCGCTTTATGGATAAAGAGTACAAAGCGACTTACGAGTTCCTGTTCGATAAAGAAGAAAATCTCTTCTACCGTGACCACCGTTATTTTGATATGAAAGAGAGTAATGGTGCCAAAGTCTTTTGGGGACGGGGCAATGGCTGGGTGCTTGGCGGACTGGTAGAAATGCTACGTGAACTGCCTGCCAAGAGCAAATATCGTCCGTTCTATCAGGAACTGTTTCAGAAACTCTGTTACCGCATCGCTAATTTACAGAGCAGCGACGGGTTCTGGCGTGCAAGTCTGCTCGATCCGGACGCTTATCCATCACCAGAAACAAGCTGTAGCGGTTTCTTCGTATATGCCCTTGCCTATGGACTGAACGAGGGACTTTTACCAAAGGAAAAGTTCCTGCCTGTAGTAGAGAAAGGATGGAAAGCACTGCTTTCTGCGGTAGAAGAAGACGGTAAACTAGGATATGTACAACCTATCGGTGCCGACCCAAAGAAAGTGACCCGCAATATGACAGAAGTATACGGACCGGGTGCTTTCCTGCTTGCCGGAACGGAAATGTATCGTATGGCAGAAGACGCTCCGAAACAGAATGCTACTATCCCGCAGAACCGTATTCAGGAAATTGCAGCTATGCTTCCCGATCGACCGCAGGGGATAGGAAGGTCTTATAAAGACCGAACTTTCTGGAATAAGATAAAAGAGAGTGACGACGCTAAACAACTTCTGGAAAAGGAAGCTCCTGCTTTGTTAAAGCAGGGGATGCCCCCTTTTGTCGATTCACTGTACCTGCATTTGAATAAGACGAACGTTCGTTTGCCCGGAGAGAATATGATGAATGCCCGTTATCAATATCTGTACAGGCTGACTTTGGCTGAATGCCTTGAAAATAAGAGGCGTTATGTCCCTGCCATCGAAAAAGCTCTGGTGGCTCTTTGCAGTCAGAAGCCTTGGTCTATTCCTGCCCACGACCGCGGTCTGAAGAATTATAAAGGAACGGATTATTATGTAGACTTGGTGGTTGCTACTGCCGGAAACGGTATTGCTCAGTGTGTTACCATGCTGGACGATCGTCTGTCGCCGGAGGTAAGGGCACGGGTGCAGTGTGCTTTCCGTGAGAAGGTTTTCCGTCCGGTCTACCGTTGTCTGGAAGAGACAAAACCATTTTGGTGGTTCACCGCTACCAATAACTGGAACTCTGTGTGTCTGGCGGGTGTTACCGGTGCGGCTCTTGCCTTGTTGCCCGATAAGGAGGAACGTGCTTACTTTGTTGCGGCAGCCGAAAAGTATAACGTGTATGGAATGAAGGGGTACGCTGACGACGGCTACTGTAGTGAAGGTGTAGGTTATTATAATTATGGTTTCTGTGCCTACATTCTGTTGCGTGAAGAAGTATACCGGGCAACGCAGGGAAAGATCGACTTCTTTCAGACTCCCAAGTTTGTCCGTATCGCCCGGTATGGGAAGAAGATACAGATGAATGAAGGAGTGTGCCCCGCCTATTCGGATTGTCGCATCGGTTTGTCACCGGACAAGTTTATTCTCAGTTACTGCGACCGGGCGCTGGGTATTACTTCTGCAGAAGAACAGCCTGTTTTACCCAAAGGAAACAACTTGTCCCTTCACCTTCTCGAACTTTTCACAAGCCGGGTTGCAAAGGTTGGAATGACAGACGGAATCCGTCAGGTATTGCAGGAAGAGTCGGATGCTTTGCGCGCTTATTATGAGCAGGCAGGTATTTTGATTGCTCGTCCTGCCGGTGGAACTTCCTGTCGTCTGGCCATATCCGCTAAGGGCGGAACCAATGCGGAGAATCATAACCACAATGATGTCGGTTCTTATGCCGTAGCTTTGGGAAGTGAAACGATGGTTGGCGATCAGGGCGGTCCGAACTCCTATCCCGGAGATTATTTTAACGGAGACGCTCCTCAGAAATATAAGATAAAAGGATCATTCGGCCATCCGGTTCCTGTAGTAGACGGACGAACACAGTCCTCGGGCGGGAAAGCGAAAGGTGTTGTGCTACAGAAAGAATTTACGAACGAAAAAGATGTATTCAGTATTAACTATACCTCTGCTTATTCCACCCCCAATTTGGATAAGCTCATTCGTACTTTCGTTTACGACCGTCAGGGCAAAGGCAGCTTTACGGTCGGCGATGAATTTACAGCGAAAACACCGATCCGATTCGAAACAGCCATAACGACACGAGCCGACTGGAAAATCCTGGACGATACACATCTTCTGCTGGCTACTGATTCCGAACAGATGATTGTAGCTATTGAGGCATCCGGTAAAGTGGCGTTTACTTCCGAAACGATTGAAGTGAACTCTCCGGCATATACACGTATCGGGATTGCATTGAAAAATCAGTCGAAGGAAGGATATATCCGATTGAAGATGTACACAAAATAAGTCTGTGTATTAGATATATGAAGTATTTATAGGGCATATATGCCCAGCGTGCAGGACATATATGTCCAACGTGCAGGAGATAGTTACCCTGCACATTGGCTATATATGTCCTGCAATCAGATTATAGTTGCCCTGCAAACGGGGGAAGAAGGTACTATCTTTATCTTCTTGTTTTTATTCTTGCTACTTTCGCTTAAACTGTCTATTTTTGAGGCTGCATTTCCATACTTGAATACGAGTACCTCATTATTAATAGAATAAAACAATGAAAAACAGGTTTCTGATCATATGCACAGTTTTGTTTCTCTCCTCTTGTTTGGCGTATGGACAAGAGCAAGTATCTGTAACAAATGACTTTTCTGAAAATAAACAAGGTTGTATTCAGCATCCCTGGCAAGGCAAGAAAGTAGGATACATCGGAGATTCCATCACAGACCCGAATTGCTACGGTGATAATATAAAGAAGTACTGGGACTTTCTGAAAGAATGGCTGGGGATCACTCCTTTTGTTTACGGCATTAGTGGAAGGCAGTGGGATGATGTACCCCGTCAGGCGGAAAAGCTGAAGAAAGAACATGGCGGAGAAGTCGATGCTATCCTGGTTTTTATGGGGACAAACGATTATAATAGTAGTGTGCCTATCGGTGAGTGGTTTACGGAACAAGAAGAGCAAGTGCTGTCTGCTCACGGTGAGATGAAGAAGATGGTGACGCGGAAAAAGCGTACGCCTGTCATGACTCAAGACACTTATAGAGGTCGTATTAATATAGGAATCACTCAACTGAAGAAACTTTTCCCGGATAAGCAGATCGTTCTGCTGACTCCTTTGCATCGTTCGTTGGCTAACTTCGGCGATAAGAATGTCCAGCCGGATGAAAGCTATCAGAATGGTTGCGGAGAATATATAGATGCTTATGTGCAGGCTATTAAGGAGGCAGGAAATATATGGGGAATACCTGTCATAGACTTTAATGCAGTGACAGGTATGAATCCGATGGTTGAAGAGCAGCTTATTTATTTCTATGATGCCGGCTATGACCGTTTGCATCCCGACACCAAAGGGCAGGAGCGTATGGCACGCACTTTGATGTATCAGTTACTTGCGTTACCGGCAACTTTTTAAATATTCGGTAGGTGACATTCCGTACTCGTCTTTAAAGCATTGGCGATAGTAAGAAACATTGTTGAAACCTGTCATGTAGGCGGCTTCCGAGATATTGTATGTTCCTGTTAGCAGCAATTGCAAACTGTTCTTGAGTCTTACTTTACGGATAAATTCATTGGCGGATATCCCGGTCAATGCTTTCACTTTCCGGTAGAAGGTGGAATGGCTCATTCCTATTTTGCTTGTCATGAAAGGAATATCAAGTTCTGCATCCAGATTTTCTTCGATGATGTGAGTTAGTTTTTCAAGAAACTCTCTGTCGAGTTTGTTGAGTTCTATAGGTTCCATAGGCTCCTGTAAGGCTTTGGGTTCTAGCTCCTGTGTATGGGCTGTTATTTGCTGTGCCAGTTTCTTGCGGGATTCCAGTAGATTATGGATACGGCTGTTAAGTAATTTGGCACTGAACGGTTTTGTTAGATAAGAATCGGCTCCACTATCGTAACCTTCTTCTTTGTCCTGAATGGAATCTTTGGCTGTCAGCAGGATTACAGGGATATGACTGGTGCGCATATCTTCCTTTATGGAGCGACAGAGCTCAATACCATCCATGACAGGCATCATGATGTCACTGATAATAATATTGGGAATATATTTCTGTGCCAGTTCCCATCCTTCCTTACCATTGATGGCGGTTATGACTTGATAATTAGCGTGAAAGGAAGAAGCGATGTATTCACGGATATCATCGTTATCCTCTACTGCGAGTATGATAGGGCGGGTATCTGTTTCTTCTTTGCTATCCTCCGTGTCTACATCATTTTCTGTCATATTGAGTGGCTCTTCTCCCTCTTCTTTGTGTAAGGCATCAGGATATGTGTTCTCAGTCAGGATGCGGAAAGTAAAAGACGTTCCTTTTCCGGTTTCGCTTTTTACGTTTAAAATACCTTGATGGAGCTCTGCCAGTGATTTTACCAGTGCGAGTCCGATACCGGTTCCGGATGCTTGATGCTTGCCTTTGGCTTGATAGTAGCGATCGAATATATGTGGAAGGGCTTCGGAGTCTATTCCATATCCGGTGTCGCTGACTTCTATTTCTGTGTATAAATTATTCTCCTCGGTGATAGTGCGAAGTGCAAGTCTGATATCACCTTCTGGTGTATATTTTATAGCATTGGATAGCAGATTATTAACGATACTCGTAATCATGTCTGTATCAAAATAGAGTTGGGTCTTCTCTGTTTCAATATCAATGTGGAATGTTACTTTTTTGTTTTGATTCAGTTCCTTATAGCGTAATCCAATTTCAGTGATCAGATTGGCAAGATTACTTTTGCTGACTGTTAATTGTCGGTTTTGAGTTTCGGTTTTACGAAACTCAAGTAACTCGTTAATCAGGTTTAACAGGCGAATAGCACTGCTATGGATGATGCTGATCTTTTGATTATAACGTGGAGACAGATCGGGGTCGTTCAGCAAATCTTCCAAAGGGCCCAGAATCAGTGTCAATGGAGTCCGTAGTTCATGAGTGACATTGGTATAGAATCGTAGCCGTTCATTGTTTAGTTCTTGTTTGTTCTGGCTGTTTTTCCTTTCCAGTTCAAGAGAGCTTTCCAGGTTTAACTTGCGTTTATAGGTGCGGAGAGATAAATATATGGCGATGCATATAATAATGAAATAAAACAGTTTGGCATACCATGTAAGCCAAAAGGGAGGGTGGATATGTACTGTCATGGAGGCGATATGCCCTTCATCCCAATCCTGATTTTTCAGTTTCGCTTTTACTTTGAAAGTATATTCTCCGGGAGCAATATTACGGAATGTAACCTGATTCTCTCCTTGGGTGTTGGCCCATACATTTTCTAATCCTTCTATCATATAGGCATATTCTACCAGCTGGCTTTGAGAGTAGTCGGGGACTGTGAATGAGATTCGGAAAGAATTCTGATTATAAGGCAAATCAATGTTTCCGTTAGTTGTAGGAATTAAAACTCCGGCGTTGTGGCTTTCTATCTGTCTGTTGAATCCTTTACATTCGGTAATTTGTACGGGAGCTACCTGATGTTCGGTTATCAGTTCTTTAGGATCAAAGTAACAGACTCCGTTTAATGAGCCAAAATAAAGTATTCCGTCTTCGGTGGAGCAGGCTGATCCTTCTATAAAGTTACCTGCCGGTATGCCATCGTGATGATTATAGTTTTCGAATAATTGTTTTTTCGAATTCCAGCGAGAAATGCCGTCATTGGTACTTATCCAGATATTGCCTGCTTTATCTTCCTGAATGGCGCGGACAAAATTATCATCCAGACCATGTCTGGAGTTATATACTTCAAAGCGCTCCGGTTGGGTCGTATCTTTAATGCAGGCAATGCCATCACGTGTTGCCACCCATATTTGTCCTTTGTGATTCATAAAAAAATGGTTGATTGAGTTGGAGCAAAAGCCATTTTCCGCGGTGAGCCGAGTGATAAGTTTATTGTTTTTATCGAAGACGGAGATACCTCCTCCATAGGTTCCAATCCATAACTTCCCTTGTCGGTCACGGAGGATACCATAAACGGAACGGGCAGTAAGCTGGCTTGTAATTTCTTCTTCTGTAATAGCTATACCGTTCTTATACATATATATACCATATTCGGCACCTATCAGCATAGTTCCGTCAATATCTTCGTAAAACGTAAGAATATCAATGTTGTTCATGTTTAAAGGAACACGCGTGATCTGATTACCAGATCTATCCAGTTTCAATAATCCATCATCATAAATTCCTAAAAAGAAATTTTGCTTTTGATCACTTCGGAGTGAGAATACTTGTCCGTAGGGCCTGCTCAAGAAAGAGGCTATATTTAGTGTTTCCCTTAACTGATAGTTCTTAAAAATAGCTATTTCATTTTCACTGCCCACCCATACCTGATCTTCCTTATCTGTGTAGATTCCCCACACTGGCTTGTTTTTTAATGTTCTTCCCTTTTCAGTTGTATAAGGAAGTGTGTGAAAGGTTGGTTTAGTATGGCTTATGAAATTGATGCCGCTGCTGTAGTTGCCAATCCATATATTGCCGAATGAGTCTTGTAGCAGGCTTCTTATATTACCGGATGAGAGTCCATTTTCATCGTTCGAAGCAGTAATATTGGTGAATCTTACGCTTTTGGGATTCATGAAAGTAATATTGTGTAAATCAAGTATGCTAATTCCTCCAATGTCAGCTCCTATCCATAATGTTCCGTCATTCATTTCTTTGATACAATAAATATGGTCCGCTATCAGAGAATGAGGGTTGCCGAACTCATGTTTGAAAGTGATGAACTCTTCTGTTTGAGTATTGAATAAGGCAAGTCCTTGGTTGGTTCCCACCCATGTGTTGCCGGAGTGATCTACGTAAATGCAATATATACTGTTGCCCGGAAGGCTTTTGGGATTTAGTGGGTCGTTATGATAATTCCTGCAAGTTCTGTTTTTTATATCAATAATGCTTAATCCTCCTTGTGCGTGTCCTATATATAGATTGCCTTTCCCGTCGTCAAAAGAACACCAGCTTGAGTCATACAGATCTTTGATATTCTTATATGAAAAGGAGGTGAATTGTCTGGTTTGTTTGTCGAAATATATAGTTCCTCCATAATGATTGGTAATCCATATACCTTTATTATCTGTAGAATGTGCCAGCGCAACAACATTGGTAGCTATACTGTCTGCGATGTGATTTGTAAATCTGTAAGTCGAACAATCCAGTTTACTCAGTCCATTCTTAAGTCCGATCCATAAGGCGTTTTCTTCTTCATCATATAGCAGGGTATTTAGTGCATTACTGCTGATTTCTGAATTGTTATCCTTGTAGGTAGTAAAGTTGCGTCCGTCAAACCGGCTCAATCCGGATTCTGTTGCGATCCAGATATATCCTTGTTTATCTTGTGTGATGTTCGTCACATAATTGTTGGATAATCCGTCTTCTACTCCAAGATGTTTAAGTAGATAAGGCTGTGCATAGCTGTTGTAAAAACCAAGCAATATGTAAGCAATGAGTATAAAGTACTTTTTTTGCATATACATTGTAATAGAGGTAATCTTTAAGACAAAAATACAATAAAAAATGGAAAAAGCTAACTGCATATACGTTGGATGAAGAACAAAATGGGAAATGGCTTTATTGAAGTGCTTAGTGGGTATGGCGCTGATAACTAGTGCTTTGATGTGGAGTGCAGTGAATCGTTCATGTCGATTTCCCCTGGTCTATTGCCTAATTTACCTCCTATTTTTGCCCGATTTACCTCTTATAATTCTAGTGGAATACCTCTAATTTTGTCTCGTTCTCTTTGAGGGGAGACATCAGGATAGTGTCACCTGCTTCCAGGGTTTCAGGAGAAATAGTTGATCTTATATATTAATTTTATTTTATTATTACATGAAAAACAATTTGTTACATTGGAGTCTCTGCTCCTTGCTTTTCTTCACTTCATGTGCGGACGACTACAAGTTTGTCAATGAAGGGATACCTCCAAAAGCTTTTGATCCGAATCAGCCTGTAATCGTATCTCTGATCGAACCTGATTCCGGTGTTTACAACACTCAGTTTGTTATCTCCGGAAAAAACTTTGGAACGGACCTGTCCCGCATAAAAGTATATTTCGGAGAGAAAGACACTGCGAGACTAATCAGCTCTAACGGAGATTGTATTTACGGTATGACTCCTAAGCAAAATGACGGACAGAACAAGGTGTCTGTAGTGATCGGCTCGGAGTACAAAGGCGAACTGCCCTCTCTGTTCAAGTATACCAGGATGGAGCAGATTACGACCATAACCGGAACCGGTAATACCGGTGAAAATGCAGACGGTACATTGGCTGAGGCTAAATTCAGAGTAATACGCGGAATGTGTATGATAGCTGACGATAATATACTTGTAAGCACCGATCAGACCAATGTGCGGCTGGTTTCTGAGAAAGAGAACCGAGTTACGACCATTTGTTCGGGAATAAAATTCGGCGGTTTGGGTGCTACCAAAAATCGTGAAACAGCTTATGGCATCCAGTATGACGGCACACACGCTGTTTACGCTTTCAATCGGGCAAAAGGATGGCAGATGTCGAAGATACTGAATACTCTGGGTACGGAGGTAACGGGAAGAGTGGCTGACTGTGTTTTAAGCGATGACGATCAGTTCCTTTATTTTTGTGATACCAGCGGTAAATTCGGCAGAGTCAATTTGGAAAGCCTTGAAGTGGAAATACTCAATGCTGAATTAGGAAACCTGGGGGGACTTACCAGTTGGTGTTTTATAGCGAGGGATAAAGTAAATGACTGCTTCTATGTATCTGCCAATCTAAGTAATAAAATCCTGAAGATTTCTTCCGATGGCAAGTCTTTTGAGGATTATATTGGTAACGGAACAAACGGATTTATGGACGGGAACAGAGAAGATGCCATGATGAGTACAGTTACAGGTCTTGCAGTAGATGATTCGGGCGTATTGTACTTTCTCGATACAGGAAACGGTTTATTAAGGAAATTGGAGGATGGCATCGTATCAACTGTCGCAGGGCGTAAGGGAAATCTGGCTGTTGTTGACGGAAAACCCTTGGAATCATCGTTAAAATGGCCTTATGATCTCGGCTTTGACTCAAACGGATCTCTGTATTTTGTTGAATGTAACGCAGGTATGGTCCGGAAATTTACCATTCAGTAAATCTAATACCAGATAGATATGAAATTGACAATAAATGTAATCATGATGTTGCTGCTCTTTGTGTGTTCTGCCACCATATCAGCACAAACCAATGAAAAAGGTTATATGGTCGCCGGAACGGTGATGGACGAAAAGGGGGAAACGATTATCGGTGCCTCGATCACTGTAGACAAAGACCGTTCGAAAGGAACTGCAACAGATCTGGACGGTAAGTTTCGTCTGCAAGGTCTTTTTAAAGGTGAAGTACTGACTGTTACTTTTATAGGCTATAAGCCTTATAGCTATAAAGTGACGATGAGTAAGGAGAATATTAAGATTGTGCTGGAACCACAGGTCAGCGATTTGGATGAGGTTGTCATTGTGGGCGAGGGAAGCCAGAAGAAGATTTCCCTTACGGGTGCGGTTACCACTATCGAGCCTGCGGCATTAGATGTGCCGGCTACTTCTGTATCCAATATGCTGGGTGGTAACGTTCCCGGCATCATCGCTGTGACCCGAAGCGGAGAACCGGGTAGTGACTTTTCCGAATTCTGGGTACGCGGTATTGGTACATTTGGTGCCAATTCCTCCGCATTGATTTTGATAGACGGTGTAGAAGGTGATATGAATCAACTTGACCCGGCGGATATTGAAAGCTTTTCGGTACTGAAAGATGCTTCGGCAACAGCCATTTACGGAGCACGCGGAGCCAATGGCGTAGTAGTGGTGAAGACCAAGCAGGGAAAAGCGGGGAAACTCCGTATTAACTATAAATCAAGTATCACATTGAGCGAATCTGCACGTATGCCTGAGTATTGCGATGCCTATACGTATGCGTTACTGGCTAATGAAGCAAAACTGAGCAGGGGAGATGATCCGCTTTACAGTGCTCTTCAGTTAAGACTGTTTCAGACAGGGCTTGATCCGGACCTTGCTCCGAATACCAACTGGCGTGATGTGATTCTGAGAGACCGTGTATGGCAGAATCAGCATTATTTCAGTGTTTCCGGTGGCGGTACGAACGCACGGTATTTTATGTCGCTCAGTATGCAGAATAAGGATGCCGTTTTCCGTCCCGACAAGTCTGCCAACAAATATGATCCCAACATCAATTATCAGAAGTACTCTTTTCTGACCAAAGTTGATGCCAATTTAACAAAGAAAACAAGATTGGGGCTGAAGCTTTACCAAGTAATGACTAACCAGAACTCACCGGGATTGGGAAATAACAGTGCGTTATGGAATGCGCAGGCAGCATTGACACCTGTATCGCTGCCGGTGAAATATTCCACAGGTCAGCTGGCGTCGAAAGGAGCCAATGCGGAGTCTGGCTATGAGCTGTTGTCTCCTTATGTACAGTTGAACTATACAGGTTTCACAGAGACCCGTAATCTGACTACCAACTTGATGGTGGATTTGAGTCAGGATTTGGATTTTATTACGAAAGGACTGAAGGTTAGAGGCTTATTCTCCTTCACCACCAACTCTGAATTTTATACTACACGTTCTAAAATGCCGGATCTGTATTGGGCGAACGGAAGAAATGCCCAAGGCACACTGGTCATGACGAAACAGGTGGAAAAGAAGGACCTGTCATTATCAAGGTCTACGGATACCGACCGTACCTATTATTGGCAGTTGAATGCGGATTATGACCGTACGTTTGGTGATCATGCCATAAGCGGACTGCTCCACTTTTACCTGCAGAGCAGAACGAAATCAAAAGACTCGGACGAAGACAAGAACGTCAGCGCCGTTCTGAAACCTATCCCCAGACGTTATGAGGCGCTTTCGGGACGTGTAACTTACAACTACAAACAGATTTACTTTGCCGAATTCAATATCGGATATACAGGCTCCGAACAATTCCCGAAAAATAAACGCTTCGGATTTTTCCCGGCAGTATCCGGAGGATGGATTCCCTCTCAATATGCTTGTTTGCAAGAGGCACTTCCTTTCCTTGATTATCTGAAGATACGTGCTTCTTATGGACTTGTCGGTAACGACCGTATCGGTGGTACACGTTTCCCATATCTGACAACAGTCACCAGCACAGGTGATGGCGGCTGGGGAACAGGCGGTATTCGGGAAGGACAGTTAGGTACTGACGGACTTGTCTGGGAAAAAGCGAAGAAGTTTGATGTCGGTGTGGATATCAACCTGTTCAATAATAAATTCTCGCTGACTGTTGACTACTTTAAAGATCGCCGTACTGACATTTTCCAGCAGCGTGTCACTGTACCGGAAGAAGCCGGTTTCATCTCTATGCCGTGGGCCAATACAGGTTCGATGGAAAGCTGGGGTATGGATGGAAACTTCAGTTTCAAACAGGATTTTGGAAAAAACTGGCGGGCTACCATACGTGGTAACTTTACTTTCTCGCGCAACAAGGTATTGCATTACGAGGAGTCTGATATACACTATCCTTATCAATCGAGAATCGGATATCCGAGCGGAGTACAGAGGGGATATATAGCCGAAGGCTTGTTCAGAGACTGGGAAGATATAGAGTCCAGTCCTAAGCAAAACTTTGAGAGTAAAGTATATCCGGGCGATATCAAGTATGTGGATGTAAATGCTGATGGTGTGATTGATGTGGACGATAGAGTACCTTTGTCTTTCTCTAATGTACCGGAGATTCAATACGGTTTTGCCGGAGAAGTGAGCTGGAAAAACCTGACTCTCGGAATGCTGTTCGAAGGAACAGGACATAGTACTTACTTTTTGGGAGGTACAGGCTATTACCCTTTCAGTGGCGGTTCGACAGGAAACCTGCTGACAATCGTGGCAGATCAGAATAACCGCTGGACTCCGCGTGAAATATCGGGTACGGCAGCCACAGAGAATCCGAATGCTCGTTTCCCGCGTATGACTTATGGCAGTAATAAGAACAATAATCAGGCATCAACATATTGGTTGGCAGACAACAGCTATTTGCGTTTCAAAGAACTGAATATACGCTATACCTATCGCAACCCCTGGCTGCAGAATGTACTGGGTGTCAGTTCAATGAGCCTGTCGTTCATTATGCATAATATTTGTACATGGGACAGCATCAAGCTGTGGGACCCGGGACAGGCATCTGCGAACGGTGCTGCTTATCCTATTCAGCGCACTTATTCAATGCAATTGAGTTTGAACTTTTAAAATTGAACGAATTATGAAATTAAGGAATATAATGATGGCGGGTGTTTTTATGGCGTCTGCGATTTCAACCACTTTCACATCTTGTGAGTCTTTCCTGGATATTGATGAATATGTATATGATATGACGAGCCTTGACTCTATTTTTACGAGAAAGAGTCAGCTTGAGAAGTATATCAGTGCTGCAGCCAATAACTTCCCTGCTTTTGACAACGTATGGAAATCGACTCCATTGCCTTTGGGATTCGCATCCGATGAAGCGTTCGCATCTATCAAGGAAAGTGAAAAGGATTCATGGAAAGGTCTCTTTTTTGCGATGGGGCAGATGGTAGACAAATATAGCAACGACTTTTTCCGTTGGGGAGAACTCTATGTATCTATCCGAATGGCGAATATTGTGATTGCCCGGATCGGAGAGTGTACGGATATTACAGATTTTGAAAGACGTGACTTCCTGGGCCGTGCTTACTTTATCCGTGCTTATAGCTATTACACTCTGGTGATGCAGTATGGTCCTGTGCCTATCGTTCCCGATCAGGCTTTTCCTACCAATGCGAGTGTAGATCAGATGTCTTATCCGAGAGCTACTTACACCGAATGTGTGGAAAAGATATGCAGTGATTTCGAGCAGGCAGCTTCTTTGCTGAAGGCAGCGGACGAACGCGATGCGTCAACCTATCGCATCCCTACGTCCGGAGCTGCATTAGCTCTGATGTCACGTGTACGGCTTGAAGCGGCAAGCCCCTGGTTCAATGGAAATAAATACTATTATGACTTCCTGAGAAGCTCGGACAATCAGCCCTATTTCCCTCAGAATTATGACTCGCATAAGTGGGCTGTCGCAGCAGTTGCCGCCAAAAGAGTGATTGATTTGAATTTGTACAACCTTTACACAGTTCGCAGTACGGCATACACACCTGAATTGCCGGCCAATACTTATGACCTCAAATTCAATAACAAAAACAATAAATTCCCGGAAGGCCCTCATGGTATAGATCCGCTTAAATCTTACAGGGATATGTTCACGGGAGAAGAAGAGGGATTCAGCATCTCCGAATTTATCTGGACCAAGAGTCAGACGGAAAACAATACCAGACTTGTTTTCCCTTATGCGATGGACGGTACGAATGCTATCAGTGTGAATGGAGAGTTGGCGGATGCATACCGCATGATAGACGGACGGGATATCAATGCTTCCAGTGCTGAATATCCTTATCCAACGGAAGAAAAGGCATGGCAACCCATCAGTAATCTGGATGATGCACAGAAAACCTTGCTGGGAACCTCCTTCTCAGGATTCGACCTGGATCCTGAAATGGCACAGATGGATTACAACCGTGAGATGCGTTATTATGCTACGATAGGATTCAACCATAGAATATGGCCGGCTTCTTCTTACAATGGTCCTGACCCGGCGAATAAAAAAGCGTTGAAAGTGACTTATTATAGCGATGGAACGGGCAAACCCGATCAATACCAAAAAGAGACGGTCTGTGTCACCGGCTATACTTGCGTGAAGTATGTCAATGAAATGGATTCCCCCGCAGGAAGCGGGAAAGTATTATCTAAAAGTTTTCCGCTTATCCGCTATGCTGAAATCCTGCTGAATTATGTAGAAGCGATGAATGAGATGGGAGATGGTGATAACTACACTGACGAAACGACCGGAATATCTGTGTCACGCAATAAGGAAGAAATGCGTAAATATTTCAATATGATACGTTATCGTTCCGGTCAGCCGGGCATCACCGACGAAGAACTGGATAATCCTGAAAAGATGAGAGAGGCCATCAAGCGCGAAAGACGAATAGAACTGGCATTTGAAGGACGGCGCGCATACGACCTCCGCCGTTGGGGAGATTTGGTAAAAGCGACAAGCAGGCCCTTTACCGGTATGAATATAAAGGCGATGAAGAAAGATCGTAAGAACTACTATATGCGTACGATTGTCACTGAGTCGGATTGTAAGTTCTCCAAGTTCAATATAACCCAACGGATGAATTTCTATCCTATTCGTCAAGGTATTATCGACAAGAATCCGCGGATAGACCAGAATCAAGGTTATTAAATGAAAACAGAGAAGTGATTCAAGAAAAGATAATTCAAATAGAATAAAAGATATGAAACAATATAATAATGACTTTATTCGACTGATGCTGGGTGGACTTTTATGTTTGTTCGTGTCGGCTTGCGTGAGCGACCCTTTGGCTGACGAGCAATATACTAAAAAGTTGACTTTAGTAGGTGCACAAGATGAGTTGCAGGAGAAAGAGGTAAAATATGGAAGTGACGGAGAGTTCTTCGTTACCGTCTATTGTGGCGGAACAAAGATGCACGAAGATGACGTGACAGTGACTTTGGGAGAAGCAGATCAAAGTAACATCGATAATTACAACTATAAAAACGTGCTGGAAGGCGAAATCGAATATGTGGCGCTGCCTAAAGACTGGTATACGATTCCTTCCTACACAAGCGTCATTAAGGCCGGCGAACGTTATGTGCGGTTCCCCGTACGTGTAGATACCGAAAAAATAGATACAGATGCACGGTATTTGATTCCTTTGAAGATCGTAGACTCAAGCCCTTATCCTGTGAACGAACAGGCTGACACAGTGTTGCTGGTGAAGGTGAAAATGATCAATGACTATTCGGGCAATTATATGATGAAGGGCACCGAGTATCCGATGAAAAATGGAACTCCAGATTTGTTAAGCGGGACTCCGATAGAAATAGCCCGGACTCTGACAGCAGTGGATGAAAACACGGTTCGTTTCTTCCATAAGTCGGTCAACGAAGAAATGCCCAATCTGGATGATAACGGTATTACTCTGACGGTGGATAAGAGCACCGGAAAAGTGAGTGTCAGACCTTGGAAGAGTTTGCCAGTTGTAGAAAATAGCGGAAGTGGTACCTATCAAGTCATATCGGGAAACTACGGAATCAATACACGGAGATATGTGATAGAGTATAATTATATCAATAGTAGCAATAAGGAAATGTATGTTTCTGTGACATTGGAGACTTCTGAAAATTAAAAGACTTCATTGTCCGAACGGTCTGTTTTAAAAACAACTAATTTGTATATGATAAAATTTAAAAAGTTACTTTGGTTATTCTTTTTGAGTCTGTTTTTTCTGAATGTATATGGGCAGGAAGCTCCTTATACATTCAGGAATCCCGTTCTGCCGGGTTTTAATCCCGATCCCTCAGTTTGTCGGGTAGGTGATGACTATTATCTGGTCACTTCTTCTTTTGTCTGCTATCCAGGGCTTCCCGTTTATCATAGCAAAGACTTGGTCAATTGGGAACTGATCAGCTATGCCCTCAATCGCCCCGATTGGATCGATTTCAGCGGGATAAATGATAACGATGGCATCTGGGCGCCTACTTTACGTTATCATGATGGCAAGTTCTATCTGATTACTACAGCTTATCACTGTGGCGGGAATTTCTATATCACAGCTACGGATCCGCACGGTCCGTGGTCCGATCCAGTGTGGCTGAAAGAAGCCCCCGGTATAGATCCGTCACTCTTTTGGGATGACGACGGCCGGTGCTACTATACTGGCAACCGCTGGGATCTCAAAAATAACTGGCCGGCGCAATGTTCTGTGTGGACACAGGAACTGGATCTGAAAGAAGGGAGGCTGACAGGTCCGATGAAGATTCTTTCTACCGGACATGCCTATAATGCCCAGTATGCGGAGGGACCTCATCTCTATAAGATTAACGGACAGTATCTGTTGCTGATGTCCGAAGGTGGATCGGGGCGTAACCACGCCTTGACAGTGCATCATAGCAAGTCGGTAATGGGGCCGTATGTTGCCGGACTTGTCAATCCGGTGCTTACCACGCGCCACATGGGGAGCGAATACTGTTATCAGAATTTCGGGCATGCCGACTTGGTACAGACGCAGAACGGCGAATGGTGGGCAGTGTTTCTGGGTAACCGTAACATTGACGGTTTTTTTCCGTTAGCTCGTGAGACATTCCTGTGCAAAGTGAAGTTTGACGGACAGACCCCCATTTTTAATCCGGGGAAAGGAAGTGATGTAAGCGAATTACAGCGCCCCGATCTGCCTTGGACGCCCGTAGCTCCCACGCACCCTAGAGATGAGTTCGATGCCGATTCTTTGGATATGAAATGGCATTTTGTGCGGATTCCGTCGACCAGGTTTTATCAGTTGAAGAAAGGCAGACTGGCATTATCTCTGCGTCCGCAAGTAATCGATAGTCTGACGAATGCTGCCATGATAGTTCGCCGTGTAGAACAACCGGATTATGTAGCAATGACCCGACTGGAATTTAAGGCGAAGAAGGAAAACGAATCTGCCGGACTGGTGCTCTACCGCACGGCAAACGGTTACTATTCTTTGCTAAGGACAAAGGCAGGCATTCGCCTGGTGAAGAAGCATCTTGGAAAGAAAGAGATCGTTGCGGAGATGCCGTACGATCAGAAGGCAGTTTGCCTGAAAATCACAGTCAGGGGGATGGAAGCCGTATTCAGCTTTGGTGAAACACCAGATACATTGACCACCATTGGTGGCGGGCAAAGTCTGGTTCCTGTAGCGGACAACAAATTCAATAAGTTCAATGGTACCTGTGTAGGTATGTATGCCACGAGCAATGGGGACGTTTCCGGAAATCAGGCATTATACGATTGGTTCGAACTACTATATTAACATCAAATTTCCGCAGGACTTGACAAAGGCTTTTTTTTGTTGTATATTTGCAGGTGTCATACAGACTATAAAGTAACAACCCATAAAGAAATAAAACAAAATGTACCATGTCAATCATCGAAACCAAACAGGAGAAATAGTGTGATATTATAACAAAATACACAGGGGATCTTATGCAAATCAGCATATCTGTGAACCGCTGCTAAGCTTAAGGCTGCAACCTTTTATAGGGTTTGCAGCCTTTTTTGTTGCATAAAATCAAAAGATATATGCTTAAAAGGCGTATTTGAGTTTATAATAAACGGGGGGACCGTTTATTATAAACGATGAAACTATTTATTATAAACTCAACTGCGATTTTAGTATTAAGGGTAAAAAGTTTTCTATACGTCAGAAGAGGCCGTAGAGAGTTTTCTTTTATTTGACTCTGCATACTGCGAATTATTGTAACACAATAATCTTTTACCTTATTGCCCGATTTACCCCCTATATCTGCCCGATTTACCTCCTGTCTCATTGTGCTCTTCTCTCTATTTTTGTGCATTAAATATTCTTATTCTTTTTAATGATGAAGTATGCTGCATGATATGCACGGCGGAGGTGAAAAGTGCGTGGCTGCTTTGCGGGATGTTGTTTTGAAGAAGAATAGTACAATATTCCATGCTTGTTGTACTATTCTCCATAGGAATATAGATAGTTAAGCGTAAATTTGTAATTTGATTGTGCCTTATATTTTTTATAAGAATTTATAGAAGAATATCATGAAATACTGGATGTTATTGTTTGCCTTTTTGTGGGTATCTTACGGAACGGGCATGGCCCGGAAAACGGAAAAAGTAGTAAATAACGGAATTCCCTGGTTTGACGACAGGGGAGAGATTGTCAATGCGCACGGTGCCT
This sequence comes from Bacteroides sp. MSK.20.82, assembly GCF_019052485.1. Classification (NCBI taxonomy): domain Bacteria; kingdom Pseudomonadati; phylum Bacteroidota; class Bacteroidia; order Bacteroidales; family Bacteroidaceae; genus Bacteroides; species Bacteroides sp. MSK.20.82. The sequence continues at coordinate 177,104 of NZ_JAHQUN010000003.1, forward strand.
GCATTGTGGAAGAGAATGGCAGATATTATCTTTTCGGAGAATATAAGTCGGACAAAAGCAATGCTTTTCCGGGTTTCAGTTGCTATTCGTCTGATGACCTGGTGAACTGGAAGTTCGAACGTGTTGTTCTGCCGGTGCAGCCAAGCGGAATTCTTGGCCCTAATCGTGTAGGCGAGCGTGTGAAAGTCATGAAATGCCCTTCTACCGGCGAGTATGTGATGTATATGCATGCGGACGATATGAACTATAAAGATCCCCATATCGGCTATGCTACCTGCAGCACTATAGCAGGTGAATATAAACTTCACGGACCTCTGTTGTATGAAGGCAAGCCCATTCGCCGCTGGGATATGGGGACTTATCAGGATGCGGACGGTACCGGATATTTGCTGTTGCACGGAGGAATTGTCTATCGTTTGAGTAAAGACTACCGTACGGCAGAGGAAAAAGTGGTATCGGGAGTGGGCGGTTCTCACGGAGAGTCTCCGGCAATGTTTAAAAAAGACGGTACATATTTCTTCTTGTTCTCCAATCTGACCAGCTGGGAAAAGAATGATAATTTCTACTTTACAGCCCCTTCCGTCAAAGGGCCGTGGACCAGACAAGGTTTGTTTGCTCCCGAAGGAAGCCTGACCTATAATTCACAGACCACTTTTGTGTTTCCTTTAAAGTGTGGCGAAGATACGATTCCGATGTTTATGGGCGACCGCTGGTCTTATCCGCATCAGGCTTCGGCCGCCACCTATGTGTGGATGCCTATGCAGGTGGATGGCACAAAACTTTCTATTCCGGAATACTGGCCTTCCTGGGACATTGATAAGTTGAAACCCGTAAATCCTCTGCGCAAAGGAAAAACCGTCGATTTAAAGCAGATAACGTTCAGTAAAGAAGCTGACTGGAAAGTGGAGGAAGGAAGAATATCTTCCAATGTAAAAGGAAGTACGCTGAGTATTCCCTTCAGTGGCTCTTGTGTGGCTGTTATGGGCGAAACGAACTGTCATAGCGGATATGCGCGTATGAATATCCTCGATAAGAAAGGGGAGAAAATATATTCTTCACTGGTCGATTTCTATAGTAAGGCGAATGATCATGCAATGCGTTTTATGACTCCCCAATTGGCAAAAGGAGAATATACACTAGTGATTGAAGTTACGGGCATCAGCCCCACATGGACTGATAAAACGAAGAGAATTTATGGCAGCGACGATTGCTTTGTGACCATTACTGATATTGTAAAATTGTAATATTTATGAAAAATAGAATCTTATTTTCCGTCTTTGCTTTGGTAGCAGTGACCTTGTTCGCTCAAGGTAAACAAAAAGATTTTGTCTTGCAGTCCGGTCAACCGGTTGTGATAGCTTGCAGCGGTTCGGAAGCACCGGTGGTGCATACTTCGCTGGATTTGTTGTCCCGTGACCTTCAGACTGTATTGTCGGCAACTGCCCATGTAGACACAAACACCGGAAACATCATAGTAGGAACGATCGGACAGAGCAAGCTGATTGAGCAGGCAGGTATCGATATTTCCGCATTAAAAAACAAAAAGCAGGCTTTCCTGCTCACCGTCTCAGAAGATGGAAAGCTGGTAGTAGCCGGCAGCGACAGTCACGGTACAGCCTACGGCATACTTGAAATATCCCGTTTGCTAGGCGTTTCCCCTTGGGAATGGTGGGCGGATGTGACTCCGGAGAAAAAAGAGACATTCCGCCTTTCGGGCAAGTTTAGAGAGTTGCAGTCTCCTTCTGTGGAGTATCGGGGCATCTTTATTAATGATGAAGACTGGGGACTGATGCCTTGGAGTAACAAGACTTACGAACCGTCGGACGTGAAAGGAGAAATCGGACCGCGTACCAACGAACGTATTTTTGAATTGCTGCTTCGCTTGCGGGCCAATACCTACTGGCCTGCCATGCACGAGTGTACCCTTCCTTTCTTTCTGACGAAGGGCAATCGGGAAGCAGCGAAAAAGTATGGCATCTTTATGGGAGCTTCCCACTGCGAACCGATGGCGTGCAGTGCTGCCGGCGAATGGAGAATACGTGGAAAAGGAGCATACGATTACGTGAATAACAGTCCGGCCGTTTATCAGTTTTGGGAAGATCGTGTGAAAGAAGTTGCCGGACAAGAGATACTTTACACGCTGGGTATGCGTGGCGTTCACGATGGAAAGATGCAGGGAGCCAAGACGGTAGAAGAACAGAAAGCCGTCCTGGACCGGGTGTTTGTTGACCAGCGCGGCTTGCTCGAAAAGTACGTGAATAAAGACGTAACACAAGTGCCGCAGGTCTTTATTCCTTATAAGGAAGTGCTCGATATTTATCATGCGGGGCTGCAAGTACCCGAAGACGTGACCTTGATGTGGTGTGATGATAACTACGGCTATATCCGCCATTTCCCCACTGCCGAAGAGCGTGCCCGTAAAGGCGGCAACGGAGTCTATTATCATGTTTCCTACTGGGGACGCCCGCACGATCATTTATGGTTGAGCACCATGAGTCCATCGCTCATTTATCAACAGATGAAGCAGGCTTACGATCAGGGAATACAAAAAATGTGGATACTGAACGTCGGCGACATCAAACCTGCCGAGTATCAGATTGAGCTGTTCATGGATATGGCATGGAATCTGGATAAGGTATCTTCCGAAGGAGTGACCGCACATCTGAAACATTGGCTGGAACGGGAACTGGGAACCTCTTGTGCAAAGGCCATCCTTCCCGTTATGCAGGAACATTATCGCTTGGCACATATCCGCAAACCCGAATTTATGGGAAATACACGGGAGGAAGAAAAGAATCCGGTCTATCGGGAAGTGAAAGACTTGCCGTGGAGCGAAAGGGAGATAAACGAACGTCTGAATGCTTACAGCCAACTTTCGGAAATGGTAGAGAAAGCTGCTTCTAAAGTACCCGCCGACAGACAGAGCGCTTACTTCGAACTGGTGAAATATCCCGTACAGGCTGCGACACAAATGAATCGCAAACTGTTATACGCCCAATTGGCACGCCACGATAAGGAAGACTGGGAAAAGAGTGATGCCGCTTACGACAGCATTGCTGCACTGACTCAACATTATAACTCATTGGAGAATGGGAAATGGAATCGCATGATGGACTTCAAACCCCGCAAGCTCCCTGTATTCAACCGTGTGGAAAGAAATGCGGCTACTGCTCCGATGACAGCGGACCGTAAAGCAGCCTGTCAATGGAATGGGGCGGAGGCAAAGAAGGGCAACGCTATTGTCTGCGAAGGTTTGGGATATGAAGGCAAAGCCGCAGAGATAAGAAAAGGCGATGCGCTGACTTTCTCTTTCGGTAATCTGAAAACGGACTCGGTAGAGGTGGATATCCGGTTACTTCCCAATCATCCGGTGCAGGACGATAAGTTGCGTTTCTCGGTTTCTCTGGATGGTGCCGAGCCTGAAGTGATAGCGTACGAAACGAAGGGGCGCAGCGAGGAATGGAAAGAGAACGTGCTTCGTAATCAGGCAATCCGGAAAATCGTACTTCCCGTTCTGGGCAGGAAATCACATCAATTGGTCATCAAGGCATTGGATGAGGGAGTGATACTGGATCAGGTAATGCTTTATGAGGTGAATTAGATATAATTCTATATTTTATAGTTTCAGACTGGCTGGGTCAGTCAGTCTGAAATACACTGTTTATTGTCCCGGCTTGATAATCAACCGCAGTACAAACCAAGCGTGATGTGCTGCGGTACTTATCCATCCATAATGTTTTGCCATAATGCGGAACCGTTCTTTAAGAGAAGCCTTCCGGTTCTGCGTAGTCATTCCTTCATCCAGATAGTCGATGATTGTCAGGTGCGTATTGTGCAGGGTACGCGCCTTTTTCATGATGCGGATGCACCAGTCGAAATCAGCGGAGTACCGGTAGTTTAAGTCATAAGGTTCCATCAGCGTATGTCTGGCAAAGAAAGCCTGATGGCAGACTAACATTCCTTGTTTGAAACTCTTCCAGTCCAGCTTTTTGGGCGTGGAAAGGCGGCGCATATGCAGAAAGTGCCTGTCTTTGTCAACAATCGCAGTTTCCCCGTAGATGACGTCGGGGAGAACACTCCCATGAATGCTGTGCACCATTTGCTGCAAGGTGTCGTCTTCGTGAAAGCAGTCGCCCGCATTCAGGAAACAGAGATAGTCGCCGCTGGCAAGGGAGATCGCCTTGTTCATGGCATCGTACAATCCTTTGTCCGGTTCGCTGACGACGGTAGTTATCCGTGAGCGGTATCTGTCGATGATAGAGAGAGTACCGTCTTTGGAGGCTCCGTCCACAATGATGTATTCTACGTGGTGGTAAGTCTGCGAGATAACACTTTGGATGGTATCTTCCAGTACTTTCTCGGCATTGTAGGTCACCGTGATAATCGAGAACTTGGGAGTAGGATGGACACTATGCATATTTCCCTGTTATTTTGTTGTAAACGTCCGTGTACTTCTTCGCTATGATACTTTCCGAATAGTTGCCTATGGCTTTGCGGCAGGCTTGTGCGGAAAGTTCCGCATATTCGGGTTCCGTCAGTACCCAATGGATGCCGTTGGCCAGATCTTCGGAAGACTTGCGCTGAGCTACGTATCCGTTGTGCAGATGATCGATCATTTCCGGTATGCCTCCGGTGTTGAAACCGACGCAGGGCACACCGCAGGACATTGCTTCCATCACCATATTCGGCAGATTCTCTTCGAGAGAAGGGATGGCGAAGAGGTCTACGGCATTGTATATATCCACCAACTCATGCTCATTCTTAATATAAGGAAGCGGATAGACGCGGAAAGGAATCAGGTCTTGCAACTGCTGCGACTGGTTGCCGAAAACAACCACGCCCAATGAGTCTTTCCATTCCGGATGTTTCTCTGCCAGCAGTTTGCAGGCTTCAATCAGATAGTCGATACCCTTTCGCTTGTCTGTGATCTTGACAGAACCGAAAAGAATGAGCTTCCCTTCCTGCGGCAGCCTGCATTTTCTGCGGGCTTCCTGCTTATTGTGAGGCTTGAACAGATTCGTGTTGATGGCGTTCGGGATACTGATAACCGTTTGTCCGGTGAGCAGTCCGCTGACTTTGGCCTTCTCCGCCAGCCAGCGGCTACAGCCTACAAACGTGATGGATGCCTGACTATAAATTTCTTTCTTCTTCCGGAAGATTCGGGTAGATAAGTCCTTCTTGCCTCCTCCTCCGTAGATGTAAGGGCAGTGGTGGCATTCCTGTTCGTAGTTTCTGCATTCGCGTGCATAATGGCAGATGCCGGTGCAGGGCCACATATCGTGCATGGTCCATACTACAGGTTTGCCGGAAGTCAGAATCTTGCGGATGGTGTTGAGTGACAGCATCCCTTGGTTGATCCAGTGCAGATGGATGACATCTGCCTGCTGAAATTCGGGAAGCGAAGTGATGTCCGTACCGGTATTGGCGATATCTACGGCGAAGAGATCATTCTTCTTGAAACGGTTGGCTTTCCAGATGACGATGCGTTCCCACATGAATTTCCATACGTGCAGCCAACTGCGCTTTAGGCCGACGACGCTGATTTGGTCTGTTTGTTTGTCACGTACCAACATTTTCGCCTTGATGCCGTTGTTCTTAAGCGATTCCATCAGTCGTCCGGCAGCGACAGCCGCACCACCTATTCGTTCGGAAGTATTGATGATTAGTACCCTCATGCTTTCAAAATGTTTGCACAAAAGTAGTGGTTTTCAGTGAAAATCCGTACAAAGTCACATATTATTTGTACTTTTGCCACACTTATTAATAAGGAGATATTGAACATGAAAAAGGTTGTGTTTTTAGGATTAGGGTATATCGGCCTTCCTACGGCAGCCGTTGCTGCCGCTCACGGTTTCGAAGTCATAGGAGTAGATGTCAATCCTTCTGTGGTGGAAACGATCAACCAGGGAAAGATACATATTGTAGAACCTGAACTGGGTCAGGTAGTCAGGGACGTAGTGCAGAGTGGAAAGTTACGGGCAGTATGCAAGCCGGAAGCGGCGGATGCTTTCTTTATCGTAGTGCCTACCCCATTCAAGCAGAACCATCGGGCGGACATCACCTATGTGGAGGCGGCCACCCGTTCCGTGATCCCTTATCTGCAGGAGGGTAACCTGTTTGTCATCGAATCCACTTCTCCGGTATATACCACCGAACGTATGGCGGAAGTGATCTATAAAGAACGTCCCGAACTGAAAGGGAAGATACATATCGCTTATTGTCCCGAACGCGTATTGCCGGGAAATACATTATACGAACTGGTGCACAACGATCGCGTGATAGGCGGCATCGATCCGGCATCCACCGAAAAAGCCATTGAGTTTTATTCCGCTTTCGTACAAGGCAAACTGCACGGCACCAATGCCCGCACGGCAGAGATGTGCAAACTGACGGAGAACTCCTCCCGCGACTCACAGATCGCCTTTGCCAACGAACTCTCCATGATCTGCGACAAAGCCGGAATCAATGTATGGGAACTGATCGAACTTGCCAACAAGCATCCGCGTGTGAATATCCTTCAACCGGGCTGCGGAGTAGGCGGTCACTGCATTGCGGTAGACCCTTGGTTCATCGTATCCGACTATCCGGAACAGGCGCAGCTCATTAAGCGTGCCCGTGAAACGAACGATTACAAAGCGGACTGGTGTGCGAACAAAGTATTGGAAACCTGTCAGAAGTTTGTGGAACAGAACGAGCACGAACCGGTCGTTGCCTGCATGGGACTGGCTTTCAAACCGAATATCGATGACTTACGGGAATCTCCCGCCAAATATATCGCTTCCCGCATCATCTCCGAATCGAGAGCGGACGTGCTGATTATCGAGCCTAATATAAGCACTCATAAGAGCTTCCATCTGACAGATTATCGGGAAGCATACGAGAAAGCGGATATTATCGTCTGGCTGGTTCGCCACGATGTCTTCCTTGCATTGCCCAAAGAAGAAGGAAAGATAGAACTGGACTTCTGCGGCGTGAGACGATAAAATGTAGTTTAATTGCGAAGAGGTTGTATAGACTCTATTAAATAAAGCAGATGAAAAAGATATTGCTCGTTTTCGGTACCCGTCCCGAAGCGATAAAGATGGCTCCGCTTGTAAAGGCGCTCCAGAAAGATACGGAACATTTTGAGACACGTGTCTGCGTTACGGCACAGCACCGGCAGATGTTGGATCAGGTATTGGAAGTGTTCGGCATCACTCCCGAATATGACCTGAATATCATGGCTCCCAATCAGGACTTGTATGACATTACCGCTAAGGTACTCCTTGGACTGCGCGAAGTGCTGAAGGACTTCCGTCCCGATACCGTATTGGTGCATGGAGATACGACTACCTCGATGGCGGCATCCCTTGCGGCATTCTATATGCAGATACCTGTGGGGCACGTGGAAGCCGGGTTGCGTACCTATAATATGTTGTCTCCCTGGCCGGAAGAAATGAACCGTCAGGTGACAGACCGTATCTGCACTTACTACTTTGCACCGACGGAACAGTCAAGGGCAAATCTGCTGCAAGAGAATATAGATGCGAAGAAAATCTTTATTACCGGAAATACGGTGATCGATGCCCTGCTGATGGCGGTCGATATCATTTCCACCACCGCCGGTGTGAAAGAAAAGATGGCGAAGGAACTTCAGGAGAAAGGCTACACGGTAGGTGATCGTGAGTATATCCTCGTCACCGGACATCGTCGCGAGAACTTCGGAGATGGTTTCCTGCATATCTGCAAAGCGATCAAAGAACTGGCGGCTCTTCACCCGGAAATGGACATTGTCTATCCCGTTCATCTGAATCCTAATGTGCAGAAGCCAGTGTATGAACTGCTTTCCGGTCTGAGCAATGTCTATCTGATCTCTCCTCTGGATTACCTGCCCTTCATCTATGCCATGCAACATTCTACTCTGCTGCTGACGGATAGCGGCGGTGTGCAGGAAGAAGCCCCTTCATTGGGCAAACCCGTGCTGGTGATGCGGGATACGACCGAGCGTCCGGAAGCTGTTGAGGCGGGTACGGTGAAGCTGGTCGGCACGAATGCGGAGGCAATTGTCAGTAATGTCACTGCCCTGCTCCTTGATAAAGAAATGTATAAGCGGATGTCCGAAACGCATAACCCTTACGGTGACGGACAGGCTTGCGAAAGAATCATAGCTGCGCTCAGATGTTAACACATGAGTAGTCAGGTATTACATTTGATATGATAGGTATTAATATCTGAGAAGTTAGGTATTAATACTTGAGAAGCTGGTTAGCAATGCTTGCTGTGACATCTAATAATGCTTGAAACGAGATCTAAGAAGCATTGTTAATCACATACACTTCCCACTATTATTGTTTTTTTATTATTGGTTTATTTTACTATCATAAGTGCCGATATATAAAGTAATATAGGGCGAACCTTTTCTGCTTTTGCCCCATTTTTCCGCTTTCATCGCTTTCACCTTATAGAAAGACATTTCACTTTATCCGCATATAACATACAAACCTCCATAATTCTGTTATTATGAACTATTCGTATATTGTCATATCAGTCGGTTTATTAGGCAGTAACAATTTCAATATATTCCAAAGCAATTAATAGACTGTTATCAAGCTGAGATATGAAATTTCTAAAAAGAAATATCAGTGCTGTATGAAAGGAGGATATTATCGTACTTTTTGATAGTGTTTATTCGCTATAAATGGTTTTATTTTGTAGTGTCATTTTTAGAAAGCCGCTCTATTACAAAATAGGGATGAATGCTGAGAAGATGCTTTGTCTGCCGGTGCACGTGGATTTAAAAGATGATGAAATTAATCAAATTGACATGGTCTTGGCTGAATATCGTCGAAAATAGAAAAGTGTAAAATGGTAATAATCGGGAGTAAAGGATGTGCTAAGGAGATTTTGACAGCGCTCAAGTGGGATAATGTAGAAGAAACTGTATCTTTGTTTGACAATATAAATACAGATATTAGCGATGCATATTATGACTTTCCCATTATTAAATCCTGGAATGAACTGGAGCAACATCTGAAAACAGACAGTAAGGTTATTATTGGTGTCGGAGGTGGACAGCGTAGAGAGGTACTGGCACGAAAGATTGCCTGTCTTGGAGGAGTATTGACCACTTTTATCTCCCAAAAAGCCCTTGTGGGCGGGTATGACAATACTATCGAACCAGGTGTTGTGATTCTTTCGGGGGCAACTATTACTTGTAATGTAAGTATAGGGCAGGGGACATTTATCAATAAAAGCACTGTTATCAGTCATGACGTCCGTATTGGACGATATTGTGAAGTATCTCCCGGTGCAAAAATCTTGGGACGTGCCATTATCGGTGACAGGACGGAGATAGGTGCTAATGCGGTAATACTTCCTGATGTCATTGTCGGTGCTGACTGCAAAATAGGTGCAGGCGCTGTAGTGACGCGAAATATCGACAGCCATACTACTGTTGCCGGAGTTCCTGCCCGTTCAATTACAAAAAACAGTAATAATGCTTTCAAGTTAAAGTCAAAGATAAGAAATTTATTGTACCATATACGAATTGCAGATTTTCGAAAGCTGAGAGAATATAATCATTACGTATTCGGAAAAAGGAAACTGATGTTCCTTGAGCTATTGTCACATAGTTGGATGTACGGTGCATCATTCGAAAACTACTACGAGTTGCAGTTCTTTAAGAAAAGCAGAACAGAATGTCGGCAGTATCTCACTTCTTCGTTACGTCATGAATTGACACGTCAAGTAAACGATCCCTGTGAAGCGTTAGTGTTAAAAGATAAAGTGCGTTTTTCCGAAGTTTTTGAGGACATTCTAGGGCGCCGGGTAATGACGTTTGATGAGATAAAAAGGCAAATGCATGATCCTTACTCCATATCCATAAATGAGGTCGTCATTAAACCCATAAAAGGACAAGCCGGTCAAGGGATTATTTTTCCGATGCAAAACTTTACATCATTGCGACAACTACATGACTATGTTATTTCTACTGTAAAAAAGCCGGATGAATATTTGTACGAAGAACGTATTATCCAACATAGCGCCCTGAATAAACTGAATCCGTCAAGTCTCAACACATTGAGAATTGTGACATATTATGATGAAAGTATAAATAAGGTCGATGTGTGGAGTGTTGTTTTACGTATAGGAATAAAGGCTTGCACAGACAACTTTGCTACAGGAGGAATTGCCGCCCTTGTTGATCATCGGGGTGTCGTCTGTCAACCTGCTATAATAAAACATCCGTCAGGAGAACGGTTTCATATACATCCTGTCAGTGGTGAAAAAATAACAGGTTGCATAATCCCATATTACGATCAGGCAATAGCATTAGCCAAACAAGCTGCTATGAGAATTCCGAAAGTGAGAAGTATCGGATGGGATGTTGCGATAACCGAAACCGGTCCTTATATGTTGGAAGGAAACGATAATTGGTGTATGACTTTATTTCAGTTGCCCGGCGGAGAAGGGTTGCGGCATTTGGCCAATTCGGTTTGCAATATGTTTTCTGTTTATGAATAGCATACAGGCTATAATGCACATCAGGAATGTATTTTCCGTTCCTGGTCTGTTATTGATTCAAATCGGGAATGCCCTCTAACGAAAAACGGGCTGTCAGAGAATCACTTCTCCGGCAGCCCTTCTTCATTAGGATCAAAAAAACAGAGGAAGTATGATATTCTTTATTCCTGACCTCCCCCTAAAGCACGGTATAGGTTAATTAAACTTTGTATTTCGGTAAAATGATTGGCCGTTTGTGACAGTTGTGCACTGAGCAATGACTGTCGGGCGGTAAGTACTTCCAGATAGGTTGTATTCGTATGTTCCATCAGCAGGGAAGTACTTCGCAGGGCCGTTTGCAGGGAAGTGACCTGCTTGTCCAGCAACAGCCTTTTCCCCTGACTGGTCTGATAGGCAGTCAGCGCATCATTCACTTCGCTGCCGGCGTTGAGCAATGTTTGCTGAAAGCCGAGAGCCGCTTCTTCCTGCTGCGCACGGGCGATACGATACTGAGCCACCACCTGCCCTTTATTAAAGAGCGGCTGCGTGAGCGAACCTACTGCCGATGCCAGGAACTTGCCCGGATTGAGAATCATAGACCCGATGGAGTTCGTCCATCCGGCACTTCCGCTTAAAGTAATGGAAGGATAGAAAGCCGAACGTGCCGCATTGGTGCCATAGAACGCTGCTTCCAGTGTCCGCTCGGCCGAGCGGACATCGGGGCGGGCGGCAAGCATCCGGACAGGGATTCCTACGGCAAAGTCCGTAGGAAACTGTTGGTCTGCCAACGTTCCGCGTTCGTAGTTGCGGGGCGTCTCTGCCAATAATAAAGCAAGACTGTTCTCCACCTGATTGATCTGCTGCTGCAAATCGAGCACAGAACCCTGTACCTGATAATAAGTCGCTTCCATCTGCGATACAGCCGATTCGTTCGCCAGTCCGGCGTTCATCAGGGAACGGGTAGAGGCTACGGTTTCTTTCCATGCCTCCTCCGTCTGTCGGGAGATGATGAGCTGTTCGTCCAGCATCAGCAGCGTGTAATAAGTATTGGCTATACCGGCTATCAGCTGCGTGCGGACTGCTTGACGGTAATCTTCACTTTGTGCATACAGCGCTTTCGCCTGCTTCTTGGAGTTGCGCATACGGCCGAATACGTCCAGTTCCCAACTGGCGGTAACGGGTAGCGAATAACCCTGCGTAGCTTTGTTCGTATCGAAGCTGCTCACTGTCCCCTGCGGGGAAAGCGCAAAGGCGGGCAGGAAAGCAAGTTTGGCGGACATCAGCACTGCCTGAGCTTCTTCTACACAAAGCTGGGCGGACTGGTAGTCGGTATTGGTCCGCAACCCTGTCTCGATGAGGGACTGCAGATGAGGGTCGGTGAAGAGTTCCCGCCAGTCCATATTCCCCAGACCGGCAGTGTCTTCCGTCACCACTTCCCCGCCGTAAAGATCGTCGGGGACGGAAGTGGCGGGCTTGTATTTGGTATAGATGCCACAACCGCTCAGCGTCAGACTCATGGCAACTAACAGGATGATATTTTTCTTCATTCTTTCTTTTATTTATTAACGTTCACGTTCAGCTTCACTTTTCTCTTTTTCTAAAAGCACTTGTACATCTGCTTCTTCTTCCATCGGTTTGCGGATTTTCTCCTGCAAGTACTCAAAGATGATGTAGAAGACCGGAACGACAAAGAGCAATGCCACCGTTCCGACAGCCATACCGCCTACGACACCCGTACCCAGCGAACTGTTGCCATTAGCACCCGCACCGGAAGAGAACATCAGCGGAAGCATACCGAAGATCATTGTCAGCACCGTCATCAGGATAGGACGCAGGCGGACTTGTGCGGCAGAGTAGGCCGATTCTACGATGCCCATCCCTTTGCGGCGGCGTTCGATGGCGTACTCCGTAATCAGAATAGCCGTCTTGGCCAGCAAGCCGATCAGCATGATCACACCCGTCTGCAAATAGATGTTATTCTCCAGTCCGAGTATCTTGGCGAACAGGAACGAGCCCATCAATCCGAACGGTACGGAGAAGATAACGGCAAACGGTACGAGGAAACTTTCGTAGAGACAAGCCAGAATCAGATAGATCAGGAAGATGCAGATGGCGTAGATGAAAACCGTCTGCGCACCACCGCTGCTTGCTTCTTCGCGTGCCATACCGCCATATTCGTATCCGTAGCCTATCGGAAGCGATTCTGCGGCCACTTCTTCAATCACTTTCTGCACTTCACCCGAAGAGTAACCGTCGGCAGGATTCACATTGGCTGTGATGGTGCTGTAGAGATTGAAACGGTTGGCCGTTTCCGGTCCCAGTACCTGCTTCAGTGTAACGAACTGGCTCACCGGAGCCATTTCCGTACCGTTGCGCACAAACATATTGTTCAATGCCTGCTCGTCCAGACGATATTCGGGCGATGCCTGCATCATTACACGATATACCTTACCGTATTGGTTGTAGTTGGAGATATATGCTCCACCGCAATAACTGCCTACCGCATCGAGTACCGCGCTTGGCGAAATTCCTGCACGCTTACATTTGGCGGCATCCACTTCTACCGAGAGCTGCGGGAAGTTGATGGCGTAGGATGTATAAGCCATAGCCACTTCCGGGCGCTGGTTCAAGGCATTGAGGAACTGTGTGGACGCGTCATAGAACGTAGCAAGATCACCGCCTGTCATATCCTGAAGGTTCAGTTCGAGGGAGTTACCCATACCGTATCCCGGAATCATGGCGGGCTGGAAACTGAATATCTGCGCTTCCTTGATGGACTGGAATTGTGCGTTGAGGCGGGAAGCTACGGCATCCGAACCGTGTTCCTTTCCTTTTCGTTCGCTCCAGTCTTTCAGGCGGACAATGATCGTACCGTAAGAAGTTCCCTGACCGGAGATCAGACCGTATCCTGCTACGCGGGCGTAGTGTTCTATTTCGGGCGTATCTTTCAGAATGTTTTCCAGCCGGTCCATTACTTTCGTTGTCTCTTCGAGCGTGCTTCCCGGTGAGATGCTGACATTCACCATGATAACGCCCTGGTCTTCCTGCGGCACGAGTCCCGTCTTGGTCGTGCTCATCAGATAAACCAGCAGGACGATGGTAGCAGCCAGTGAAGTCCATACCATCCAGCGATGGCGGATGAAGTACATCACCCCTTTCTTATACTTGCCCAGCACGGCATTGAACGAAGCGTTGTAAGCTGCGCGTACCCGTCCGTTGATACTCTTGGCGCTCTTGGTTCCGTCCGACGGACGCATCATGATGGCGCACAGGGCGGGACACAGGGTCAGAGCCGAGATCATGGAGATACCTACGGCAGTTGCCATCGTGATACCGAATTGGGTATAGAACACGCCCGAAGTACCTCCCATGAAGGTGACGGGGATAAATACGGCCATGAAGACACAGGTACAGGAGACGATAGCCATCGTCACGTCGCCCATCGCATCTTTGGTGGCAAGGTAGGGCGACTTGTATCCGGCATCAAACTTGGACTGCACCGCTTCTACTACTACAATGGCATCATCCACCACCGTACCGATGGCAAGCACCAGGGCAAACAGGGTCAGGATGTTCAGACTGAATCCCGCAGCTACCAGACAGGCAAACGTACCTACCAGTGACACGATGATGGAGATAGACGGGATGAGTGTACTTTTCAGGTCCTGCAAGAAGAAGTATACCACGAGGATGACCAGAATGATGGCGATAATCAGTGTTTCCACCACGTTGTGTATGGAAGCGAAGAGGAAGTCGTTCGAACTCATCATGGTGACGAACTCCGTTCCTTCCGGAAGGTTTTTCTCCATCCGCTCCATCTGGGCGGTAATTTCTTTATTGACAGCGGTCGCATTGGAACCCGCTGTCTGGAAGATCATATAGAGCACGGCAGGCTGGCTGTCCATCTCACTGCGGAAACTATAAGTCATAGTGCCCAGTTCCACATCCGCCACATCTTTCAGACGGAGTATCGAGCCGTCTTCACGAGAGCGGACAACGGTGTTCTGAAACTCTTCCACGCTCTTCAGTCTTCCGCGATATTTCATCGTGAACTGGAAGACGTTCTGCGAACTCTCGCCCAGTGAGCCGGTAGGGGCTTCAATGTTCTGCTCGCCCAGCACGCCGGTGATGTCCGAAGGCACCAGCCCGTATTGTGCCATCCGTTCCGGTTTCAGCCAGATACGCATACTGTAGGTATCGCCCAGCTCCATGACGTCTCCTACTCCCTCGATACGCTTGATCTGCGGGATGACGTTGATGTCCAGATAATTGGCAAGGAAGGTCTGGTCGTAGCGACCGTCGGTGCAGACCAGCGCGCCGATTTGCAGGAAGCTGGTCTGGCGTTTCATCGTGCTTACGCCGACTTTCGTTACTTCGGCGGGCAGCAGTCCCTGTGCTTTGGCTACACGGTTCTGTACGTTGACAGCCGCCATGTCGGGGTCGGTGCCTTGCTTGAAGTAAACCTGTATGATAGCCAGACCTGCATTGGAGGCGCTGGACGTGATATACATCATGTCTTCCACCCCGTTGATGCTCTCTTCCAGCGGCATGATGACGCTGTTCATCACAGCTTCGGCATCGGCGCCCGTATAGCTGGCGGATACATAGACCGTGGGAGGCGCGATGTCGGGATATTGCTCCACCGGCAGGGTGAAGAGCGAGATAAGCCCTATGGCGAGAATCAGCACGGAGATGGAGATAGCCATCACCGGCCGTTTGATAAATATATTTCCTTTCATAATCAGTCTCCTTCTTATTTAACCTGTGTGCCTTCGCGCACCAGTCCGGCGCCTTCCGATACAATTTCGTCACCGGCTTTCAGGCCGTCCAGCACTACATATTCGCGTCCGTCGTTGATTCCGGCTACGGTGATCAGGGTGGAGACTGCTTTGCCATCCACTACCTTATATACAATCGTCTTGTCCTGCATCCGCACGGTGGCTGTTTGGGGGATAGCGATGCAGTTCTTGTAGATGCTCGGCACTACTACCGTGCCCGATGCTCCGCTATGAAGCAGCCGTGATTCGTTGGGGAACACTACGCGTGCCACTACGGTCCCTGTCTGACGGTCGATCACTCCACTGATGGATTCGATGGTACCTTTCTTCTGATAGACTGAGTTGTCGTTCAGAATCAGTTCCACTTCCGGCATATTCTTTAACGCTTCGTCCATGTCGCCGTACTGTCGGGTAAGGGCGAGCAGTTGGTTTTCGGTCATCGAGAAATAGACGTACATATCCGAATTGTCACTGACCGTAGTGAGCGGATAAGGAATGTTGGCGCTTACCAATGCGCCTGCACGATAGGGCAATGCGCCTACAACTCCGTCACTGGGACTTTTCACTTCGGTATAAGAGAGGTTGTTGCGTGCGCTTATTTCCTGAGCTTCAGCCTGTGCCAGTTGTGCCTTGGCGGTGAGATAAGAGTTTTCGGCAGTCTTCAGGCTAAATTCTGAAACGACTTTCTGTGCATACAGTTCCTTGTTGCTCTTGTAAGTCAGTTCGGCGGTGCTCGTAGCAGCGCGTGCCGCTTCCACATTGGCGGTGGCGGTTTTGAGCGCGGCCCTGTAAGGTACCTGGTCGATGATGAAAAGCAACTGTCCCCGGCGTACTTTCTGACCTTCGGTCACGCAGAGTTTCTCGATTGTTCCCGACACCTGCGGATAGATATCAATATCCTGTCGCCCGCGTATGGTCGCCGAATAGGAGGAAGAAAGTTCTTTGTCCGTTGGTTCTATCTGCATGACTGCATAAGAAGATTTCACTCCTGCATCCGGTGCCTGCTTGCACGATGCCATCCACACTGTACAACCGACAATCCCTATCAGCCGTATCCATTTTTTGTTCACTGTAATCATACTTACTCTTTTTGTCTTTTATTAAAATCAGAACAAAAGTAGGAGAAAAGAACAAGTCAATGGTGACCGATTTTTCTCTATGAATGTCCTGTTTTCGTTATTTGTGCTTTTTGTGGCTAACTATTTGCGTATAAACGATATATCAAACAATTATAAAGGAGTTTGGGACATTCTGTTTTCCCTATTATTTACCAACTTTGCAAAAAGTAAAAAAGGAGAGATTATGGAAAAAGAGAACATTATGACAGTAGATATAGAAGACTTTAAGAAGAGTCAGCATATCCTTGATTATATAGACGATGACTTTGCGATAGTCAACAGTCTGGACGGGATTCCGTATAGTAATGATACAGTCCGGCTGAACTGTTTCCTTATTGCTGTCTGTGCAGAAGGGTGTATCCAGCTGGATATCAACTACCGGACGTATCAGTTGCAGGCGGGCGACTTGCTGCTCGGTCTTCCCAATACACTGATCAGTCGTACGATGCTGAGTCCTAAATATAAGATAAGGCTGGCGGGATTCTCTACCCGTTTTCTGCAACGCATTATTAAAATGGAGAAGAAAACGTGGAATACCGCTGCTCATATCCACAACAATCCGGTGAAGTCTATCAGCGAAGGCGGGGATGATCCTGTTTTCAGGTTTTATCGGGATTTGATTGTGGCGAAGATCAATGATGAACCTCATTATTATCACAGGGAAGTGATGCAGCATCTCTTCTCCGCCCTTTTTTGTGAGATGCTGGGACAGCTTCACAAGGAAATCGATGCTCCCGACAAGGGGGACAGTCCGAAAGAAGGCATCAAACAGGCGGATTATACCCTGCGGAAATTCGTGGAGCTATTATCGAAAGACAAGGGTATGCACCGTTCTGTGAGTTATTATGCGGATGCGCTCTGCTACACTCCGAAGCATTTTTCGAAAGTCATCAAGCAAGCGTGTGGCAGGACTCCGCTGGACTTGATCAATGAAACGACGATAGAACATATCAAGTACCGGCTGAAACGTTCGGACAAGTCCGTCAAGGAAATAGCGGAAGAGTTCAACTTCCCCAACCAGTCCTTTTTCGGGAAGTACGTAAAGATGCATTTGGGGACTTCACCGGCTAATTACCGGAATCGCGAAGATGAGTGAGACGAAGAATCTCTTGAAAAGCCTTCAGGTAGCGTTCGCTGACCGTCTCCATATTGATCTTTTCCCGGATCATCCGTTCCGATTCTTTTCCCATCTCCTTGCAGCGTTCGGGAGATTCGAACATCTCTCTGATTCTACCTGCCAGGCTATCGGCGTCTCCGTCCTTGAAGAAATAGCCGTTCTTGCCTTCCATGACCAGGTCGCGTTCCGTACTGTCGCATACGGCACAAAGGACGGGCATACCATACGTCATGGCATCATTGATCGAAAGCCCTCCCATGCCGGCAAGCACATAGATACTCGATTCGTTCATATAGGCGCCCAGTGTCTTCGGGTCATAGACGGCTCCGATAAAGCGGATGCTGTCTGCCAGTTGCAGGTCGTTTGCCTGTTGTCTGAGGTTGTCCAGTTCCGGTCCGTCTCCTACGATCACCAGTTCCGCTTCCGGATAGTCGGTGGCTACCTTCCGGAAAGCCTCTATCAATAAATCTACCCGTTTCCATTTTACGAGCCGTCCGATGTGCAGCAGGCGACGGTCGCACGGGGGAAGGATGGAGGGGGAAGCCAGTACGGATTCTTTTTCTTTGAGAAGTGCTTCCGTATCGGTCGAGTTGTAGGTGACGTGTATCTGCTCCTTCTTTACTCCGTAAGAGGGGAGGATGTCGTAGGCGGCTGTCGAGTAGTTCAGCGTTCCGGCGGCTTGGGCGTAGCAGTATTTCCGTATCCTTGCCGTTATCCATTGGCGCAGATAGAAGCCGATACCCTTGCTGAGCAGGCGCATACCTTCGTCGTGCATCGGATTGGCTTTGAAATATTCCTTGATCTTTCCGTAGGGAGGAGTCTGGAAGGGGATTTCACGAATCACCAGCTTGGCGTTGCAGGACTTCATAGCCTTTCTCAGTGCGGGCTGAAAGAATACTTGCAGGAAGTAGGGCCATCCCACTACCACTATATCCGGTTTTTCTTCCGCAATGATTTCGGGAAGGGCGGGGAAAGCGCTTTTTCCGTAGAACATCTTTTTCTCCGGTGTGGTCAGATGCTTGTAGGTTCCTCCTTCTACCATTTTCACCCCTTTGCCGATGGTCGTATTCCCTTTCTTCGGGCTGACAACGGTTATTTCTACTCCTTTTGCCTGTAGCCTGTTGAGCATGGCATTCAGGTAGTGGGGGATTCCTCCGAATGTAAAAAGTACTTTCATTGTATATGCTTGCTGATTTGATTAAAACATGTGATTAGTTTCTCCACTTCGTGTTCGTGGGCGTACCGGGCGAAAGCCTGAGTGTCCATCCTTGTTTCGGTACACAGCGAGCGGATAGCTGCGCTGCATTCTCCGGCGTTGTCTTCTCCGGTGGTTTGGCCTGTTCCGTACTGCTCTACCCTCCGGCCCATGCAGAGGCCGCGGCTGACTATGACCGGTTTGCGGAAGGCGGCAGCTTTGGTCAGGAGGTTGCTGCTGCCGGTGAACTGCTTGTATGCGGCAAAAATAAGGTCGCTCTCCGCTATCAGGGCATTGAAACAGCTTTCATCGGGAATCTTCTCCAATGAGAACAGACAGTTATTCCTTGACTCCCCGAACGCCCGCAGGTCGTTTTCCTGTTGTGCGGTGAGAGATGATTTCCCCGCAATGAGGAAGAAATATTCATCCTTTGGCAATAAAGGGATACTCTCTAACAGTAACTTTATCCCCTTGCGGAAATTGATGGAACCGAGCAGGGATATCACCTTCCTTCCTCTGGCTCTCTCCTTCAGTTTGCGCAGCAACGGGTAGTTTGTGGCGGGAGCCGAAAGATCGGCAAAGTCGGGAAACAGCAGAATGTGGCGCTGAAATGTTTCCAGGCCTTTCGCTGAATATTCGTTCAGTATGCCTACTCCTACGCAGTTCTTGCTTCGCAGGAAAGGGCGGGTGTCGGGCATCCCTCGGTGGTAAGGCGGCAGGGCGGACTGAACCAGCAGGCCGCTCCACTGATAGGGCAGCAAAAGATTGAACAGCCATAAGGGAGCCAATGTAGGCAGCATATCGTCGAGGCAGGCAAAGAAGACCAGATCGGGATTCAGCCGTTGAAGACTCCGGCGCAGCCTGTACAGATTTCGCAGTCGAATCACTGCATTGCGCAGTACAACCAGCTTTTTCTGCAACGGTTTTCCGGCAGGAAGCGGCAGTAGCGGAAGCGCTGAGACAGGCTGAAAGGCAACGGCCTCCTGTATGCCTTTCCCGTCGGGAGCGATGAGCGACGTTTCGTACCCCATGCCCGCCCATGTCTGAGCAAACTGTTTATAATACGTTTCCCGATGGCCTGATACTGAACAATCTATGACTGTAACTTTCATGATTCCGATGCTTTTGGGGGCTTGGACATTTCTAATGCTTCTGAATAAACTTGCCGTAACTTCTGCCCTGCCAACTGAAAGTCGAAACGGCTGACGATGGACTGGCGGATTTTCTCTTTGTCGAACGACTCGTAGGTATCGTACAATGTTTTCATCTTAGCGGCGAGCGCATCCACATCTCCCGGTCGGATGAGGAAGCCGCTTTCGGGAGTGATGATGTCCTCCGGTCCTCCGCATATGGTGCCGATGGCGGGCAAGCCTGTTGCCATTGCTTCGATGAATACGATGCCGAATGTCTCCGCAAAGGAGGCCAGTACAAAAGCATCGCAAGTACCCAGCAACCCGGACAATTCTTCCCGTGACAGGCGGCCGGTCAGTTTTACCTGCTCTTGCAGGTGGAGAGACTGAATTAACTTTTTGAGTGGCTGCATTTCTTCCCCGTCTCCAGCAATGATCAAAGAGACGTGCGGCATATCCTTGAATGCCCAGTGAAAAGCAGTCAGCAAATCCCAGAATCCTTTGCGCTTATTCAGGTTTCCGATGCTGATGAAAGTAAAATGTTTCTTTTTCTCTGTCCGGTGAGGACTGAATGCAAAGGTGTTCGTATCTACAAAGTTCGGTATGACGGTCACTTTATCCGGGTCACTGACGTATGCGCACAGGCTCCGTTTCAGTTTCGTGCCGACACAGATGATCTTGCGTGCCTCGCTGTATGCCTTCTTCAGTATCACTGCCTGTGACGGTGTCGTCTGATTGCCGTTGATGGAAGAGGCGTGCTCTGTGATGACATAGGGAACCTTATACCATTTATAAACCAGTCGGGCGGCATACCCTGCCCATGTGCCGAAGTGCGCATGAATCAGGTCGGGGCGACCGTAAGTGCGGATATACTTCCGTACTAACAAGACGGTCAGCAGAGACCAGATGATTCCTCCCGCGCGGGTGCTTAGTTTCGGGTTCCATGCGTGCAGGCGCATGGTGACGAAACTGCCGTTATCTTCTGCCGATATCTGAAAATGACTCTCTTTGCGGAACCGTTTCCATGTGAAGTTCTTCAGAGGTCTTTGCTCCGTGAAGGCAAGTCCTACCTTGCAGCCTGATTTAGCCAGTTGCATAGCCTGCTCGAAGAACATATATCCCCGGTGCGGGGAGGAGTCCTTCTCAGGATAGTACATTGGAAGTATCAGTATATGCATTTGTCTTTTATTTTTAGAGAAAGAATGGTGATGAAATCGCGGATGCGTTTGCCGAAAGTAACGGTCGGCACACCGGTGTAGGCGGAGGCTTTCTTGCGGAAGGCCTCTTCATCGTCGAAAGTGGGGTGGTTCACAAAGTGTTTGTACAGCAGATACAATCCTCTTTTCTTCTCGTAGGGAAGATGCCATACCGCCAGTTGCTCGTCTCCTTTTTCTACCGTATTGTATTTGGGGTAGGTCCAGAGGCGTTTGACGTATTGATTGGCGATATTGTTGTGGATGTTGAGCCTCGTAGCCACTACGCTCAGGAAGTGGGCTTCTTCGTTCAGTTTGGGCTGATTGGCGGCAAAACGTTCCAGATTATAATTCCATAAAGCAGGATACGCTTCGTTGATTCGTGCCACTACATCACCACGCAGCGAGATAAATTCTCCCCCGTAATAATGGACAAGCTCTGTTCTTGTGACTCCGTTTTTCGTATCTTGCTGCTCTGCTTCTTCCTTTTCCGCTTCTGTTTTCTTCGTTGCCTCCTTCTCTTTTTCTCTCTTCTCTTTTTCTCCGTAACAGTCATTATAGATATCTGTCATCTCCTTTAGTGTGATTCCGTTCACTTTGAGGTCCGGTCGGTCGGATGCATCGTACAGGGCGGAACCGTATTTCCGTGTGTCGCTGAATAGTTGCTCCAACGGACGCATACAGAGACAGTCCGCATCGCAGATGAGCAACGTATCGTCCGCTTGCATCCTTTTCTCCATATAGCGCAGGATATCATACAGGTAGAATTGATTTCTCCATGCCCCGTACCATCCTTTGGGAGGGATGCAGAGATAAGGCAGGGTAACAGTCTCAATCCGTAACTCCTTGAATAATCGTTCCAGATAATCGGGAAACTGATCCAGATTGCTGAAGAAAAGCAACTTGTCATCCGGATGATAATGCCTGAAAGTGGTAAAGAACGGCACTTGTATCTGCATATAAATGGAATGGACGAGGGCGGAATCTCCCCGTTTGCCTGCCTGCGGATAGAAACTGGCATCTTCTTTGGATTCCTTGTAGAACCAGGTCGCTATGTAATTGGTAGGTGTCGTCATGATATCTTTTTCTTTTTAATGAACTGAATACATTCCTTGAAAATGACTGATTGCATTTTCCACAAAACAAGTGCATATAGAGAAGCCACGAAAAACACTTTGATGGTAAGTGACAAATACAGATTAGTGATGCCCGACGTTATGTAATGGGCTGCGATTGTCAGCGAAGCTGCCAGCAGAAAATAAGGAGCGATATCTTTCAGTATGCTGAACAGCGTCAGCGGAATCTCTCTCCGGGCAAAGCAGTACCAGACAAACAGCCAAAGTATATTGATAGCGACAAACAGATAAATCATGGTGGTGATGCCGTATGGATAACTGATACAGGCAGTGATCAGCTGCAACACGCTCAGTGCGATACTGTTGAACATAAAGATGGAAGACCGTCCGCGGCTGACCAGCAATAAAGAGAACAGATTGTTGATCGGAATAAAGGCTCCCCATATACAAAGTAATTGCATGATCCGTGCGGAAGCGAGCCATTTGTCCGTGATGGCAATCAGAATAAACTCTCTGGAAATGAGGCTGAGCCCGAACATGGCAGGGAAAGAAATAAAAGCCGTGAAACGCAGCATTTTATGAAACACGGCCGCCTGACGCTGCGGGTCATTAGCTACACTTGCCAGTACGGGCTGGGTGACTCCGTTGATCATTCCGGTGATGAGGGCGTGTCCCTTATTGTTCCAGTTGTTGGCCTGGCTGAAGTCTCCGACTTCCTGTTTAGTGTAGAATTTACCCAGCAGGACGGAGAACAGGTTTTGGTTGATAATAATAAAGACTTGCGTAATCAGCATTTTACTGCTGAATCCGAACATCTCCCTGATGGGAGAGAAGTCAATGCGGAAACTGGGTTTCCAGTGGGCAAAGTACCAGTTGAGTGCCGTGCCTATGACGACAAAGGTCATTGTCTGTATAGCCAGACCCCAATAGGCAAATCCGTTTGCGGCAAGAATAATCCCCACAATACCGGATAGAAACAGGCTTGAAAGAGAAATGATGGTATTCTCCTTCACTTTGAGATTACGGAAGAGAAGAGCTCGCGGAGCTATCCCGAAACTGGCTATAAAGAAACTGAGGAAAGAGAAACGGGCGAGCGACGTTAACTCCGGAGTATCGTAAAATTTAGCAATCAGCGGAGCTGAAGAATAGAGCAAAATATAAAGAACAGCACTAAAAGAGATACTGAACCAGAATACAGCGTTATAGTCTTTATCGCTGACTTTCTCGCGATTGGCGAGTGCTGCGACAAATCCGCTTTCCTGCAGGGCGGAAGCAATGGCCGGAAAGATAGCCAGCATACCGATCATACCGTAATCGGCAGGGTCCAGTAATCTTCCTAACACTACTCCGAAAAGAAGTCCTAACAGCTGTTGTACACTGCTGCTGAGGCCTCCCCAAAATAGCCCTTTTGCTGTTTTTTGTTTCAGTGACTGTTCTTCACTCATATTATTATAATCGGTGAAGGAGAGTGTGTCAAAAGTCAGTAGTAACTAAATTCCCCTCCTTCAGGAAGGAGGGGTGGCTGAAAGCCGGGGTGGTAGGTGTACTGCACAAGTGAATATCATCAGTTGATGTATTCACCTACCACCTCCCCCTGCGGGTACTCCTCC
Source organism: Bacteroides sp. MSK.20.82 (assembly GCF_019052485.1). Lineage (NCBI taxonomy): Bacteria > Pseudomonadati > Bacteroidota > Bacteroidia > Bacteroidales > Bacteroidaceae > Bacteroides > Bacteroides sp. MSK.20.82. The sequence continues at coordinate 200,803 of NZ_JAHQUN010000003.1, forward strand.
TTCCTGAAGGAGGAGAGTTTAGTTACTATTTTGACACCCCATCCTTCCATTCCTCATTTGTTGATGGCTTATTAGCTTATTGCTTATTTCACTTCGCTGCCCGGCTTCACCTCTTTCTGAGGCATGATAACTGCCAGGCTACCGTCGTTGTTTTCGGCACTCAGAATCATACCTTCGCTGACGATACCTTTCAGCTTGCGCGGTGCGAGATTGGCGATAAAGCAAACCTGTTTGCCTACCAGTTCTTCCGGCTGGTAGTGCTTTGCGATGCCCGATACGATAGTACGTGTTTCCAGTCCGTCGTCAATCTTGAATTGCAGCAGCTTGTCGGCTTTCGGCACTTTCTGACATTCAAGGATGGTACCAACACGGATGTCGAGTTTCGTGAAATCATCAAATTCGATGTTCGGACGAATCGGGTTTGCCTTATAGTTGGCTTCTTCGTTGGCCTTCTTCGTGTCGAGCAACTTCTGTACCTGTGCCTCGATTACGCTGTCTTCTATTTTTTCGAACAGCAGTTCCGGCTTGTTCAGCTGATGTCCTACCGGGAGCAGGTCGTTCCTTCCCAGTTCCGACCATTCGAAGCTTTCCATGTTCAGCATCTTGCGGAGTTTCTCCGAGCTGAAAGGCAGGAACGGTTCGAAAGCGATGGCAAGGTTGGCAACCAGTTGCAGAGAGATGTTCAGGATGGTGCCTACACGTTCCATGTCGGTCTTTGCCAGTTTCCAGGGTTCGGTGTCGGCAAGGTATTTGTTGCCGATGCGTGCCAGGTTCATCGCCTCTTTCTGCGCGTCGCGGAATTTGAATACGTCGAGCAGCTTTTCTACTTCTGCCTTTACGTTGGCAAATTCTTTCAGGGTTTCTTTGTCGTAATCCGTCAGTTCTGCGCAGGCGGGTACTTTGCTGTCGAAGTATTTCTGAGTCAACACCATTGCACGGTTCACGAAGTTGCCGTATACGGCTACCAGCTCATTGTTGTTGCGTGCCTGGAAGTCTTTCCATGTGAAGTCGTTGTCCTTCGTTTCCGGAGCATTGGCGGTCAGTACGTAGCGGAGTACGTCCTGTTTGCCGGGGAAGTCTTCCAGATATTCGTGCAGCCATACCGCCCAGTTGCGGGAAGTCGAAATCTTGTCTCCTTCCAGATTCAGGAATTCGTTGCTCGGCACGTTGTCCGGCAGGATATAGCTTCCTTCCGCTTTCAGCATGGCGGGGAATACGATGCAGTGGAATACGATATTGTCCTTTCCGATGAAGTGGAGCAGACGCGTTTCGGGGTCTTTCCACCATGTCTCCCAACTGTCGGGAAGCAATTCCTTGGTATTGGAAATGTATCCGATAGGAGCATCGAACCACACGTACAGCACCTTTCCTTCCGCACCTTCTACGGGCACAGGGATACCCCAGTCGAGGTCACGGCTGACGGCACGCGGCTGCAATCCCATGTCGAGCCAGCTCTTGCACTGTCCGTATACGTTGGGGCGCCATTCCTTGTGGTCTTCCAGAATCCATTGGCGCAACCATCCTTCGTGTTTGTCGAGGGGAAGATACCAGTGCTTGGTCTCCTTCATCACAGGTTTGCTGCCGCTGATGGCGCTCTTCGGGTTGATCAGATCGGTGGGCGACAGGGAGGTTCCGCATTTCTCGCATTGGTCGCCATAGGCACCTTCCGAATGGCAGTGAGGACACTCACCGGTGATGTAGCGGTCGGCGAGGAATGTTTTCGCTTCTTCGTCGTAATATTGTTCGGATGTTTTTTCGATAAACTCTCCTTTGTTGTATAGCGTCTTAAAGAAATCCGAAGCCAGCTCATGATGCGTCTTCGAAGTGGTGCGGCTGTATACATCGAACGAAACGCCGAATTCTTCGAACGATTTCTTGATCAGATAGTGGTAACGGTCTACTACATCCTGCGGAGTGACTCCTTCTTTCTTTGCACGAATCGTGATAGGTACTCCGTGTTCGTCCGAACCTCCGATAAACAATACATCTTCTTTCTTCAGTCGCAGATAGCGCACATAGATATCTGCCGGTACATATACGCCGGCCAGGTGACCGATGTGTACAGGTCCGTTCGCATACGGCAGTGCCGATGTGACGGTGGTTCTCTTGAATTTCTTTTCCATTGATATAGAGTGATTTTATGATTTTACTGCTTGCAATGTGCAAAGATACGGTTTGCAACGTGCAAAGATAATGCTTTCCACAGATTTCAGGAAGAAATGTGACAGGAAATCTGTGGAAAAGGCTTGTTTAGCCTGTGCCGTTTTTACATCATCATATTCTTTCTGATGGAGAACTTCACTATTGCCATATCCTGAATGGTGTCTACAGGCAAGTCCATCGGCTCGTGGTGCGGATTGTAGCTGACGAGTTTGACGTACCCTTCCTTCTCCGAGCGGTTGACGTATTTCACCGTCAGATACTGGTCTCCGTCGAGGTGGAACGCCACGATGTACATTTCTCCGTAAATGACGTTGCTGAAATTGTTGATCCCCTTGAACCCTACGATATCTCCCGATTTGAGAATGGGATACATGCTGTCTCCGTTGACAAAGATGGCTCCGTCACACGCGGGTATGCTCGGAATCAGTATTTTGCCTAGCGCATATTGGCGCTTGTCGGAAAGCAGGGTTCTTAAATTGGCGGCGGCAGTGATGTCATAGAGCGTCACACTCCGGTCGTCTATGGCTTCTGTGGTTTTTGAATTGTGAATAGTCTCTACTTCTCCCCGTATCTTTCCGTTGTCAAAAGACTTCGGGTCGTGCAGCGGACTTCCTTTTCCGGTCAGCAACCAGTTATAGTCTACATGATGCAGCTTGTTCAGCAGTAAGGGAAAGTCTATGCTGTTTCGCGCGCACCAATTGGAAAGTGTCGCTCTGGCTACTCCTAAATATGATGCAAGTTCACTGTCCCGTTTCAGATTCAACGCTATTTTCGCCCGCTTTACGATTTCCGGTACATTCAGCAGTGTATCCGCTTGTTTCTCATTCATGTTTTTGCTTACTTTTTTATATGTTAATATTTATTCTTGTCTTATCGCCTCATATACAGTCTTTTGTAAAATAATTCAGCGTTAATATCTAAAATCATTTGTTTTATATATGCGACTTTCTATACCTTTGTGGTATTCGAAATGAATATTTGATTTCAAAATTAGAAATAAAAATTAGATAAACCATGAGAAAACAAGAAAAAGATGCGAAATACTTTCAAAAACCGCATTCTCCCCCTTCGAAAAGAGAGCTGTCAGCTGTTAATAGTTGATTTGTCAGGAGTTAACAGTTGTCATATTGGGTATTAACAGCTGACGTGATGGCTGTTAACATCTGACGGGCAAGTTGCCAATGATCATTGTGTAGGATGTGAACCTCCTGTGCGCAGGCTGCCTTACCTTTTATCTGAAAACATATCAAGTATATCAAAAAGAATAACCGGAATGGAAACATTACAAAAACAAACACTTTACGTTTGCGGCTGTTGCAAACACACGCTTCCTTCAGAAGCCTTTTACGTAGATAAGAAAACCGGCCTTTCAAACAACTACTGCAAGGAATGCCGCAAATCTGCCAGCCGGAAATACAGGAAGACCGAGAAGCGCACGCTGGCACGTGATGACCGTGAACCTTATCCCGTTATCACCTCTACGAAAGACCCCGATCTTCGTCAGAAACTGATTCTGTCCGCCCTGCAGACTGTAAGGGCAAGTATCAAGCGGAAAAAGCAGAAACTTTGTGAAGTGGAAGCGGAACTGACTGATTAACAAAATGAAAAAACTGACTGATAAACTATTTATAAAAACAATACAACTATGGGAAGAATCAAACAGGGACTGGACTACTTTCCCCTGAGCACCGACTTCATGCACGACCGTATCGTTCGTCGTGTCATGAAGCGTGAGGGCGATTCCGCTTTCACCGTTTTAATCTATATTATGTCTTATCTTTATTCGGGCGAGGGCTACTATGTCCGTGCCGACACCGATTTCTGTGACGAACTTTCCGATCAGCTTTTCAGTACGGACAACGATACCGTCCGCCGTGTCATCCGTCTGTTTCTTGAATACGGGCTTTTTGACTCTGCGCTTTATGAGCGTTACAGCATTCTGACTTCTGAGGATGTCCAGCGGCAGTATCTCTTCATCACCAAACGTCGCAGTCGTCACCATATCTGTCCGGATTATTGTCTGCTGCCGGAAGGGAAAACAACGGATGAGCAGCCGGATACTGTTGCCGCAACAGGGGAAAATGTTGCAGTATCCCCGAATATTGCAACGGCATCCCGGGATACTGCAACAAAAACAGCTCTCATAAAAAGAAAAGAAAAAGAAAAGAAAGAAAACATCCTCCCTAACCCTCCTTTCGCAAAAGGAGGGGATGAAGAAGAAGAAGGGAGTGAAGGAGAGAAAGTAGCTGAAGGAGCCGGAGGCGGGATGAGAGAAGAATGCGATCAGCGATCTGCCACGAGGAAACGGAATCTGACGCAGGAAGATATCGACCGGATGCAGGTTCCCCCGGACGGATGTCCCCGCAATTTTTCCGGTCTGCTGGAGAATCTCCGACTCTTTCGTGTTCCTCCTGCTGAACAGTATGCTATAGTGCTGAAAAGTAATTACGGTGAAATCGGTGGTGATATATGGAAAGGCTTTAGCGTCATTCGTGGAAGCGGTGGGAAGATTAAACTGCCGGGACATTATTTGCTGAGTGTGCTGAATAAATAATATGAATTTGATAAATATATGTATATCAATATGTTATATGCTTATTTCTTGTATTAACTAACTTATTAACGCACATTTCCGAAATCGCTTGTATAGCTGAGAATAAGCCCTTATATTTGCAGTGTCAATAAGCTTAACGACAGAAACTAACAAAAAGATTAATAACTAAAAACTATTACAATTATGCCAGTATTATATAAACCTTTCCAGTCTAATCTGGAAGATAAGAAAAGTGGGAAGAAACTGTTTTATCCCCATGTAGTTCGTACAGGAAATATCAATTCCGCACAGCTTTCCAAAGAGATTGCCGCATATTCTTCCCTTTCTCCGGGTGATGTAAAAAATACGCTTGACAATCTGGTGACGGTGATGGCGCAGCATCTTCAGTCGTCCGAAAGCGTCAGTGTGGATGGCTTGGGAACGTTCCGCATGGTGATGAGTGCCCGTGGCCGGGGTGTTGAGACCGCCGATGAGGTGAGTGCTGCACAGGCTACGCTTACCGTCCGCTTCCAGCCTACCACGACGAAGAATCTGGACCGTACCACCGCTACCCGTTCTATGGTGACGGGTGCCAAGTGTGCCCGCTATGACAAGCTGGTCTCCGCGCCTGGTGACGGCGGATCGGTTGATGATCCGAATGACAAGCCTGGTGGTGGCAGCGATGGCGGAGATGATGGAGAAGCACCGGACCCGACAGTATAATTTGTTTCTTGCTTCGCGGGAAGAAATATAAGACTAACGACTGAACTGTAACTGTAAAACAGAAAAATAAAGAAACAAGAAACAAACTAGAGCTAACTAAGGATAACCAGCAAAAGACTAACTAATGATAATTGGTTAAAGACTAGGACTTTAATAAGACAATCAACTAAACAGAGAATTATCAATTAACATGAGAACTATCAATTTGATCGTGGTGCATTGTTCCGCCACGCAGGGGAATCGTACGCTTTCTCCGGAGGAAAATACGGTAGGAACACAGAGTAAACTAAACTATTTAAAGAACGAGAAAGGAGGTAAATGATGGCAATGAAGAAATCAGTATGGGATATGATCCTAAAGGTGGTTATCGCGGTGGCGTCGGCTGTAGCAGGCGTTTTGGGGGCTAATGCGATGAGTTTGTAAGGCAGCTACTATCCGTTTGCCGGTATCGATTAGCGATCCGGCAAACGGAAAAACTAAACTAGAGATATTAAATACAAATGATTATGAAAGAAAAACTATATACATTATTATTTTTTTATTGGTGACTATATCCGGAAAGGCACAGGATTTCAATCCTGGTCCGGAAGCCCAGAACCTGACCGAAAGAAAGAACGTAACGGTGGACTATGCAACAGGATTGTTCCACTACACCGTACCTCTGTATCAATTAAAGTCAGGTGATTATGAATTACCTATTTCATTGGATTATATTGCAAAGGGAGTGAAGGTGAGTGATCCTGAAGGTTTAATAGGTCAAAATTGGACACTTAACGTTGGTGGTATAGTTACCCGAACAATGCGTGGTGGATTTGCCGATGAGAAATCAGGTTACGGCTACCTGTGGACAGAAAATGCTGTTACTCCATTGGAACAGGATGCAAGGACTGTGGGGCTTCGTAAACGGGATGGGGAAAGCGATATTTTTACTGTCGTGTTCAATGGGAAGAAGGTGGATTTTATCATCCGTATGAATGAAAAAAGACAGATATATGCTTTGCCGTTGGGACAGACAGATGTTCGCATTGAGTGTGAAGGGACTTCCACAGAGATAACAGGCTGGACTATTACAGATAATAATGGTGACCGTTATATCTACCGGCAGAGAGAAATATGTGCAGATGTTGAGTATGTGGATGTTTCCACTTCCAATGCTATTTCAGATTCCGGTTATACCTCGGCATGGCATCTTACCCGTATTCTTCCATACAATGGAGCACCGATTGATTTCTGCTATAAAGGTGATGTAATGGATTTAGATTTTGGAAATCTATCATTAGATAGTATCCATACTATGAAAATCTATGATTCATATAAGATGATTTACCACTATGGTCAATCTGTGAAAGAACAACCGTTTGATTTTGACCAGTATAAATCTCGGTTTTATTCTGCTATTGAGGTAGCCCAAAACTATTTGAATATGTGTTCTCTTTTGCTGGATTTTAAAAATGTGGACTCTAAAATAAAAGATTTTGAAAGATATAGCCGGATAAATATTCAACCTCTACAAAGTGAATATATAAAAACTAACAATCGAATTGTCGGTGTATTGTCCAACATTTCGAAAATGAATGGTGTATCAAAAGAATTGGGAGAAAGTCTGAGAGGTTTCGCTGCATATTGTAAACGTATAGGCGGATTTAATGCGGATATGGCTGGTTCGTATTTGGAGGAAGCAGCAGACTATATATACGCCTGTTTATCTGAGGTTAAATACGTTAAAACAAAAGAGATATGGGGAGGAAAAAGCTATAAAGTTCATTCTCCATTGCTCAACAGAATCGTATTTCCTGAATATATTGTAAAATTTGCCTATTTTTCGTCTTCCTCTAGCTTATCTGCTATCAGTTTGTACAACCGAAATATGGAACTAATTTCGTCTGTTTCGTCCACGGGAGGAGCATTAGCGAGAGGATTGGCTTTCTGTGATAAAAACGGCAAGAAAACATCCGGTATTGAATTCAATTATTATGAAAAGTCTGATTTTCCAGTTTGGAAGGAGACAGGAGTAGATTTGTGGGGATATCCTTATGCGGAGGATGAGGATGAAGAGTGTACAGATTATGAGATATATGCTACTCTTAACTCGCTGAAAAATATAGTCTTATCGGATGGAGGGAAAATCGAAGTCAAATATGAAAGAAACTATGGGAGAAAGGGTATAGTCGGAGGAATTCGTTTGAAGTCATTGGTATTCAGTAACGAATTAAATGGACGTAGTGATACCATTTCTTACGGTTATCCGAGAGTAGGCGTGAGTGTGTATAAGCCTTTATCTAATGTTGTCAGTATCTCTTATCCAGAATGCACGGACTGGATTGAGTATAGCAGAGTGATACAGGAAGGTTATCCGGTGATAAATATGGGTAATAACGGTCTTTACTATTCATGTGTGACGGAGACTATATCCGGTAGGGGTTCTACTGTCTATAGTTATCAAGTATCTCCTCCTACGTCAGTGAACGAATCTGATTATCCATATTGGGAGAATGGTTTGTTGAGGGAGAAAGCAGTGTATGATACTAATGGAGAGATGCTAAAGAAAATTCAATACATTTATGAAACTGATGTCAACTATGAAGATAAACTTCCGCAAATGCAACCCTCTGATTTTTATTTAGATGGGAAGTCTTTGGAATCTTTTTATAGAAATCAGGGAACTTCGTATCTTACAGGAAAAGAGATTTATGAGTATAATATCAAACCACGATTATCTCCTACTAATACTGACAAGTTCTACAATCTGCAATATGGCTGGAGAACTGCTCTAAAAGAAGAAGTAGAATACAGAAGTGACGAAAATATTCCGTATTCTCGGACGAAATATTATTATGATAATCCGATGTCGATGTATCCCACCTGTGTCATTCGTATTGGCTCTGATGGTATTGAACGGACTGAAGTTCTGAAGCGTGCGATGGATATGGCAGACACTGCAGATTCTGTCTTTGTTATGATGAAAGAAGCCAATTTTCTTTCGCCTGTTGTGAAGTCACTTATCCTTGTTGATGAAAAATTAGTACATGAGACTGTGTGTCGCTATCAGGTTGACAGAGAATCAAAAATTGGTTTCATAGCTCCAGTTGAGGTATTGACTTATGTTCCTGATATGCCGGAAGCTTATGCTCAGAGCGTAGTTGATACAATACTGTTTAGTCATGGGGAAAGTAACTATACTACAGAAGCTTCTTATCGATATGCCTCAAAGATGTGGGTGGAAACCAACGGGAGGACAGAACGGAAGAGCCGTGTTTACGACAGCTATGGGAAACTGTTACTGGAGTGTGATGTAATAGGAACTACGGCAAGTGATAAATATAAGGGAGTGGGAAAGGCGATAGATGAGGCTGATCTTAAATTTGCTATCAATTATTTGAGAAAACAACAACGGACTTTTGCGTCAGGAATAGAAGTACTTAAAGAAGAAGTGGATAATCAGCATTTTCTTCGCTTTCTGAACTCGCAAGACCATTCCTTTATAGCTTCATTTGCTGAAGAAATAGTGAAAAGTAAGCCGGATTTGAGTCAGGCGAGATATTATTATGAACATATTGTATGTTATGATTTATTTAATGTGTTTAAACAAGAATATGAACGGATGATAGGACTCTATCCAAAGTTTGAGATTTTGAGACAATTTATAAGTGCAATGGAGGCAATGATGCAATTTGATGGACTATCATTATTCGATTACTTGTACGGATTGTATGGTGAAGTAGATAAATACAAATTTGCTTATCTCCCCAAATTAACTCCGGCTTCCGGTATGAAAAACTTGCGATTGTATATTTTGGACGGAAATGCAACTGCTTCAGGAAGCATCACCCATGCAGGAAGTGAGGTTCCATATACCGTTGAGAGCGTTTCTTCTTCTAAATTGAAAATATATGATATTGACCTAAGTAAATACACAGACATAACCTCTGTAACTGCCAATACTCAAGGTTCTTATATGGCATTGGTCCCTGAAGGAGCAAATTTTAAGGCCACTTCTTATAATCCTGACGGTACGGTGTATGCCCGATTTGACCAGAGCGGAAATGTAGAGTATTACACTTACGATGCTGCCGGACGAGTTATCAAAGTGGAAGACCAATATGGTAATATTTTAAAAACGTATGAGTACAACAAGCTTAATAACTAATAAAACAAGATACAGAATATGAAAACAATAGAGATGAAACGAACTTTGTCAATACTCTGTCTGCTGTCGTTTTCCCTTTTCATGAACGGGCAGCAAGCGACAGGTTATACGAAAACACGTAATTATACGGCAGAGCGAACTTATATGGATGCGAGTAGCCAAACGGGTAGCGGTGGGGCACGAATTGTCAGTGATATTGTCTATACCGACTGTTTTGGCCGTAAAGAACAGGAGATACAGGTAGGCGGCAGTCCTGGGGGTAATGCGGATCTGGTACTTTCTTATACCTACAATATGATGGGTCAAGTAGAGAAGGAATACCTTCCGTATGCAAAGACCGGTAACAACGGTGCCTTTGATAAGTTTTCCCCGGAGCGTTGGAGTGTCTACGGTACGGGAGAACAGGCATATGCTTATAATCTGACTCAATATGAGGATAGTCCACTGATGCGTGTTTCCCGGAAGATGGGACCAGGCAAGGCGTGGCATACCAGTGATAAGAGTGTCCGTGTGACTTACGGGATGAACAGTACAAATGAGGTAAGGTGCTATAAGGTTTCTTCCAGCGGCTCATTGATCGCTTCAGGATTCTATGGAGCGGGGAAACTGGAAGTCATTGTTGAAACAGACGAAGATGGGCATCGGAGTAAAACCTATACCGACTCCAATGAACGAACTCTTCTGACTGTATCTGTCAACGGTGAAGATAGCTTGGCAACCTACTATGTGTACGATGACCGCAATTGTCTCCGTTATGTACTGCCTCCAGAAGCCAGCCATCGGCTGGCGGAGGCCGGTACGACGGATATCTCCGTGCTGCATAGCTTAGCATACAGCTATGAATATGATAAACTGAACCGGATGATTTCCAAACGTCTCCCGGGTTGCGCTCCCATTTATATGGTTTATGACTGTCGTGACCGTCTGGTTTTGAGCCAGGACGGAACACGCCGGACTGCCGATACAAAAAAATGGAGCTATTTTCTCTATGATTCTCATGATCGTGTAATAGAAAGCGGTGAAATACTTTTATCGGCAGAGCAAACGTGCGGCGAACTGCAATTGGCCGCTTGGGAAAATGAGCATTATCTTCCTTCGGGAACTCGCACTCCATTGCAATATACGGTATATGACAATTACAAACCAACGGAGAATGTGACTGCTCATCCGTTTGTAGCAGCCGTTGGCTATGATACGCCGTATACTCTGTATCCTTCGGGGTTGACCACAAGTACGAAAACACGTTTGCTTGGCACAGATGACTGGCTGACAGAGACAATCTACTACGATGATCGTAGCCGTGTCATTCAAACGCTCTGTCATTATCCTGAAAAGGGTTTGCGATATCGTCATACAGCTTATGATTTCACAGGTAATGTCTTGAGAAAGCAGGATAACATTGGTACGGATATCCTTGAAACCGTTTATACGTACGATGATCGTGCAAGGTTACTAACGAAAGCCAATACTTGGAACGGGCGTTTTACCGATAAAATCACTTATGTATACGATGCATTGGGGCGTCTGACTGGCAGGAATTATGGTGATAAGGTGTCTGAGAGTTTATCCTATAATATCCGTGGCTGGCTGACTGGAATCGAAAGTCAGCACTTTTCTCAAACGTTACACTATGTTGATGGAGTAGGTGTTCCCTGTTATAATGGCAATATCAGTAGTATGATCTGGCATTCGGGAAGTGAGGCCGGATTACGTGGCTATAAGTTTACATATGACGGCTTTTCTCGCTTGAAAGATGCCATTTACGGTGAAGGAGAGCAATTAAGCAATAATTTGAATCGTTTCAATGAACAGGTAACGGGTTATGACAAGAACGGAAACATCCTCGGTTTACTCCGCTACGGGCAAACCAATACAATGAGCTATGGCTTGATTGATAACTTAAACTTGGTTTACAACGGTAACCAATTGGAGTCTGTCAACGACAATGCTACGGGCCATGTATTCGGTAACGGTATGGAATTCAAGGATGGCGCAAGTAAAGAGATAGAATATGAATACGATGTAAATGGTAATTTGACGAAAGATTTGAATAAAAAGATAGCTGACATTCAATACAATTGTTTAAATTTGCCGGAGAAGGTGCAGTTTGAAGGTGGTAACAGTATTTCTTACCTCTACGCGGCTGATGGAACAAAACTCCGTACTACGTATAAGACAGGAAACGCCACTACCATAACAGACTATTGTGGCAATGCGATCTATGAAAATGGTGTGTTGATAAAGGTGTTGACAGAAGATGGTTACATTACCGTTTCGAATAATCAATTTCATTACTTTATTCAGGATCATCAAGGTAATAATCGTGTGGTTGTCGCTCAAAATGGTACGGTGGAGGAAGTGAATGACTATTATCCATTCGGAGGGTTGCTTTCTTCATCATTGTCTAATAATGTTCAGCCTTATAAGTATAACGGCAAGGAACTGAACAGAGATAATGGTTTGGATTGGTATGATTATGGGGCGAGAATGTATGATGCTTCGTTGGGAAGATGGCATGCAGTAGATCCTTCAGGAGAAAAATATCCTGCTTTGGGGTTATATGCTTACTGTAAAAATAGTCCAATAATACGAATTGACCCTGATGGAAAAGATGATTATGTTGTAAATGCAAATGGAGCAGTTTACTTGATGCGTAAGACTGATAGGATAGTAGATGTTTTATATGCAAGTGGTATTAATTCCTCTCAAAAAGCGACGCAGCCTGATCCAAATTGGAAAAGTATTCGGGTGTTTGATAAATCTATGTTGCAGGGATTAACGGCGAGTAAAGGGGAAAAGGGGAGAGACTATTGGGATCGTAAGCTTTACACTACGACAAACTCGGTATATAATGCTGCTAATGTTTTTTTATTTGTTGCGGATAATACAAGTGTGGAATGGACTCTTAAGGGAGGTTATATGGATGGAAAGAGAACATTTATATTAGGTACAAATAACAATAGGAATAGAGTTTCAAGTATGTATGGATTAACTAAAGTGCAAGAGGCTTTATTTCCTACCTTTATACCAATAATAGATATCCATTCTCATCCTTATAATCCCTTTGCTTCACCTGAGGATATGGATAATGCTAGATTGCTGAGAGATATACGATATGGTATTTATTATAAAGATAATATTATTAATTATACTGATCAAAACAATAGCACATATTCTATTAAAGTTAATTCCATGAATGATTTAATGCGATATATATTTCAACAATTAAGATGATAATGAGAAAAAAAGTGATTATTTCTTTGATATATGTATCAATAGTATTGACTATTCCCCTGGCAGTTGCCTGTCAGGGGGCAAATGACGATAGTATAGATCCTATACTTTTGGAACATGTAAAATCAGTGATAGATTTCTATCCTGATTGTGGGAAGACTTTAAAAGTTTCTCAGTTTGATTCTAGAAAAACTCATGTATATAGTATGTGGCCTAAGCAAAGTGGCTTTTGGTTTGATACTGGTCAAAATGGGGATGAACTTAGGTTAATTTTGCCTACAAATGCTATGAGATATAAAGATAAATATATTCTTTTTTATCTGGAAGGTAAAAAGAGACTAAGTGAAAAGGAAATTAGTAGACTATTAGGCATATCGTCTCAGGATGATATGCCTGATTCTCGCGAAATTGATCAACGGATTTGGATATATGTAAAAGACAAGGAATCGGGTAAATCTGCTTTTGAGCAAATTGAATATGGAACTAAAATTTGGGAATATCCTAATTTACGATATTTTAATGGTGGAGATAAAGATTCCGCTGTAATTGATATTGCAATTTATGATATAAGTGTTCATGGAGAAAAAGGGAAGTCTGAAAAGTTTTCTTCGCCTGATAAGATTTCATTAAATATGTCTGTCTATAATAAATCGGATTCTAGTCTTTTGATAGGATTGAATCCTGATTTATATGGTAGCTTTATAATAAAAAACGGAGAATATTCAATGCCACTTATGGCAGATGTAGAAGTCAATAGGTATTTTGGTGAATTTCATGAATATTCTCCCGGTTTATATTTCATTGCTCCTCATGGAAGAATGAGTTTTTATCTTAGCACTGCACAACAACCTATTAAATTGAAAGATACGTCTCCACATGAATATGTTCACAAATTATATGATTTATTTTACGACTCCATTTGTTATGTGCCTGCACCTACTATTCAAATGCCTGATACTATTCAAGGGATTGTTTGGAATAAAGAATTTACAGCATATTTCCCTTTTGGTAGCTGGTATCATTTTTTTGTAAATGACAGTATATACGACATATATCCTAATGGTGAAGTAGCTGGATATGCGATGGATAAGCATCGCTATAAATGGTTTGAAGAATAGTGCGAAGCAACAACTGAAGAAGATTTTTAGTGAGAGTATATTAGATTTTGCAATATTCCTATAAATCTTTAATTTATATCATAAATGAAACCGATAATTAGGATTTTATTAATCGTACTATTATTAGTCCTATATAGTTGTAAAAGTATAGCTTTATATGATACTTCTACTGATTATGACTTTAAATTTGATTTATACAGTCAAGTAAAGATGTATTTTCGTGCGAATTTGAAGTACCCTACTGTGAATGAACTTTGGAACTATTGTTGGAAAATAACGAATGAAGTTAATGATGACACATTTTTATCATTTGATGACTTTGATAAGGCGGCATATAAAAATGTATCAGGTCGGGAAGAGTTTTTGCAGCATTTATCTTTATATAAAAAGGAAATTTCGTTCCAATTTAAGAAAGGAGCAATGTTTGTTTTTTGGAAGAATAAAAATGGTTTAAAATTGAGTTTGATTTAGGTGAGATGATAGCTGATAATGGTTATAAGTTTGCTTACTTCTATGATACACAAGGCAATTACAGTCTGGATTTTGACTATGAAGAAGATTTTCAAAAAATAAGAAAGGAAGTACGTGATAAATGCGTACCAGATACTAATTGTGGAGTGAATTTCACACGTGTCTCCTGAGATTTGATAGAATTAAAGGATATCAGCTATATTATCCCTCGAAAAATAAGATTAAGGAAAATATTTACCTTAAAGAACTAGGATGTGCTTTGGATACTTTTCTTTTAAACCGAAATCTGCAAATGATTCAATTTGTTACTAATTTGCCTCAATCGTATTTGTATAAGTAAAGTTTATGCCGTTTCTGTTTGCCCTGATATGGATTGGCTAAATAAAGTTAACTATATTAGGGCATTTCAGTTAATTCTACTAGTGCTGTCTTTCATTTTAATAACAACTATATTGAACCTTGATATTGTCTTCTTTTCTTTTAGAAAAAAACAGTAATTGATTGATATCAAGATAGAGCTATGGAAATAACAGGATTGTAGTGAATGAACATGAACTGACCAAAAAGTTAGCTTATGATAGCATAACCCAAATGTTTTCTTCTGTTTCTAAAAACTTCCACCCATAATTCTCCTCTTTTTCTTTCTTTTTTCTCGCAGGAAAGAATATATTTGTATCCTAGTTTAAACGAAAACCAGTGTATGATATGATAACAACCCAGTTGCTTCGTCCCGAGAGTATAGTTGTAGTAGGGGCTTCGAATAATGTACATAAGCCGGGTGGCGCTATATTGAAGAATCTGATAAACGGAGGTTATCAGGGAGAACTCCGGGCTGTGAACCCGAAGGAGACAGAAGTGCAGGGAGTTCCTGCCTTTGCAGATGTAAAAGAATTGCCTGATACCGATTTGGCTGTGTTGGCTGTTCCGGCTGTGATGTGTCCAGATATAGTAGAGACACTGGCAAGCGAGAAGCAGACGCGGGCATTTATCATACTCTCTGCCGGATTTGGTGAAGAGACACGCGAAGGAGCGCTGTTGGAAGAACGTATACTGGAAACTGTCAACAAATACGGTGCTTCACTGATTGGTCCGAACTGCATCGGACTGATGAATACATGGCATCATAGCGTCTTCAGCCAGCCTATTCCGAACTTGAACTCAAAAGGAGTCGATCTGATCTCCAGCTCCGGTGCTACGGCGGTCTTTATTCTTGAAAGTGCGGTGACAAAAGGATTGCAGTTCAATTCTGTCTGGTCGGTAGGAAATGCCAAGCAGATTGGTGTGGAAGATGTGCTGCAATTTATGGACGAGAATTTTGATCCGGAGAAAGATTCCCGTATCAAGTTACTCTATATTGAAAGTATTCACAATCCGGACAGATTGCTCTTCCATGCCTCTTCATTAATAAGGAAAGGTTGTAAGATTGCAGCGATAAAAGCAGGAAGTTCGGAAAGCGGAAGTCGGGCGGCTTCTTCACATACAGGAGCGATTGCCAGTTCCGATTCGGCTGTAGAGGCGCTGTTCCGTAAAGCCGGAATCGTGCGTTGCTTTTCCCGCGAAGAGCTGACTACCGTTGGTTGTATCTTCACCCTCCCCGAACTGAAAGGGAAGAACTTTGCCATCATTACTCATGCCGGAGGTCCGGGAGTAATGCTGACGGATGCTTTGAGCAAAGGCGGACTGAATGTCCCTAAGCTGGAAGGTGAACTGGCGGAAGAACTGAAAGCCCAACTCTTTCCCGGAGCTTCCGTAGGAAATCCGATTGACATCCTTGCCACCGGTACACCGGATCATTTGCGTATCTGCATCGACTATTGCGAAGAAAAATTAGACAATATAGATGCTATCCTGGCTATCTTCGGCACCCCCGGACTGGTGACCATGTTTGAAATGTACGATGTCCTTCATGAAAAGATGCAGACCTGTCATAAGCCTATATTCCCTGTTCTTCCCTCCATCAATACAGCAGGAGCGGAAGTGGCGGCATTCCTTGCCAAAGGACACGTGAACTTTTCCGACGAAGTGACTTTGGGAACTGCACTGTCCCGTATTGTCAACGCCCCGAAGCCGGCGGTGCCTGAGATTGAACTGTTCGGAGTCGATGTACCGAGAATCCGTCGTATCATTGATTCCATCCCGGAGAATGGATACATCGAACCTCATTATGTGCAGGCATTGCTGCACGCAGCCGGTATTTCATTGGTCGATGAATTTGTTTCCAATAAAAAGGAGGAAGTCGTGGATTTTGCCCGTCGATGTGGATTCCCGGTAGTAGCCAAAGTAGTAGGTCCTGTACATAAATCGGATGTCGGCGGCGTAGTACTGAACATTAAAGGGGAACAGCATCTGGCACTTGAATTTGACCGTATGATGCAGATTCCCGATGCAAAAGCGATCATGGTTCAACCTATGCTCAAAGGCACGGAACTTTTTATTGGTGCAAAATATGAAGAAAAGTTCGGGCACGTGGTACTTTGCGGTTTGGGGGGCATTTTTGTGGAAGTTTTGAAAGATGTATCTTCCGGCTTGGCGCCCCTTTCTTATGAAGAGGCTTATTCAATGATTCGCTCCTTGCGTGCCTATAAAATTATCCAGGGAACACGTGGACAAAAAGGAGTAAACGAGGATAAATTTGCTGAGATTATCGTTCGTTTGTCTACCTTGCTCCGGTTTGCAACAGAAATTAAAGAAATGGATATAAACCCGCTCCTGGCCACTGAGAAGGCGGTTATAGCGGTGGATGCGCGTATCCGAATAGAAAAATAGGACTATTTTTCTATTCATTGGGACATATTTTCTATTATTCAGTTGTTATTTTGTCTACATTTGATTAGTTGAATAAAGGAGCCTTATAAAACTGAATATATGAAAAAAAATATTATAACGTTTGTTGCCTTAATAATTGGTCTTATTTGCCGTGCACAGACCGTAGATGAGAATTATTATTTTAAGAGTCTTAGTAGCCAGAATGGATTGTCGCAAAATACAGTAAGTGCTATCTTGCAGGATTCGAAAGGCTTTATGTGGTTTGGTACAAAAGATGGATTGGACAGATATGATGGTGTATCGTTCCGGCATTTTAAATATGATAGAACCAATCCGCGAAGTCTCGGTAATAATTTTGTGACTTCTCTTTATGAAGATGTTGAGGGAAATATATGGATAGGGACAGACGTAGGAGTATATATCTACTATCCTGAAAAAGATACTTTTCGTCATTTTGTAGAATTAAGTGATAGAAATACAAGGATAGAACGCGCTGTTGCCATGATTTCAGGGGACAGGCAAGGACGTATCTGGATAGCTTCGGAGGCGCAAAATCTATTTTGTTATGACTTAAAAGAACAAAGTTTACGGAACTATATTTTGACAGAACATTCATTGGTCTCTACTAACGTGAAATGTTTGACAGTTGATAATAGCGGTACTATATGGATTGGATTCTACGGAGATGGACTATTTTATTCGAAAGATAATTTGAAAACTCTTCACCCCTATCTGTCACCTGTTGATAATGAAGAAACTTATAATGATGATGTTGTTAGTAAAATAGTATTAGGGGCATACAATTGTTTATATATCAGTTCCTTAAAAGGAGGGGTGAAAGAACTGAATTTGACTTCGGGCAAATTGAGGGACCTGTTGCTGAAAGATGAGAATAATGAGGCTATTTATTGTCGGACTCTACTTGTCTATACTGATAATGAGTTGTGGATAGGGACGGAATCAGGTGTTTATATTTATAATCTTCGTACGGAAAAGTATACGCATTTGCGTAGTTCCGAATATGATCCTTATTCTTTATCAGACAATGCTATTTATTCGTTTTGTAAGGACCGTGAAGATGGGATATGGATTGGTTCATATTTTGGAGGAGTAAATTACTATCCTCGTTCGTATACTTATTTTGAGAAGTATTATCCGAAAGGAATAGAAAATAGTCTGCATGGTAAGCGGGTACGTGAATTTTGTCGGGATAGTCAAGGTATATTATGGATTGGTACTGAGGATGGTGGATTAAATCGTTTCAATCTGAAAACGAAAGACTTTTCTTTTTTTGCTCCTAGTGCAGGATTTACGAATATACATGGGCTTTGTTTAGTGGATGATAAACTTTGGGTAGGTACATTCTCTAAGGGGCTAAAGGTGATAGACACCCGTTCAGGTGTTGTTTTAAAAACATATCAAAAAAATGATTCTCCCCGTTCTTTGATTGATAATAGCATTTTTGCAATCTGTAAAACAGCTACAGGTGATATTTATTTGGGAACTATGTTTGGGTTGGTACGATACAATAAGCAATCGGATGACTTTGATCGCATACCGGAACTAAACGGGAAATTTATATATGATATAAAAGAAGATTCTGCCGGTAATATCTGGTTGGCAACTTATGCTAACGGAGTATATTGTTATAATGTGAACGATCGGAAATGGAAGAACTATGTGCATGATGATAAAGATAATACAAGTCTTCCGTATAATAAAGTATCGAGTGTTTTTGAAGATTCCCATCGTCAAATCTGGTTGACGACTCAAGGGGGAGGATTCTGTATATTTCATCCGGAGTCGGAGACTTTTACGAGTTATAACTCTACTAATGGATTGCCTAGTGATGTTGTTTATCAGATTGTAGAAGATAAAGAAGGGCAGCTATGGCTGACAACCAATAATGGTCTGGTTTGTTTCCAGCCAAATACTGAGGCTATGAAAGTGTATACTACTGCGAATGGCTTGTTGGGAGATCAGTTCAACTATCGCTCTAGTTTTGAAGATGAGAATGGAATGATTTACTTTGGGGGGATTGACGGTTTTATCGCTTTTAATCCTAAAGATTTCTCAGAGAATAAGAATCTTCCTACAGTAGTAATAACTGATTTTCTGTTGTTTAATAAGGAAGTGTATGCAGATGAACCAAATTCTCCTTTGGAAAAGAGTATAACTTTCTCTGATAAGATAGTACTTCGGGCTGATCAGAACTCCTTCTCTTTTCGTATTTCAGCTCTAGGATATCAAGCTCCGAGAATGAATAAATTGAAGTATAAATTAGAAGGATTTGACGATGAGTGGCTATCTGTAGGCGAAAGCCCGCTGATAACTTATTCTAATCTGCGTTATGGTCATTATATATTTCGGGTAAAGGCCGCCAATAGCAATGGTGTATGGAATAGTAATGAAATCTCGTTAAGTATCCAGATTCTACCTCCTTTTTATCTTTCTGTTTGGGCTTATTGCATTTATGTACTTTTGATTATTGGATGTTCTGTCTATTTGGTTCTTTATTTTAAGCGTCGCACCAATAGAAAACATCGTCGTCAAATGGAGAAATTTGAGCAGGAAAAGGAACGGGAAGTGTATAATGCCAAAATAGATTTTTTCACTAATGTAGCACACGAGATACGTACTCCTTTGACGTTGATTAATGGTCCGTTGGAAAATATTCTTTTGAAAAAGTCAGTGGACTCGGAGACGCGTGAAGACTTGAATATAATGAAGCAGAACACAGAACGGCTACTAAGTCTGACGAACCAATTGTTGGATTTCCGCAAGACGGAGAGTCAGGGTTTCCGATTGAACTTTGCTGAATGTAATATTACGGAGGTATTGAAAGAAACTCATAAACGTTTTACTTCTTTGGCGAAGCAAAGAGAATTGGATTTCATTCTAAATGTACCGGTACAGGATTTCTATGCTCATGTAAATAAGGAGGCATTTACTAAAATTGTTAGTAATCTGCTGAATAATGCTGTGAAATATGCAGAAACGTATGTGCATGTGTACTTGGAAATAAATGGGACGGGAGAAAATAAGATGTTTTATATTCGTTCTGTGAATGACGGAGTTATTATCCCGAATGAAATGAAGGAAGAGATTTTTAAACCTTTTGTTCGCTTCAATGAGAAGGAAGATGGTAAAGTTACTACCGGAACGGGAATTGGATTGGCTCTTTCGCGTTCATTGGCTGAATTGCATCGGGGAAACTTGACGATGTTGGAAAGTGAAGAAGCCAACGTTTTTTGTTTGTCGCTGCCTGTAGAACAGGATAGTGTGATAAAACTAGCTTCAGAACATAAATCTGTGGAAGAGAGTAAAACGGTAGAACGTCGGATAGAACAGGGGGAAAGTAAGACAAATAGGCCTGTAATACTGGTAGCGGATGATAATCAGGATATGCTGTCTTTTGTTGTTCGTCAATTGGAAGATAATTACATCGTTTTGACTGCAAAAGATGGATTGGAAGCATTGGAAGTGCTGGATAATCAGGAAGTCACATTGGTGGTAAGTGATGTTGTAATGCCTCGTATGGATGGATTTGAGTTGTGCAAGGTGGTTAAGTCTAAACTGGATTATAGTCATATTCCGGTGATTCTGCTTACTGCTAAAACAAATATTCAATCTAAGATAGAGGGATTGGAATTAGGGGCGGATGCGTATATTGAAAAACCTTTCTCTGTTGAATATCTACAGGCTTGCATCGCCAATCTGATTAATAGTCGTGAGAAACTGCGTCAGGCTTTTGCACAATCGCCTTTTGTTGCGGCCAATACGATGGCTTTGACAAAAGCTGATGAAGAATTTATGAAAAAACTAAATGAAATCATTCAGGGTAACTTTCATAATCCTGATTTTAGTATGGATGATATAGTCGATTCATTGAATATGAGTCGCTCTAATTTTTATCGGAAAATAAAAGGAGTACTTGATCTGAGCCCGAATGAATACTTGCGGCTGGAAAGGTTGAAACGAGCTGCCCAATTATTGAAAGAGGGGAATGGGCGTGTGAATGAGATTTGTTATATGGTAGGTTTTAACTCGCCTTCCTATTTTTCTAAATGTTTCCAGAAACAGTTTGGAGTATTGCCGAAAGACTTTGCCGGTTAGATAGTATCTCGTACATGCAGGATATATATCCCCGTTGCATTGCGCATATATACACAATGTACAGGGCATATAGATCCTGCATATTGCGTATATATAGCTTATCTGCCTCTTTTTTTATTGCAATATTTTATGTGCTTTTATGTGGTATATGAAACAATTATCTCATTCCTGTTTCATTTGGTATAGATTTGCTATTCTTTCTTCTATTTGAGACATTATTGCGATTTATTGGGATATTTATATTACCCAAAAACTATCTCATCCGCTAATTTTGCCTGTGTCAATCAGTCGAAACAATAATCTAATTATATATGATCAAACATTTAACACTTTTGGGTACAGTTCTTTTATTCTCTTCTCAAATTTTATTGGCGCAGTGGAAACCTGCGGGAGATAAAATCAGAACTTTTTGGGCAGAAAAGGTCGATGTGAATAATGTATTGCCGGAATATCCGCGTCCTATTATGGAACGTTCGGATTGGCAGAATCTGAATGGGCTATGGAACTATGCCGTATTACCTTTAGGACAATCTGCTCCGACTACGTTTGATGGAAAGATATTAGTTCCTTTTGCTATTGAATCAAGTCTTTCCGGTGTAGGAAAAACTTTGGGGATGGAAAAAGAATTATGGTACCAACGTGTATTTAATATTCCTTCCAGTTGGAGAGGCAAGAGAGTATTGCTCCATTTTGGCGCAGTAGATTGGAAAACTGAAGTGTGGGTAAACAATATAAAAGTAGGTGAACATACCGGTGGTTTTACTCCGTTTACTTTTGATGTGACTGAAGCTTTGGAGAAATCAACGAATACCCTGACGGTTAAAGTCTGGGACCCTACAGATAAAGGATTTCAACCTCGGGGAAAGCAAGTTAGTAACCCTCGTGGCATCTGGTATACTCCGGTAAGCGGTATATGGCAGACTGTGTGGCTGGAACCGGTGTCCGAGCATTATATTGCAGGTGTAAAGACAACTCCCGACATAGATACAAATAAGATAAAGGTAAAAGTTGAAACGGATAGCAATAGACAGTCGGATAGGCTGGAGGTAAAAGTGTTTGATGGAAAGCATCTGGTGGCTATGGGAACCTCTATAAATGGTTTGCCGGTTGAGATTCCCATGCCTGCTGATGCAAAGCTCTGGTCGCCGGATAGTCCTTTTCTGTATCAGATGGAAGTATCTTTGATTTCTGCGGGGAAACTGGTGGATCAAATAAAAAGCTATGTTGCTATGCGCAAGTATTCGATGAAAAGAGATGAACATGGTATTGTGCGTTTACAGTTGAATAATAAAGACTTGTTCCAGTTTGGTCCTTTAGATCAGGGCTGGTGGCCGGACGGATTATATACGGCTCCTACAGATGAAGCTCTACGCTATGACATTGAGAAAACTAAGGATTTTGGTTTCAATATGATTCGTAAACATATCAAAGTAGAACCTGCACGTTGGTATACTTACTGTGACCAGATAGGGCTTATCGTATGGCAGGATATGCCTAGTGGAGATAAAAGCCCGGAGTGGCAAAACCGAAAATATTTTGAGGGAACGGAGTTGACTCGTTCTGCTGAATCGGAAGAGACGTATCGTAAAGAATGGAAGGAAGTGATTGATTGTCTTTATTCTTATCCTTGTATTGGTACTTGGGTACCTTTCAATGAAGCATGGGGACAATTCAAGACACGGGAAATTGCCGAATGGACAAAGCAATATGACCCTTCCCGGTTGGTAAATCCGGCAAGTGGAGGCAATCATTATACATGTGGTGATATGCTTGATCTGCATCACTATCCGGGACCGGAAATGTTTCTGTATGATGCGCAAAGGGCTACTGTTTTAGGCGAATACGGAGGTATCGGCCTGGTGTTGAAAGATCATCTCTGGGAGCCGAATCGTAATTGGGGATATATCCAGTTCAATACTTCCGCAGAAGCTACAGCAGAATATCTGAAATATGCCGGAATACTGAAAGATATGATTTCCCGTGGATTTTCTGCAGCTGTCTATACACAAACTACTGATGTTGAAGTTGAAGTAAATGGTTTAATGACTTATGACCGTAAAGTGATAAAACTCGATGAGTCAAAATTGAAGAAGATGAACACAGAGATTTGCAATTCTTTAAAATAACAACTAAATAGCAAAACTATATATTATACTTATGAGAAAGACACTAATTTTGATTTTAACCTTGTTTGCAGTCTTTACGACTGTTGATGCTAGAAGTAAGAAAGACCAGGACCGCGCATTAATCGACAAAGTTGCCATGTGGCAGATCGATCATCAGACGAAAGTAAAGCATCATGATCTTGCATGGACTAATGGCGTTTTGTTTCGTGGCATGGTGGAATGGGCAGACTACACACAAGATTCCCGCTATTATGACTTTCTGATGCAGATTGGGAAAAAGCATCGTTGGGGATTCTTGAAAAGGCTCTACCATGCGGATGATCTTGTGATAGCACAGATGTATATCCGTATGTATGAGAAGTATCATGATCCGGTAATGATTCAGCCTACTATCGCACGTGTAGATTCGATAGTGGCTAAGCCTTCGAAAGCTCGTTTATGGTTGGGTGCAAAAAACTGGTCGGAGCGTTGGTCATGGTGTGATGCTTTATTTATGGCTCCTCCTGTCTATGGACAGTTGAACAAACTGCATCCTGAAAAAAACTATTTGGATTTTATGGACCGTGAGTTTAGAGAAGCTACAGATTCCTTATATGACGCTGATGCAGGATTGTACTACCGTGACAGAAGGTACATCCCGAAAAAGGAGAAGAATGGTGAGAAAGTGTTTTGGGGTAGAGGTAATGGTTGGGTATTTGCCGGACTGCCTTTGTTATTACAAACACTTCCCAAAGAGCATCCGACTTATAATTATTATCTGAATATCTACAAAGAGATGGCTTCATCCGTCATCAAATGCCAGGATAAGAATGGTTCTTGGCATGCGAGTATGCTTGATCCTGAATCGTATCCCTCGCCGGAAAACAGTGCTTCCGGGTTCTTTGTCTATGGTTTGGGATGGGGAATTAATCAGGGGATACTGAAAGGTAAGAAGTACAAGAAAGCTGCTCAAAAGGGATGGAAAGCATTGAAGAGCTATGTTCATGAGGATGGTATGCTTGGATATGTTCAGCCTGTCAGCGCTGCTCCCGAACAAGTCACTAAAGACATGACCGAAGTGTATGGTGTTGGTGCATTTCTGATGGCTGGTATTGAAATGTTGAAAATGAAATAACCTTTTTATTAATAATTATGAAAACAAAAACAAGAGATTTAAGTGCATGCCTGAAAAGGCGGCTATGGATCGCCGGCGTATGTCTGGCAGCTTTTTCTTTTCTTTCTGTATCTGTTGTGTATGCAGCTGACGATATCCAGACTGTTCAGCAGCAAAAGAAAGGAATGACGATTAAAGGTAAGGTTTTGGGTACAGATGGAGAACCTATTATTGGTGCGTCTGTATTGGTGAAGGGATCGACTACCGGAGTCGTGACTGATTTGGATGGTAATTATACATTAGCTAACGTTTCTAAAGGCGCTATTCTGGAATTTAGTTATGTCGGTTATGTGAAACTGACTAAAACAGTAGGGAGTGAAACAACGATAAATGCAATCTTGTATGAAGATTCCCAGATGCTGGAGGGAGTTGAGGTTGTGGCTTTCGGTACACAGAAAAAGGAAAGCGTTATCGGAGCTATTTCAACGGTAAAAGTTGCAGAACTGAAAACTCCGTCGAGTAACTTGACCAATGCACTTGCCGGACGTATTGCTGGTGTGATTTCTTATCAAAGAACAGGTGAACCCGGTGTAGATGATGCTTCTTTCTTCGTTCGTGGTGTTACTACTTTCGGTTATAAAAAGGACCCTTTAATCTTAATTGATGGTATTGAATTGACTTCTACTGACTTAGCCCGTTTGCAGCCTGATGATATCGCTAGTTTTTCTATTATGAAGGATGCTACTGCTACAGCGCTTTACGGTGCTCGTGGTGCGAATGGAGTTATCTTGGTCAAGACAAAAGAAGGTCAGAAAGGTAAGGCGCGATTAAGCTTGAGAGTTGAGAATTCAATATCTGCTCCAACTCAGGAGATTGAGTTGGCAGATCCTGTTACTTATATGCGTCTGCACAATGAGGCCTATTTGACACGTAATCCGTTAGCGCCGTTGATGTACTCCGAAGAGAAAATAGACAATACTGTATCTGGCTCCGGTTCTGTGATTTATCCGGCTACGGACTGGAGAAAGGAATTATTGAAGGACTTTACGATGAACCAGCGTGTAAACTTGAATATTACAGGTGGTGGCGATGTGGCACGTTATTATGTGGCAGCTTCCTATAGTCAGGATAATGGTATTCTGGAGGTTGATAAGAATAGTAATTTTAATAATAATATTAAACAGAGAGTTTATACTCTTCGCTCTAATGTGAATATTAATGCTACTAAAACTACAGAATTGATTGTTCGTTTAAGTGGTGTATTTGATGATTATAATGGTCCATTGTATGGTGGTTCTGCTATGTATAATCTGATTATGAAAAGTAACCCGGTATTGTTTCCTGCCAAATATCCCAAAGATGAGGCTCATGCATACACTAAGCATACTTTGTTTGGTAATGCTGAAAATGGACAGTATCTGAATCCATATGCAGAAATGGTAAGAGGATATAAAGAATCAGGACGTTCTAACTTGAGTGCACAGTTTGAAGTAAAGCAAGACTTGAAATTCTTGACAGAAGGTTTATCCGCCCGCTTATTGTTCAATACTTCCCGTATTTCCAGTTATGATGTTTCACGTAAGCTGAATCCGTATTATTATAAGATGACTAATTATGATTATCTGACTGGTGATTATGCTATTGATATTATCAATCCGGATGAAGGTTCGGAGTATTTGATTTATGATCCGGGAGGCAAAAGCATTACAGCCAATATGTATATTGAAGCAGCATTGAATTATAATCGTGACTTTGGAAAACACGGAGTAGGCGGATTGTTGGTTTATCAGTTGAGAAATAATCTTCAGCCAAATGCAGGCTCGCTTCAGGCATCTTTGCCTTATCGCAATGTCGGTTTATCCGGTCGTTTCACTTATGCATATAATAATCGTTATTTTGCAGAGTTCAACTTTGGTTATAATGGTTCTGAACGCTTTCATAAAAGTAAACGATTTGGCTTCTTCCCTTCTGCTGGTCTGGCATGGGTTGTTTCTAATGAATCTTTTTGGGACCCGTTTAAAAGTGTTGTGTCAAAATTGAAGTTGAGAGCTTCTTATGGTATAGTCGGTAATGATGCTATCGGAAGTGGGCGTTTCTTGTATCTGTCCGATATTAACATGAATGATAGTAAATATGGAGCAAATTTCGGATATAACTTTGATTATCATCGTGATGGTATCTCAGTGAAACGTTATTCTGATCCTGAAATTACATGGGAAAAATCTGCTAAGACCAACTTTGCACTTGAATTTACTCTGTTTGATGACTTGAATGTGACAGCCGAGTACTATACAGAACGCCGTAAGAGTATTTTGCAGCAACGCGCTTCTATTCCGGCATCTATGGGACTTTGGGTGCAGCCTTATGCAAACTTAGGTGAAGCTAAAGGAAGTGGCGTTGACTTATCACTGGACTATAATAAATATTTTGCAAACAAATCATGGTTGCAGTTGAGAGGAAACTTTACTTATGCAACTAGCGAATATATGGTGTACGAAGACTATGAATATCCGGGAGCATGGTGGAAACAAAAAGTCGGTTATCCTACCAATCAAACTTGGGGATATATTGCAGAAGGTTTGTTTGTAGACGATAACGAAGTGGCTAACTCTCCTGTACAATTCGGAGAATATGGTGCGGGTGATATTAAATATCGTGACGTAAATAAGGACGGAAAGATTACTGATCTCGACCAAGTACCTATCGGATATCCGAAAGAGCCGGAAATTGTATATGGTTTTGGTGCATCTTATGGATATAAGAATTGGGATATATCTGTATTCTTCCAAGGATTGGCCAGAGAATCATTCTGGATTGACTATAATAATGTTTCTCCGTATTTTAATACAGTTGATACGAAAGTTGTAGGAAATAGGGTAGGCCATAATGCACTTGCTAAGTTTATTGCAGATAGTCATTGGTCGGAAGATAATAGAGATGCGTATGCTGTGTGGCCGAGATTAAGCCCGACTTCTATTGAAAATAATAGTAAAACGAGCACATGGTTCATGCGTGATGGTTCGTTCTTGCGTCTGAAACAGTTAGAAATCGGATATACGATTCCTGAAAAGGTAACTAATAAAGTCGGTATTAAGAATCTTCGATTCTATGTTACAGGAAACAACTTATTGTGCTTCAGCAAGTTTAAACTTTGGGATCCTGAAATGGCAGGTGCCGGTTTAGGTTACCCTGTGCAGAGAGTATATAATGTTGGACTAAATTTAACATTCTAAATCTGATATAAAATGAAAAAATTACAATTATTAATATTGAATTGTTTGATTATCGTTTTATCCTCCTGTGATTCATTTCTGGATATCGTTCCGGATGATATCGCCACAATCGATAATGCATTTACAATGAGAGCGCAAGCAGAGAAATATCTGTTTACCTGTTATTACTATCTTCCAGCTCATGGACTATTGGAGGCAAATCCTGCGATTGCCGGTGGTGATGAATTGTATATTACGGAGTCTTTCCGTAGTGCAGCACACGTGCATGCCTGGTATATTTCACATAATATGCAAAGTTCGGCAAGACCGCGTTGTGATTACTGGACGGGAGCCGATCAGCAAAACAACAAGTCTTTATATCAGGGAATCAGTGACTGTAATATTTTTTTAGAGAATATCCAGAAGGTGCCTGATATGACACAGGCTGAAAAGGATCGTTGGGCGGCTGAAGTGCGTTTTCTGAAAGCCTATTATCATTATTGGTTGATCAGGATGTATGGTCCGATTCCTATTATGGACCAGAATATTCCGGTGAATGCTGGTGAAGAAGAGGTAAAGGTCTTTAGAAATACAATAGATGAATGTTTTGATTATGTGATTAACACATTGACTGAAATTATCGACAGCAACCATTTACCAGATAAGATAATGAATGAGGCGGAAGAACTGGGACGAATTACTCAAGGAATTGCAATGGCTATAAGAGCAGAGGTGATGGTAACTGCTGCCAGTCCTTTATTTAATGGAAACGCGGATTATAAAGGATATACCGATTCAAGGGGCATTGAGATCTTTAATCCTAACAAATCGGAACAAGATAAGAAGCAACGTTGGATAGATGCAGCAGAAGCATGTAAACAAGCTATTGAATTTTTAAAGGCTCAGGGACATGATTTATATAAATATACTTCTCTTGAGTACACTATATCTGATCAGACACGGGCAAAAATGAATATCCGTAATATTGTAACAGAGAAATGGAATCAGGAAATTATCTGGGCTAATTCAAATAGTATTATCGGTCAATTGCAGGATCATGCGATTCCACGCGGTTTGGAACCAGGAAAAGAAGGGAATGCAAGTGTTGGTGGTAATCTGGCTGTTCCTCTGAAAATAGCTGATTTATTCTACACAAAAAATGGAGTACCTATCACGGAAGATAAAACCTGGAACTATGATGATCGCTTAGAATTGAGAAAGGCAACATCTGATGATAAATACTTTATAAAAGAAGGATATACAACAGCCAGTATCAATTTTGACAGAGAAGTTCGCTACTATGCAAGTTTAGGATTTGACGGTGCAGTTTGGTTCGGTCAGGGTGTAACGGATGAAACGAAGCCGATTTATGTACAATGTAAGCAAGGACAGTCTGCTGCTAATCAGATATCAAACTCATGGAATGAAACTGGTATATGGCCTAAAAAACTAGTTCACTTTAAAAGTGTTGTAGGACAGACTAGTGGGTTTACCAAGATTACTTATCCATTCCCAGTGATGAGATTAGGAAACTTATACTTGTTGTATGCCGAGGCTTTGAATGAGAGTGGTGCTTCTAAAACAGATGTTCTGACCTGGGTCGACTTGATCAGAGAAAGAGCAGGTTTGGAAGGAGTAGAAGAGAGTTGGGATACATACACGAATAACAAGAAATATGAAACAGTAGACGGCAGACGTGAGATTATCCAGCAAGAACGGGGTATTGAGTTAGCCTTTGAAGCTCAGAGGTTCTGGGATTTGCGTCGATGGAAGTTGGCATATCAGGAACAAAATAAGCCTATTACAGGATGGAATACTCAATATAGTACAAATGAGGATTACTATACAGAACAATTGATTTATGCTCAAGAATTCAGAATAAGAAACTATTTCTGGCCGATATTAGATAAAGAATTATATTCGAATAAAAATCTGGTACAGAATTATGGGTGGTAAACTTTAAATTTAAGACGTTATGAAGAAGAAATTATATAAATATGGTTTGCTTTATATAGGAGTGGCTTTAGCTGCTTGTGCTGATAATGCTGATTTGAATGAACCGGCAGGAAGTACAACGCCTCCGGCACAGGTGTTGAACGCAACGGTAAAGAATCTGCCTGGTGCGGCAATTATCTATTATGACTTACCGGATGATCAGAATCTGAAATATGTTAGGGCCAGTTATAAGGTTGATAACATGGTCCGCACAGTTAATGCTTCTTTCTACACAGATTCTTTGGTAGTGGAAGGTTTCCCGACTAAGGGGGAATATGATATTGAGCTTTATTCTGTTAGTTATGGTGAGGTTGTGTCTTCTCCGTTAGTCGTGAAAGTGAATCCTGATACACCTCCTTATCAGAAAGTTCGTGGAACATTGGTTTCTGCCGAAACATTTGGCGGTATCAGAGTGAATTTTGATAATCCGGAAAAAGCGAAACTTGGACTGGGCGTTATAAAAAAACAAGCAGAGGGTATTTGGACACAGGTATATATGCATTATACTGAAGCTAAAGGTGGAGATTTTTATGTACGTGGTCTTGATGCTGTTACTACAGATTTTGGTATATTTGTCAGGGATAGATGGGGGCACCTTTCGGATACATTGTATGTAACTGAAACTCCTCTTTATGAAGAACAATGTGATAAGTCTTTGTTCAGAAAGATGGCTTTACCGACCGACTCTTATGAATGCCATTCATGGAATGAGGTCACAAAAGGGAATGATATGACACGACTTTGGGATGGAATAACAGATGCAGACCCCTGCTTTCAGACTAAGACGACAACGGTAATGCCTCAATGGTTTACTTTTGATATGGGAGAGAATTATAAATTAAGTCGTTTTGTGATGGTTTCACGTTATTATCCGGGTAAATATGGCAATACGTTCAAGGCTGGTCATCCGAAACATTTTGAAATTTGGGGAAGTATTAATCCGAATCCGGATGGAAGCTTTGATGATTCGTGGGTATTGCTATCAGAATATGAATCAGTGAAACCTTCAGGTGGTGGTGTTAATGATGCTCTAACAGCTGAAGATCAGGAAGCTGCAAAGAATGGTGAGAATTTTATTATTCCGGATAATGCTCCTGCTGTTCGTTACATTCGTTTCAGGACGAATAACACTTGGGGAAATACACGCTACATGCATCTTCACGAACTAACATTCTTCGGTGCAAAGCATAATTAGTAATAAGTAAAAAGAAATAATGCTATGAGACTATTTAAGAATTTTGCTCTTGTATTTTTATTTATAGGTACTTTGGCGTCTTGTGATGGCATGGATGCAACATATAAAGAGTTTATTGAAGAAGGACCTATTGTTTATATAGGAAAAGTGGATTCGTTGAAAGCGTATGCCGGACGTAACCGAGCTATGCTTGAGTGGCAGAAGTTGCTTGATCCACGTGCTAAAACAGCTAAAATCTTCTGGGAAAACAGAACGAGGTCCACTGAATTACAATTAACTGATAAGGCTGGTCTAACACAGGTTATAGTGAAGGATTTGGCGGAAGGTTCGTATGTATTTGAAGTTTGCACATATGATACTCATGGTAATTCTTCTATTATGTCAGAAGTTCCTTGTACTGTATATGGTGATGTTTATGAGAAGTTGTTGTTTAATACAAAAGTAAAGACGGCAGTTTTAAAAAACGATGTGTTGACCATTACTTTTGCAGCTTCGCTTGAACCGACTTTCTTTGGTTCCGAAATTACTTATACGAGCATTGATGGAGGGGATAAAACGGTGATTCTGAAAGCACCCGAGACGCAGATTAAGATAGATGATTTTGCAGGCGATCGTATTATTTATCGTTCTGTTTATTTGCCGGAAGAAACTGCTATCG
The DNA here is from genome assembly GCF_019052485.1 of Bacteroides sp. MSK.20.82. Taxonomy (NCBI): domain Bacteria; kingdom Pseudomonadati; phylum Bacteroidota; class Bacteroidia; order Bacteroidales; family Bacteroidaceae; genus Bacteroides; species Bacteroides sp. MSK.20.82. The sequence goes on from NZ_JAHQUN010000003.1 coordinate 232,353, forward strand.
ATTATTTCTATAGTGAATCGGATGAATTTGAAATTAAATAAAGAGGATAGAAAGAATGCGTAAAGTAGTAATATTATTATATTTGGTCCAGTTATTGTTTACCGGTTTTGCTCAGGCAAAACCGGGCAAGGACCGTGAATACTGGGTGAAGACAATGATTAAAATCATTGATCCTTTTTATACAAACTTGAGTCAGAATACTCTGAGAAAGAACATGCCTGTTGAAACCTTTGATGGATTGAATAATGGCAATACTAGAAAGAATGTAACACATTTGGAAGCTTTAGGGCGTTCCTTTAATGGCATTTCTGCTTGGTTAAACTTACCTCCTGATGGCACAAAAGAAGGACAACTCCGTGCTAAATATACTGACCTGGTGGTGAAATCTATATCCAATGCTGTGAATCCGGATTCTTCGGATTATATGCGTTTTGATGGACCTGGTGGACAACCATTGGTAGATGCGGCTTTTTTTGCACAGGGGTTATTACGTTCGAAGGATCAGATCTGGCCGAAGTTGGATAAAGTGACTCAGGAGAGAATTATCAAAGAACTGAAAGCTTCCCGTAGAATCAAAGCCTCAGAATCTAACTGGTTGATGTTTTCTGCTACAATTGAGGCTGCTCTATTGGAATTTACAGGTGAATGTGAATTGAACCCGATTCATTATGCATTAAAAAGACATAAAGAATGGTACAAAGGAGATGGCTGGTATGGTGACGGACGCAACTTCCATCTGGATTATTATAATAGTTATGTGATCCAGCCTATGTTGATAGATGTATTGTCAGTTATGAAGAAGCATGAAGTTGAAGGAGCCGATTTTTATGATGTACAGTTACAACGATTGATCCGTTATGCCGATCAACAAGAAAAGATGATCTCTCCGGAAGGTACTTATCCTGTGTTGGGCAGGTCGATGGGATATCGTTTTGGGGCTTTTCAGGTATTAGCTCAAGTTTCCTGGATGAAATTATTACCGGAACATATCAAACCAGCACAGGTACGCTGTGCATTGACTAAGGTGATGAAAAGACAGTTAATTAAGGGAACATTTGATAAAGACGGATGGTTGAACTTGGGATTCTGTGGACATCAACCGGAGATAGCCGATAGATATGTATCCACAGGCAGTAATTATCTGTGTACGTTTATTTTTCTACCTTTAGGTTTGCAAGCGGATGATGAGTTTTGGACGGCCAAACCTGAAGAATGGTCCTCAGTCAAAATATGGAGTGGGAGCCGAGATATAAAGAAGGACGGTTCTATTAAAAACTAGGATTAAATCTTAGGGAAGTATTGAAAAGAAAGTAGATGTAACTAAATAAACTTCTGAGAAAGTTGAATAAAGAGTAGAAACAGATGAAAAATCAAATGAAATGGATAGCTTTATTGACTACGGCAGTTTTTATTTTCTCGGGTTGTAAAACACAAAAACAGGTCAGACTGGTTTTGTTGCCGGATATACAAACTTATTCACGGCTTTATCCCGATATTTTAAAATCGCAAACTCAATGGGCAATAGATCATGCAGATAGTATTGACTTTGTTTTGCAACAGGGGGACATGACTGATCACAATGTCGATAAGGAGTGGGAGGTTGCAGCTGCCGCTTTGAATACTATGGACAACCAAGTTCCTTATGCTTTTGTAATGGGAAATCACGATTTAGGTAAAAATTCGAATAAAAGAGATTCGGAACTCTTCAATCGATATTTTCCTTATGATAAATACAGTAAGACGAGAAATTTCGGTGGTGCATTTGAAGAAGGGAAAATGGATAATGTGTGGTATACTTTCAAGGCTGCCGGATTGAAATGGCTGATTCTTTGTTTGGAATTTGGACCTCGTACTAGTGTGCTTGACTGGGCAGGTGAGATTGTGAAGAAACATCCGCATCATAAGGTGATTATCAATACGCATGCATATATGTACTCGGATGATACACGTATGGGAGAAGGCGATCGTTGGCTGCCGCAGAAATACGGTTTAGGCAAAGATACCGGTGAAAATGCGGTGAATAACGGTGAGCAAATGTGGGATAAGTTGGTTAGTAAATATCCTAATATTCTTTTTGTATTCAGTGGGCATGTACTGAATAGCGGTGTTGGGACCTTAGTCAGTATAGGTGATCATGGTAATAAAGTGTTTCAGATGTTAGCCAATTTTCAAGATGGAGTGAAAGGGACGAACAGAGGGCAAACCGGTTTCTTGCGTATTGTGGATATAGACGTGAAGAAACAGCAAGTCAGAGTAAAAACTTATTCTCCCTATCTGAAGGAATATAAGAATGATGTTAAAAATAAATTCTCTTTCGAAGGGGTAAACTTTAAATGATATAGTTTTAGTATTCTGGAGGATGTGGCTATGAAATACACTCAATCTTTTTGTTTTGTAAGTGTGATTGTTTTGTCGTCTTCTGTTTATCTCCATGGACAGAATAATAAGATGAATGTTTTGCTTATTATTGCCGATGATATGCGTCCTGAATTGGGATGTTATGGAATAGAAGATATTGTGACTCCCCGTCTGGATAGCTTGGCAAGGTATGCTACGGTCTTTCAGAATGCATATTGTAACATTCCTGTAAGCGGGGCTTCCAGGGCAAGTCTGTTTACAGGAATGTATCCTCGTTACCCGAATCGTTTTACTGCGTTTGATGCCAGTGCGGAGAAAGATTGTCCGGAGGCTCTTTCACTTCCGGAATGCTTTAAGAAGAACGGATATTATGTCGTTTCTAATGGAAAAGTATTTCATAATATAACGGATCATGCTGATAGTTGGTCGGAAGCTCCATGGAGAGTGCATCCTGATGGATATGGTAAGGATTGGGCTGAATATAACAAGTGGGAATTATGGCAGAATGAAGAGTCTTCCCGTTATGTTCATCCTAAAACTTTACGAGGTCCTTTCTGTGAGTCGGCTGATGTTGCTGATACAACTTACATAGACGGTAGAGTGGCGCAAAAGACAATTGCGGATTTAAGGCGTTTGCATAAAAAGGAAAAACCGTTTTTTCTTGCATGCGGTTTTTGGAAACCGCATTTGCCTTTCAATGCTCCCAAAAAATACTGGGATTTATATCGGCGAGAAGAAATACACCTCGCCCAAAATCCTTATAGACCGAAAGCTTTACCTAAACAGGTTACTTCTTCCGGTGAAATTCGTGGGTATGGGAAATTTGTTACAACTAAAGATGAGACTTTCCAGCGAGAAGCTAAGCATGGCTATTATGCATGTGTGAGTTATATTGATGCACAGATTGGTCTGATACTTGACGAACTTGATCGTTTGGGACTGTCTGAGAACACAATAGTGGTAATATTAGGTGACCATGGTTGGCATTTAGGGGAACATGGATTCTGGGGAAAACATAATCTAATGAATCATGCAACTCGTGCTCCGTTGATTGTTCGTGTTCCTCATTGTAGAGGTGGCAAAGCAAAAGGAATTGTAGAATTTGTCGATATTTATCCAACTTTGTGCGAGTTGTGTGGAGTGCCAATGCCTAAGGACCAATTACAGGGAAAGAGTTTTGTGCCTATTTTGCAAGACAGTGGGAAAAAGACAAAACAATACGCCTTTATTCAGTGGAAAGGTGGGTATAATATTGTTTCGGAGCAATATAGTAGCACTATATGGCTGCAAGGAGATTCGGTTGTAGCCCGGATGATATTTGATCGCCAATTGGATGCATCGGAGAATGAAAACAAGGTGCATTGCCCATATTTGAGTAGAGAAAGAGATAAACTTGAGGCTCAGATTAAGATCCGGAAATCTCAATTATAGAAATAATTTAAAAGAATATATAAATGAAAGTAAGTTCATCTATCATTGCATCTCTTTTGCTTTTGACAGTTTGTAGTTGTTCAACTCCGAAAAGCGAAATGAGTACTCTCGTGAATAACAGTTTACAAACGGCAACTGTACAGTCAAAGCTTATGGCTGAGGATTTATTGAATGAAGAAGGAAAACTACCTCGTACAATCGGCAAGGATGGTAAGTTGATGACATCAAAATCCAATTGGTGGACAAGTGGCTTTTTTCCCGGTGTATTATGGTATCTGTACGAGGTGAATGGCAATGATTCTTTGAAAATGTATGCTGAGAACTATACAAAACGGATAGAAAACCAGAAATATACTACTGATAATCATGATGTGGGATTTATGTTGTATTGTAGCTTTGGTAATGGATTACGCTTGACAGGTAATGATGATTATAGAAAGACATTATTGCAGGGGTCTGAATCGTTGAGTACCCGTTTTCGTCCACAGGTGGGTTGCATTCGTTCTTGGGACTGGAATCAGAAGGTGTGGGAGTATCCGGTAATTATTGATAATTTGATGAATCTGGAGATGTTAATGTGGGCTTCCAAGAACTCTGATGATCCTAAATTTGAGGAAATAGCTAAGTCACATGCGGATGTGACGATGAAATATCATTTCCGATCAGATTATAGCTCATATCATGTAATTTCTTATGATACTATTTCCGGTTTACCGGAAAAGAAGAATACTTGTCAGGGATATGCACATGAGTCATGTTGGGCGCGTGGGCAAGGTTGGGCATTGTATGGCTATACTATGATGTATCGTGAAACAGGGCAGGAGAAGTATTTGCGGCATGCCATCAATGTTGCTAAATTCATAATAAATCATCCCCGTTTGCCTGAAGATAAGATTCCATATTGGGATTTTGATGCTCCTAATATACCTAATGAACTTCGCGATGCCTCTGCTGGTGCATTGATGGCTTCTGCTTTTATTGAACTCAGTCTGTATACAGAAGGGGATTTTTCGAAGCAATGTCTCTCTGTTGCAGAAACACAGTTGAAAACCCTTTCTTCGCCGGAATATTTGGCGGAGCCTGGCACAAATTGCAATTTTATCCTAAAGCATTCTGTAGGTAATAATCCAGGTAAGGCAGAAGTTGATGTACCATTAACCTATGCCGATTATTATTATGTTGAGGCTTTAGTGCGCTATAAAAGAGATATTTTAAAAGAAAAGCTGAATTGAAAATCTTATTTTAAATGATACAAAGATTATCTTTTTGGATAATAATGATTATCTGTTCGACGATGGTCTATGGACAAGAACATGATGGTGATTATACAAATCCGATCCTATCTTCGGGTGCTGATCCCTGGGTGATAAAGCATGAAGGATGGTATTATTATTGTAGTGGGGTCCCGGGTGGTATAGGAGTATCTCGTTCGCGTGATCTTCATAAGATAAATCCTCCAGTGCGTGTATGGAAGGTACCAGAGAAAGGACAATGGAACTCAACTTGTGTTTGGGCGCCTGAACTTCATTTTTGGAAAGGTAAATGGTATATCTATTATGCCGCAGGATATAGTGGTCCTCCTTTCATTCATCAGAAAGCAGGTGTGTTGGAATCCGTTACATCAGATGCAATGGGGAAGTATGTTGATAAAGGAATGCTGTTTACAGGTGATGCTCTAGGGGATTGGGAAAATAATCGATGGGCGATTGATATGACTTTGTTGGATCATAAAGGACAACTATATGCAGTCTGGTCTGGTTGGGAAGGTAATGAATTAACTGACAAAACTCAGCAACACCTTTACATAGCCAAAATGCTAAATCCCTGGACTATGGCCTCCGGAAGAGTGAAAATATCTTCACCGGATCGTTATTATGAACAGGGAGAACTGCCATTGAATGAGGGACCGCAAATATTGAAGCATGAGAAAGATGTATTTATTGTTTATTCGTGTGGTCAGTCGTGGCTGGATACATATAAACTATCTTATTTGCGTCTGAAAGATTCGGATGCAGACCTCTTAGACCCAGAGAGTTGGATTAAGAGTGAGAAGCCGGCATTTGAGGGAACTAATCAAGTGCTTGGAGTTGGACATGCTAGCTTTACAACTTCACCTGATGATAGGGAATATTATATCTGTTATCATTCGAAAAGAGAGAAAACACCTGGTTGGAAACGTGATATCCGTCTACAGAAGTTCACTTTTGATGCATCTGGTGTTCCTTGTTTCGGTAAACCTGTCTCGGTAGGCGAGAAACTACCTTTACCTTCGGGGACTACTCATTTAGTGAAAGCTAAATCAATGGTTGATCTTGAAAAAGACTTTACTGAGCTTTCTTCGACTGCCCGTCCTTATACATATTGGTTCTGGATGAATGGAAATATAACAAAGGAAGGTATTACCAAAGACTTAGAGGCTATGCATCGTATCGGAGTAGGAGGTGTCTTTAATTTAGAAGGAGGCACAGGTATTCCGAAGGGGGCTGTTACTTATTTGAGTTCGGAATGGTCAGAGTTAAAAGCACATGCCGTAAAAGAAGCTGCTCGTTTGGGGATCGATTATGTGATGCATAATTGTCCGGGATGGTCATCGAGTGGAGGACCTTGGATTACTCCTGAATATTCAATGCAGAAATTAACTTGGAGTGAGATAGAAGTGGTGGGAGGAGAGCAGATAGATACTTTGTTGCCTCAGCCTGCTATGGAGTTAGGATATTATAAAGATGTTGCTATATTGGCTTTTCCTTCTTTTAGGAATGGAAAGCCAATAGGTTTTTCTGATTGGCAATTACTAAATAATAGTGTTTTCAATCATAAAGGTCTGATTGATATACGGGAGTATGATAAAGAACAAGTTATTCATCCGGAGGATGTGATTGATTTAACTAAACAGGTTGATTCAAACGGATGTTTGAGTTGGGAAGCACCTTCGGGAAATTGGACGATCATTCGTATGGGACATACTTCTACGGGAAGAAAGAATTGTGCGGCTCCGGATACAGGTGTGGGACTTGAATGTGATAAATTTAGTAAGCAGGCTATTCAACTTCATTTTAATAAGATGATGGACCTGTTATATCCATTAATCAAACCATATGTTCATCAAATTCAGATCGGTTTGGAAATAGATAGTTGGGAGGTCGGTATGCAGAACTGGACATCGGGATTTGAGGATGAATTCTGTGAGAGAACCGGATACGATTTGATTAGATATTTGCCGGCTATGACTGGTAAAATTGTAGGAAGTAAAGAGATAACAGAACGCTTTTTATGGGATATTCGTCGTATACAGGCTGATTTACTGGCTGATAACTATTATGGTGAGTTCAGGAGTTTATGTAATCAATATGGTTTGGTATCGTATTGTGAGCCTTATGATCGCGGACCGATGGAAGAATTACAGATAGGTTCGCGAGTGGATGGAGTGATGGGAGAGTTTTGGAATGGGCTATCCGCTATTTTCCAAAACAATTTGATGATGCGTCGTACCGCTAAATTGGCATCTTCTATTGCCCATATCAATGGACAGAAAGTAGTAGGTGCCGAGGCATATACTTCTGAACCGGAATCGGGGCGATGGCAGGAATATCCGTTTGCATTGAAGGCTGTTGGTGATAAGGCGTTTACAGAGGGAATTAACCGGATGGTAGTTCATCGTTACGCGATGCAGCCTCATTCAAATGCTGTTCCTGCTATGACTTTAGGACCTTGGGGAATACACTTCGACCGGACGAACACTTGGTGGGAACCGGCGCGCGCTTGGATGGATTATCTGAATCGTTGTCAAACTCTCTTGCAAGAAGGCTTATTTGTTGCTGATCTGGCATACTTTACGGGGGATAATGTTGTGGGCTATACTAAAGTACACCGTAATGAATTGAACCCGGTGCCACCGGAAGGATATGACTATGATCTGATGAATACGGAAACCCTGCTGAATAGAGCATGGATAGAACAGGGACGGTTAAGACTTCCGGATGGGATGAGTTACCGCATTCTTGTTCTACAAGAACAGTCGTATATTACATTGGGTTTGTTGAGGAAACTTCGGGAGATGGTAGAGCAGGGCTTGGTTATTGTTGGTGCCCGTCCTCATCAGACTGTGGGATTGCAGTCTTATTCTATTACAGAGGAAAAAGAATTCGAACAGCTTTGTGATGAATTATGGGGAAAGAATATGGCTACAATGATAGACCGTAATATTGGAAAAGGTAGAGTATTTTGGGAAATCTCTTTGAATTTGAATCAGGTATTCAGGCAGATTCAGTTAAAACCAGACTTTGAAGTTGGAGATAATCCGAATAGTGCTCCGATACGGTATATTCATAGACAAATAGGAGATACGGATGTCTACTTTGTAACTAATCAGAGACGGACTCCGGAAGACATAATTTGTAACTTTCGTGTAGAAGGAAAAGTTCCGGAATTCTGGAATCCTCTAACAGGCGAAAGGTCACGTGCTTTGGTATATCAGAAAAATGAAGGAATGACCTCTGTTCCTATCCAGTTGGATGAATACGGTTCTGTTTTTGTTGTATTTCGTTCAGATCTTCCTGAACAGACAGCTATTCGTTCTATTTATAAAGATAGTGAGTGTCTGGTGGATGCTTCAGTTGTTTCTGTCGAAGAGCAGGAACAGGCTAAATATTTTGGTGTAAAAGATGATTTCTCGATATCATTATGGGTAAAACCGGAATCGGATGCTATGTTGAATACGGATAATCCAATGGGATATATATCATATCCCTGGACAGAATATTATGCTATCTATCCGTCGCATGGGGAATTGCTATATGGCACAGGACATGCTACTTGTGGAATGGCTATAGGTAGAAACGGAGTTGCTGTGTGGGAGAATGCAAAAGGATACCCTGAGTTTAAGATGGCAGTAGAGAAGCCGATTTCCGGGTGGAGCCATATTTGCTTGGTATATAAAGAGGGTGCTCCGCATATTTATATAAATGGTGAGTATGTAACTTATAAAACGAGATCTCTGCAGACAATTCATCCGGGGTTGAATCCTACTACTTTGAAAGAAGGAGCCTCTTATTATAATGGAGATATGTCTGTTCCGGTATTATTTCAGAGAGTGTTATCGAACAAGGAAATTTCCCGTTTGGCAGCTGAAGGATATGTAAAAAAGGCAGATGAACGAGCCTTGAATTGGGTGCCTTACGCAGATAATCGTTTTCTGCTGGCTTGGCATGATGGAAACTATGATTTTATAACATCGGATGGTGTAAAGAAGAAAATAAAGGTTGAAAAAGTTGGAACTCCCGTAATGCTCAATCAGAAATGGGAGATTACTTTTCCTGATGGTTGTGGGGCACCAGAGAAGATTACTCTGCCTAAACTATTTTCTCTGCATAAACACGAAGACGAAGGAGTTAAGTATTTCTCAGGTACAGCTACCTATATGACGGACTTTGTTATAAAGGCTTCTATATTGTCTGATGAAAAAGTTGTCTTTCTTGATTTGGGAGCGGTAGAGGTGATGGCAGAAGTGATTGTCAATGGAGTGAATAAAGGGATTTTGTGGGCTCGTCCGTATTCGATTGATGTTACTGATGTATTAAAGCCGGGCAAAAATACATTGGAAATAAAAGTAACCAATCAGTGGACTAATCGTTTGATTGGTGATGAACAACTACCGGAAGAGAATGAATATGTACCTGGAGGTGGTATAAATGGTATTGCCGCATTGAGTCGTGGTGCTATCAAAAAATTACCGGATTGGTATAAGAATGGTGTGAATAAGCCGAAAGGGGGAAGAGTAGCATTCACTACCTGGAAACATTATCGGAAAGATTCACCTTTGCTGGAATCGGGTTTGATAGGCCCTGTCCGATTAGTTTTTGCAAAGAAGATAGAATTAAAATAATTGATATATTTATGCGCAAAGGTGTATTGACAAAGACATCTATAAAAGTTCTTTTGAGCTTATTATTGCTTATTGGATCATTTGAGCCTGTTGTATCTGCGTCATATGGAGGGAGTAAACCTGCAGATGTCACTTTTGAATCTTATTTTCCATTAAGAGAAGTACGTTTGCTGGACAGTCCTTTTCTTGATTTACAACGAAAAGGAAAGGAATATCTTCTATGGTTGAATCCTGATTCATTATTGCATTTTTATCGAATAGAGGCAGGATTACCTTCAAAAGCTGCACCCTATGCAGGTTGGGAATCACAAGATGTATGGGGTGCCGGACCTTTGCGCGGAGGTTTCTTAGGATTCTATCTTTCTTCTGTATCTATGATGTATCAGTCAACCGATGATAAAAGGTTATTAAAACGTTTAAAGTATGTACTGAAAGAGCTTGAACTATGCCAAAAAGCAGGGAAGGATGGTTTCTTACTAGGGCTCAAAGATGGTAGAAAGCTATTTGCTGAAGTTGCTTCTGGAAAGATAAAAACAAATAATCCTACAGTAAACGGTGCATGGGCTCCGGTTTATCTGATTAATAAAATGCTTCTTGGGCTTTCTGCTGCCTATACGCAATGTCAAATGGAAGAGGCATTACCTATATTAATCCGATTGGCTGATTGGTTTGGATATCAAGTGTTGGACAAACTGACAGATGATCAGATTCAGCGGTTGCTTATCTGCGAACATGGCTCTATCAATGAATCTTATGTGGAGGCTTATGAACTAACCGGAGAGAAGCGTTTTCTTGATTGGGCGCGTCGGTTGAACGACCATGCGATGTGGGGTCCTCTGTCTGAGGGGAAGGATATTCTTTTTGGATGGCATGCTAACACGCAGATTCCAAAGTTTACAGGATTTCATAAGTATTATCAGTTTACGGGTGATGAACGTTTCCTGACAGCAGCAACTAATTTTTGGAATATTGTAACTCAGAATCATACATGGGTAATAGGGGGAAACAGTACTGGGGAACATTTTTTTCCGAAAGAGGAGTTCGCTGATCGGGTACTTTTGGTAGGAGGTCCGGAAACTTGTAACTCAGTGAATATGCTACGTTTGACTGAATCTCTTTTCTGTCAGTATCCTGATGCAGCCAAAGCAAGTTATTATGAGCGGGTATTGTTTAATCATATTTTGTCAGCCTACGATCCAGAAAAGGGCATGTGTTGCTATTTCACCTCTATGCGTCCGGGGCATTATAGAATTTATGCTTCACGTGACAGTTCTTTTTGGTGCTGTGGACATACTGGTCTGGAGAGTCCGGCAAAACTTAGCAAGTTTATTTATAGTCATTCAAAGAGAATTATTGATGGAGATCCTGATATTAGAGTCAATTTGTTTATACCTTCTATTCTTTTCTGGAAAGAAAAAGGAATAGAACTTATTCAGCAAAACCGACTCCCTGAATCGGAGCAAGTGAGCTTTATGCTGAATTTAAAGAAAAAGCAAGAATTGATACTTCGTATTCGTAAACCGGATTGGGCGGATAAAGTAACTTTCATTATTAATGGAAAAGTAGAATATCCTATCCTTGATAAGGATGGATATTGGGTGGTTAACAGAACTTGGGCACGAAAGAATAAAATCATATTGCAACTTCCGATGCATGTATATGTCGAAAGTTTGATGGGTTCTGACCGTTATGCTGCATTACTATATGGTCCATACGTACTTGCCGGGCGCATGGGAACTGAGAATTTGCCTACTACTTTTTGGGGAAAGATGAACAATACGGCAATGAATAAGATCGATTTGAACAAGATTCCGGTATTTAGGATGCCACTTAAGCAGATTCCTGCTTATGTGAAATCAATTTCTACAGATACATTAAAATTTAAAATAGATTTGAAGGAATTTGATAATGTAGTTGTAGAACCGTTTTATAAAGTACATTTTGAACGTTATGCAGTGTATTGGCCTATAAGCTACTAACATAAATGCAATAACATATATAAATAATACGTTTCAGCCGTACATCTCGGTAATACTCAGTAGTACATGTGGGTATTACCCAGTTGTACATCTTGGTATTACCGAGTCGTACATGTGGGGATATCTATTTATATAGATTAATATGACTCTGATATAAAGAAAGAGTGTGTATCTTTATATGTTATCTTACAATAGAAGGACATGGCGTAGGAGTGGAAGAATGCTATTGGAAGAGATCTACTATGAAAAAGAAGTATTGGGAAACCATGTTTTTTCTTTCTTTCTTGCAGTTTTAGGATTTTCTTGATAACTTTCCGCCCTACTTTTTCTAAATACTAGTTGCTATGGAACGCATGTCCATTAAATATTTCGTGAATAATAATAGTTTGGGACCAGACCGGAACATTTCTTCAGTCGGCTTTGAAGAAATTCCCCCAAATACTTCTTATCCGACTTTGAATCATTCTGCCGGTTATTATTTTAATCCGGATAAAGGACGTATACTGACGGAGTATCAACTGATTTATATTACAGAGGGAGAAGGAGTGCTTGAAACAAGAAGTGGGGGAGTGTTTACTATCAAGCGAGGTATGATTTTTGTTCTTTTTCCGGGCGAATGGCACACCTATTATCCTAATTATCAAACAGGTTGGAGTCATTATTGGATCGGCTTTTGCGGTCCGGAAGTTGATAGCTGGATGACGAATGAGTATTGTTCGAAAGAAAGTCCTGTATTTAAGGTCGGTATCAATGATGAGATCGTTTCTTTATTCAGAAAAGCTATTGATGTTGCTAACGAAGAACCTACTTTATATCAACGCGTATTGAGTGGATTGGTGACCTATCTGGTAGCACTAATGTGTAGTATCGATAAGAACCTTCAGGTAGAGAATGATGATTTCTCTTCTAAAATAGATTATGCTTGTGTGCTCATGAAGGAATTGATAGATCAACCAGTTTCTATGCAAGAGATTGCCAAAAAAGCAGGTATGGGATATTCTCTTTTTCGAAAGTTGTTTAAGGAACAGAAGAATTATGCACCTGTGCAATATTTCCAGAATCTGAAAATACAGAAAGCCATAGAGTTGTTGACTACTACTACTACTATTCCGGTAAAAGAGATAGCATATAGGCTCGATTTTGAATCCCCGGCTTATTTCTCTGCCCGGTTCAAGAAACAAACAGGAAAATCACCTATAGAATATCGAGAAGAATTTCGTATCAAATAATGATAGTGTTCTGGCAATTATCGAAAGTCTTTCTCTTTTAAGATGACTAAGTTTGTATCATAATTAAAAAATGAATAATGCTATGATACAACAAAAAGTAAGAGTGGGACTTTTAGGAGTCGGATTGGATACTTATTGGGGACAATTTGAAGGGCTTCTTCCCCGTCTGTTAACTTATCAGGATGAAATAGCTGCCAAAATAGAGGCAATGGACGTACAAGTTATCAATACGGGGATGGTGGATTCGCCTCTAAAAGCTAATGAATGTGTCCTACAATTAAAACAAGCTGATGTAGAATTGGTTTTTCTGTTTATTTCTACTTATGCTCTTTCTTCTACGATACTACCTGTAGCTCAACAAGTAGGCAAGCCTATTATTATATTAAATATACAGCCTGCATCAGCAATAGATTATCAAAAACTCAATTCAATGGGGGATAGAGGAAGAATGACAGGTGAATGGTTGGCACATTGTCAGGCATGTTCTGTTCCGGAGTTTGCGAGTGTTTTGAATAGAGCCGGTGTGCGATATGATATTATCACCGGCTATTTATCAGAAGATTATGTTTGGGAGGAAATAGCCTCTTGGGTTGACGCTGTACGTGTAATGTATGGAATGCGCACAAGCCGTTTGGGAGTTTTGGGGCATTACTATTGTGGTATGCTAGATGTATATACTGATCTTATGAAGCAGAGCGCAGTGTTTGGTACTCATATAGAGTTGCTGGAGATGTGTGAGCTAAAAGCTTATAGAGAAGAAGTTAGCGATGGGGAACTGAAGCGAAAACTGGACGAATTTTATGATAAGTTTAATGTGGAAGCATCATGTAGTTCGGAAGAGCTAGTGAGGGCTGCACGTACTTCTGTGGCTTTGGATAAATTAGTGAATGTGCATCAACTGGGAGCGATGGCTTATTATTACGAAGGATTCTGTGGGAATGATTATGAGAATATTGTAACTTCTGTTATTGCAGGTAATACGTTGTTGACAGGATATGGAATACCCGTTGCCGGAGAATGTGAAGTGAAAAATGCACAGGCGATGAAAATTATGTCACTATTAAAAGCTGGTGGTTCTTTCTCTGAATTTTATGCAATGGATTTTAAGGATGATATTGTATTACTAGGACATGATGGCCCGGCACATTTTGCAATCGCCGAAGAGAAAGTGAAACTAGTGCCTCTTCCATTATATCACGGTAAACCGGGTAAAGGTCTGTCCATCCAGATGAGTGTTAAACCAGGTGATGTTACACTTTTGTCGGTATGTGAGGGAAGAGACGGAGTCTTTCTACTTGCTGCTGAGGGAGAGGCTGTACAAGGAGAAACTCTACATATTGGCAATACAAATAGTCGTTATCGCTTTCCGTGTGGTGCTCGTCGGTTTATGGATCAATGGAGTAAAGCGGGACCTTCACATCATTGTGCGATTGGCATTGGACATAAAGTCTCTGAACTGAAGAAACTGGCATTTCTTCTGGATATTCCAATAATAGTAGTTGAATAATGCTTTAAAACTCTTTTTATGGAAAAGTTGAAGTATTCTCTTTTGTTTATGATTTCGATTCTGGCTATTTCCAATAGATGGGTGTCGGCAAATGACATCGATGACGAAAGGAACCGTATATACAATAGTTCTTATAGTGGGAAATATAATAATCGAATCGCTTTTCCTATAGGGGGAATTGGTACAGGTATGTATTGTCTGGAAGGAACAGGCTATATATCTCATATGTCAGTATGGCATCGACCGGAAGTTTTTCATGAACCGGGAATGTTTGCTGCTCTGTATGTGAAGGGGGTATGTAATGGGGCTAAGGTACTTGAAGGACCTGTATCTGATTGGAGAAAATTTGGAATGCCCAATTACGGAACAGGAGGTAGTATGGGATCAATATTAGGACTTCCCCGTTTTGATACAGTCGAATTTGAAGCACGTTTTCCGTTTGCCAAGGTTTCATTAACAGATAAAGATATTCCCGTTAAGGTAACCATTTTGGGGTGGAGTCCTTTTATTCCGGGTGATCCGGATAATTCCAGTTTACCGGTAGGAGGATTGGAATATAGTTTAGAGAATACTAGTAAAGAGGTTCAGGAAACTATTTTCTCCTACCATGCTCGTAACTTTCTGAGTTGGGGTAAAGGATTGGATGCTATAAAAACGATGCCTCATGGGTTTATCCTTTCACAGTCAGGTACAGAAACGGAGCCTCATTTGCAGGGTGATTTTGCTATCTTTACGGATCAGGATTCTTTAAAGATTAATTATTGTTGGTTTCGTGGAGGATGGTTTGATAGTCTTACGATGGTCTGGAACGCTATTGAGGCAGGTTTAATGCCACAATGTCCAGCAATAGAGAAAGGTGCACCAGGAGCTTCTATGTTTGTCCCGGTAACATTGATGCCAGGGGAAAAGAAAACAATCAGGATTTATACGGCATGGTATGTTCCTAACTCGACTTTGAGGCTTGGAGAGGAACCGGAAGACTGGAATGACAATAATGTTGACTCCGCAAGACTAGCTGTAGAAAAGGCAGATAAGGGTAATTATAAACCTTGGTATAGTAGCCGCTTTACAGGAGTAAATGAGGTTATTGATTATTTTCTGTCTCATTATAAGATTTTGCGCAATCAGACAGAAAGGTTCACAGACTCTTTTTATCGTTCTACCTTACCGCCTGAAGTGATTGAAGCTGTTTCTGCTAACTTAAGTATTTTAAAGTCTCCAACGGTGATGCGGCAATATGACGGACGCTTATGGACTTGGGAGGGATGTGCCGATAATTGGGGATCGTGTCATGGCTCATGTACTCACGTCTGGAATTATGCACAGGCTATTCCACACTTATTTCCTTCTTTGGAACGTTCGTTAAGGCATACAGAATTTGAAGAAGGGCAAGATTTGAAAGGCCATCAAGTGTTTCGTGTCAATTTACCGATTCGTCCTACCCGGCACAATTTTCACTCAGCTGCTGACGGGCAATTGGGAGGTATAATGAAAGTATATCGTGAGTGGAGAATTTCAGGTGAAAATGAGTTCCTTATCTCTATGTATCCAAAAGTAAAAAAGAGTTTGGACTACTGTATCTCAACTTGGGATCCTCGTAGGGTAGGAAGTATTGAAGAACCACACCATAATACTTATGATATTGAGTTCTGGGGGCCGGATGGTATGCATAATAGTTTCTATTATGGAGCTTTATCAGCTTTCATTCGTATGAGTGAGTTTCTCGATAAAGACGTTACTGAATATAAGAAACTATTGAAAAAAGGACGAAAATTTACTGAAACAGGCTTGTTTAATGGTGAGTATTTTATCCAAAAGATAGAGTGGAGGGGATTGAATGCAAAAGATCCGACTGTTGCACAAAGTTTCCATAGTTCTTATTCTCCCGAAGCGAAAGAAATACTGGAGAAGGAAGGTCCTAAGTATCAGTATGGGAACGGTTGTCTGTCTGATGGAGTTTTGGGGTCGTGGCTCTCCCGAATGTGTGGGATGGAAGAAACTCTGAATACAGAAAAAGTGAAGAGCCATTTATTATCAGTACATCGATATAATTTTAAGAAAGATCTGACTGATCACGCCAATCCTCAACGTTCCCCTTACGCTTTAGGCAAAGAAGGAGGCTTATTATTAGGAAGTTGGCCTAAAGGGGGCAAGTTGTCATTACCTTTTGTCTATAGTAATGAAGTCTGGACAGGAATAGAATATCAAGTAGCTTCACATTTGATGCTACAGGGAGAAGTAGAAAAAGGCCTTGAGATCGTACGTGCCTGTAGGCAACGTTATGATGGAAGCGTCCGTAACCCTTTTAATGAGTATGAGTGTGGACATTGGTACGGACGAGCGTTATCCAGTTATGGCTTACTTCAAGGATTGACAGGAGTCCGATATGATGCTGTAGATAAAACACTGTATATTAATTCAAAAATAGGAGACTTTATTAGCTTTATCAGTACGGAGTCTGGATTTGGTAATATAGAACTTCGTTCCGGAAAACCTTTTGTAAAAGTAGTATCCGGTCATATAGAGGTTGACAGATTTGTCGTATCGGGGAAAGTAGTTGAATAATCAACAATAAGATAATAACTAAATTTTTAAGTGATAACTAAATACTATAATATTATGGATAGAAGAACTTTTCTTAAATCTGCGAGTATGAAAGGTACTGCCATTGTTACAGCTTCTGCTGTGGGTACTGAAATGCTTCATGCAGCGGAGAGCATAGGGGCTTCTGATGTTGCGTCAGGAAAGCGGAATGCTCCAAAAGCGAAACGGTTACCGGAAGATTTACAAGAGCTTGTAAAAGATAGTTCTTTGTTGAGAAAACCTGATAACCTGACAGTTGCCTGCTATACTTTTCCGAATTATCATGCTTCTGCATTGCATGATAAGATTTATGGGCCGGGTTGGACGGAATATAATTTGGTGAGAAGCGCCCGTCCTTGGTTCCAGGGGCATGCTCAGCCTAGAGGTCCCTTGCTTGGGGAGATGGATGAAAGTAAGCCGGGTACTTGGGAAAAATATAATGAGCTGTGCAAGCAGAGTGGTATTGATGTGCTGATTTGGGATTGGTACTGGTATAATAATGAGCCATGTTTGCATGAAGCTCTTGAGAATGGCTTTTTGAGAGCTTCAAACCGTAATGATGTGAAGTTTGCCTGTATGTGGACCAACCACCCTTGGTATGTATTGTATCCAACTTTATTACCCAATGGATATAAAGCTTATCCTCCAAGTTTTGCACCGGCAGATGGTAGCTTGAAAGAGTGCTGGCAGAGTTTGTCCTATATCATTTCCAGATATTGTCATTTGGAAAATTATTGGAGGATTGATGACAAGCCTGTGGTATGTATTTGGGACCCTAATCGTTTGGAGAAGAATATTGGGGTTGACGGGGTTAAACAGTTGTTTGCTGAATTAACGGAATTTGCCCGTAAGTTGGGACATAAAGGGTTACATTTCCATTCTTCAGGTTTTTATTCTCCTAATTCGAAAGAGGTTGGTTATAATACTGCCGGTTCTTACAATCCGTTTACTTGGGTAGCTGATAATTACCAGCCCAAGAATATCGAACTGCCGGATTATGGAGTGGCTGCTGCTGATGTGGCTTTCAAATTATGGCCTAAACATCATGATGACTTTGCCATACCGTATCTTCCATCTCTTTCGCCAGGGTGGGACTCTACTCCCAGATATATTCCGCCGGTGAGCAGACCGGATCAACCCAATCGCGATGCATGGCCTAATTGCGTTATTTTGGATAATGAAAATCCTGCATCTTTCAAAGCACTTGTTCAGTCGGCTTTTGCGTATTTGAATAAGCATAAGGATGTTCCTCCGATCCTCACTATTGCCTGTTTTAATGAATGGACTGAAGGGCATTACTTATTGCCGGATAACCGATTTGGATATGGAATGCTTGATGCGCTTGCTGAAGCCGTGGGAAAGTCTGATAACCATCAGATACATGGATTTTTTTAATATTGAATTTGTTGAACTTTAAATAAGAAAGAAAATGAAAAACCAGTTTGTTAAATGTATTAGTCAGTTATTGTTTTTATTGTTGATAATAGGTGTATTGCCTGTTTATGCACAGAAAAAAAGTAAAGAGAAGATTTATCGTTTGCCTGATGATCTTGAAACATTGGCAGGTGATCCTGCTTTGTTAAAGAAACCGGAAGGATTAACGGTGGCTGCTTATGCTTTTCCTAATTATCATGCTTCGGCTTTGCATAATAAAATATATTCTCAGGGCTGGACTGAATATAATTTGATTCGTAGCGCTCGTCCTTGGTTTGAAGGGCATCAACAGCCACGTACGCCCTTGTTAGGGGAGCTTGATGAGAGTAAGCCTTCTACTTGGGAGACATATAACAAGCTTTGCAAACAAAGTGGCATTGATGTTTTGATTTGGGATTGGTATTGGTATGATGGTAAACCATGTCTGCATGAAGCATTGGAAAATGGTTTTCTGGAAGCTAGTAATACAAAAGACGTAAAGTTTGCTTGTATGTGGACCAATCATCCTTGGTATGTATTGTATCCAACGAAGCGTACTGATGGAAGTAATGCTTATCCTCCAAGTTTTGATGCTCCCGATTTCTCTAAAGAAGAGTGTTGGAAAAGCCTTTCTTATATGATTTCACGCTATTGCCATTTGGAGAATTATTGGAGAATTGATGATAAGCCGGTGATTTGTATTTGGGATGCACGGCGTTTGGAATCTAAATTGGGAATAGCAGGAGTGAAACAGTTATTTGCGGAGTTGACGGATTATGCAAAAAAACTGGGACATAAAGGTTTGCATTTTCATGTGACAGGTTTCAGTTGTGGAAATATGAAAGAAGAGGGATATGATACTGTAGGCTCTTATAATCCGATGGATTGGATTGCAGGTCGCTTCCAACCCAAAGAAATCGAATTGCCGGATTATGGAACAGTGGCAGCTGATGTGGCTTTTAAGTTATGGGATGAACATCATGGTCAGTTTGATATTCCTTATGTTCCGGCTGTAGCTCCGGGATGGGATTCTACTCCAAGATATATAGCTCCGGCGAATCGTCCGGCAAATAAGGGGGAAGAAACGATGCGTGTCAAAGTTTGGTCGGTCTGAAAATATCTGATTGCTTTGGTTTTCAAAGCGTTAGAACGGGGTAGGAGTGAGCTGGGTGGAAAAACGAAGCGTTTACATCGCTTTACATCGAGCTTACATTTGAACCTTGTTTGAACGCCGTTCAAATGAATCTCTTTACATTAGGAGTGGAGTAGGGGAGAATTCAGGCAGTATGGTATTATTTCACTCCGATGCTTTGCCCAGGCCATACTTCCATATACAAAGATAACCAAATGGTGTGATTTATGCAAGTGGAGTAGGGGAGCGCTTCGCTTCTCTCCTATTTTTATTTATTGAAATTATTCCATATAGCTGATATTTGGTATATTTGCAGTGAAATAAATACTATATATCATGAGTAAAGTTATCCATGTACATTTGATTTTTGAGAAAAAGAACATCTACTTTGGTAGTATATCGGCCATTTTTGAAACTCTGACGGAGAAACAGGTCGGAATCACTAAGAGTAGTCTTTTACATGCTGGACTGGTTGATGACATTGCCAAATACACGAAACGTGCAATGATTATTCAGTCTCGCTTGATAACATGTACCAGAAAGGGATAAAATGCCTTAGAACGCAATTAAAAGCCGCAAAAGCGGCTTTTTTTGCCCTTATAAGTGTCAAACTATGATGGAAGGCTGTATTTATCCGTTTGAACGCTTTGAACGTCTTAAAAAGTGGAAAGGTTATTCACTTGCTTATTCATTTGGTTATTCATTTAAGCTATTACAAAAACGAAATGTTTTGATTGCTTATTCATTTGGTTATTCATTTTTGTGCCTATTTTGTTCTAATAAAACGGGGAAATATCTTTTTTTTATTTGGTATTCATCGGTTTTTATAATATTGTAGGGGGTAAATTGTATATAGATAATATTTATTTACTCCCCTGTATTTTTATATATTCTGCTGTAAAATAGTGATTTAACTGTTTTTACCTCCCTTTCCCCATAAAACACGTTTTAGATGGCATTGGCAACCGTAGAATCGCTTGCATCCGAAACACGCCCCGACTTGTCCTGTTTAAGTTGTGTAATTGTCTGTTTGAGCATCCCTATTTCCTCTGCCATTTCTCGAATGGTGGAGTCTTTTTCCCTTAAAACATCCAGAAGCTCCCTAAAATTATTGTTAGCTGTTTCTGGAGGAGCTGTTTCCGTTACTACTGGTGTAATTTTTTCGGCTTCTATATCTTTTAAAAGAAAGTCGTCGATTGATATTCTAAAAAACTTAGATATTTCACATAACAAACTCAATTTAGGTTCTGTATTACCCAGTTCATAGTTTGACATTGTACCTTTTTTGATGCCCAGAAACTCAAATTCATCTAATTTAAGTCCCCTACTCTCCCTTAAATATCTAAGATTCTTAGAAAAAACGCTCATAAATCTAAATTATTTGGATTAATACTTTGTTGTCTAAGAAACTTAGACTATATTTGCCACGTGATTAAAGTTTAAACACGCCCCAAAGCTACAAAAAAGGCTTGAGGTAACAATGAGAATTTAAAAAGAAGCAAAATGGAAGTAAAATTTAAAAAGGGACAAAGTGTGAGAATCACCAAGAGAAATGGTGAGATCATTGATGGTATAGTTCGTGACTGGGATTATAACATTTGTACGTTCGTGCGGGAATATAATATCGATTATATGAAAAATGGTCAGGTTTGGACTGTAATATGTGTTCCGGAGGATGCGATAAAGGAGCTTTAATAATTTTCTCGGGCAGTTAGTTCAGCTGGTAGAACAAACTAAACTCCTATAGTGGAGAGGTTATGGTCCGCGGTTCGAATCCGCGACTGCCCACTACGATAATTTAAATATTAGATAGTATGAAAGAACGAATAGTTGTAGAATACGGTGAGGTGAATAAAATTGCCGAACTGATGGGCTGTACAAACGTGATGGTGAGTCATGCGCTTGCCTTCCGTAAGAACAGCAAACTGGCCCGTTCCATTCGTAAGCTCGCCATTGAGCGCGGTGGATCCAAAGTAGGTGGTAATCCTCAAAATACAAGTAGCCATGAAAAATGATTTGATGACATTGTTCAGCGACCAGCTGCACTGGTTTGCTCGTCTGAAACGAAAACAGCGCTTTTGCGTGCTTTACTTCTGTATGAGTTTCGGGATCCTGCTCTCTATTTTTTTTATTAATCCGCTGCTGGAACTTCTCGTAGTGTTGAATTTCGGGATCTCCGTGCGGCTGCTGAAGAAGCATGTCCCTTTGAATGATTTAGAGGATTGATAATCAAGCTGGGAGATGGAATACTTTGATAATATATTGTGTGTAACTTACAAAGAGTTGCTGGATATAATGCCCAAAGGCACTTTGAATAGCCAGCTGTCCCGAGAAAAACTGGATGTCGTTTCCCGTGGCGGTGGTGAAAATAATCCGGCTCTGTATGCCTATTCCTCCCTTCCCGAGAAATACAAGAAACGTTGGGTTGAGCGTCATGGCGAACCCGAGAAACAAATGAGACAGGAAATGATCCGTAACATAGTGAAGAAAGACGAGAAGGCCGAGAACTTTTTCGAGGATTACCGTTACGACAAGAACGGTGAGATGGTCGCTCTTCCCGAGGATGTGAAGAAGGAATACACCTGGAACGCTTCGGTGCTGAACGCGCTGATGGAAGAGTTCAAACGCTTGAGTTCATCCAATAACAAGCTGACTGGTTTCCGCCGTAACCTTTGGGAACTTCTGCTTGTCACGAGTGAGGAATGGCGTCCGGTGTACGGGCACAGTCTTCCGGGCAGTGTGGGGCGTTTGAAAGCCCTGATAAACAAGTTCCGTCCCGACAACTACGGTGTGCTTGTGAGCGGTAAATACGGCAACAGCAACACGCTGAAGATCGAGGAGGACGGCGGGCGTTACCTTGTTGCATTGAAACGCAGCCGCGTTCCGGTTTATACTGACATGGAGATCTTCGAGGAGTACAACCGTGTCGCTCCGGAACGTGGCTGGAAGCCCCTGAAGAGTCCCCGCAGCCTCCGCGAATGGTTCAACAGCCCGCGTGTCGAACCTCTGTGGTACGATGCCGTTTATGGGGAAATGAAGGCACACCAGCGTTATGACCGCAAGCACCGGACCATCCTTCCGGGCCGTCGTGACAGCCTCTGGTATGGCGACGGCACGAAGCTGAACCTCTACTATCGTGACGAGAACGGAAACAAGTGCACTACAAGCGTGTACGAGGTGGTGGATGCCTATAGTGAAGTCCTGCTCGGTTATTACATCAGCGACAACGAGGACTATATCGCCCAGTACCATGCTTTCCGCATGGCTATCCAGACGAGCCGGCACAAACCCTACGAGATCGTGTGCGACAACCAGGGCGGTCATAAGAAGAACGCGGCGCTGGGCCTTTTCTCGAAGATCAGCCGTATCCACCGCCCGACAGCTCCGTATAATGGCGAATCTAAGACGATTGAGAACATTTTCTACCGCTTCCAGAGCCAGGTATTGAAGAAATGTTTCGGTTTCACCGGGCAGAATATTACGGCAAAGAGAGATACAAGCCGTCCGAATTTGGAATTCATCAACGCGAACATCGACTCCCTCCCCACATTGGAGGAATTGAAGGAACAGTATGCCGCCGCCCGTGAGCAGTGGAATTCAATGAAACACCCTGCCACCGGCATCTCCCGGATTGAGATGTACAATACCAGCGTGAACGAGGCTACCGATGCGGTAAGTGTGTCGGATATGGTGGAGATGTTCTGGTACACGACCGAGAAACCGTCGCTGTTCACCGCCAACGGTATCGAGATCACGGTACAGGGAAAGAAATACCCTTACGAGGTTTTCTCCGCTCCCGGTGAGCCTGATCTGGAATGGCGCCGACGTAACACCTACAAGAAGTTCTATGTCCAGTACGATCCTTATGACATGAGCAGCGTACGTCTGCTGTACAAGGATAAGGGCGGAGCGATGCGCTTTGAGTGTGTGGCTTCGTTCCCGCTGATGATCCACCGTGCCCAGCAGGAGCAGACGGAAGCCGAGAAACGTTTCATCCGCGCCCAGCAGGAGGCCGTCATCAACGAGCGTATAAACCGCCAGGTCGTTGCCAAGGACATCGAGTACGAACATGGTGTCGCACCGGAACAGAACGGTCTGCGTACCCCTGACCTGAAAGGTCTCGGAAAGGAGGCGCAACGCCAGATTGACCGTCGCACAAGAAAATACAGCCAGCCGGCCCGTCCTTCCATCGGCCGAGACATGAAAGTCATCAGCAACGTGACATGGGACAGCTTTGAGAAGAAGGAAGTGAGCATCCGCAAGGTGGTCGGGAAATTATAAGGAACAGATTTATAACAAGATAAAAAATATTGATTATGGAAATTACAATGAAAGAAAAGGACGCCATCAGTGAAAGCCTCCGGGCTTACGTGGCGAAATACCCGAGCCAGACGAAGGCTGCTGGCAGCCTGAAGGGGGTTAGTGTAGGTACTGTTAGCAATATCCTGAATGGCCGTTATGAGAATATCAGCGACGAGATGTTCCGTAATGTCGCCTCGCAGGTCGGTGGTGTAAGCGCTACCGGCTGGCAGATCGTGGAGACCGGTGCTTACCAGGAGATCACGGCTGTACTCTCCGACGCGCAGCGCTGGCGTAACGTCACCTGGGTGACCGGCGAGGCCGGCTGCGGCAAGAGCACCACCGCCCGTGTTTACCTTCAGGAGCACAGGGAGGTTTTCTATATCCTCTGCTCGGAGGACATGAAGAAGGGCGACTTTGTCCGCGAGATCGCCCGTACGGTCGGAATCCGGACCGAAGGGTATAATATCCGTGAGGTGTGGGGACTTATTTTGGATGACATCATCCAGATGGACGCGCCCCTGCTGGTGTTCGACGAGGCGGACAAGCTGACCGAACCGGTGTTCCACTACTTCATCAGCCTGTACAACAAACTGGAGGAGAAATGCGGCGTCGTGTTTTTGAGTACCGATTATATTGCCAAACGCATCAGCAATGGTCTGCGATACCAGAAGCCCGGCTACAAGGAGTTCTACAGCCGTATCGGACGGAAATTTTATGAGCTGGAGCCTACAGACGTGAACGACGTGTTCGCGATCTGTTCCGCCAACGGTGTGACTGACAAGAAAGACATCGATAAGGTGATAAAGGAGGCTTCGACATGTGACTTTGATTTGCGGCGTGTGAGGAAGTCCATTCACAAGGTGAAACGCATGGTGGGGGAATGACTCCCGTTCAAATACCGTTCAAACGTAATTTTAAGGATATGGAAAACAAATTTGAATACTTAAAGATCGACGGTCGCGAGCAGCTTCCTGCTCCCTGGAGCGATTACCCAGTCTTGAGGGAATACGAGACGGTGACCGTTTACCGGAATGGTCGCGACTACCTGGACGCCCTTGTGGGACAGCAGGACGGCTGGTGGGTTGCCGGCGTTCACATGGAGGTGGGCGGTTCCGGTGGCGGTTTCAACCCGGGACGTAAATGGGGACAGTTCTCCACCCGTGAGAATGCCCTTCTGTGGGCGCTCGGCAGGATGCTCTGCCACGAGAAACTGCGGGGTGCCGCACGGCAGGCCGTGCTTGATCAAATAGACAATATCCGACAACTAAAACTGTTCTGACCATGGAAGAAGAGAAAAAGGATAATAAAAAAGCGGGCATGAGACGTGCCTTGAATGTCAGGGACATTCTGAACAAGAAGTATGACGTATTCCCTTTTGAGGGGAAATGGAAGGATGCCTTCGACACTCCGGAAGTCCGGGGCTGCTGGTTCGTGTGGGGCAACAGTGGTAACGGCAAGACCTCTTTCGTGATGCAGCTCTGCAAGGAACTTTGCAAGTATGACCGTGTGGCGTTCAACTCCCTGGAGGAAGGAACTTCTCTGACAGTCCAAAATAACCTGCGGCGCTTTGGTATGGCCGAGGTAAGCCGCCATTTGGCGTTCATCAAGGAGGACATCCCCACCTTGAAGATCAGGCTCCGGCGTCATAAGAGTTTCAACATCGTGATCATTGACAGCTTCCAATACACACAGATGACGTATCGTGACTATATCCAGCTGAAGGAGGAGTTTCCGGACAAGCTGTTTGTTTTCATCAGCCATGCCCGCGGCAAGAATCCTAAAGGTGATGCGGCCACGAGCGTGATGTATGATGCCGACCTGAAGATATGGGTAGAGGGCTACGTCGCCTTCAGTAAGGGACGTTATCAGGGGGCCACTGGTGAATACACAATCTGGGAGAAGGGCGCCTATGACTATTGGAATGTGGCGGGACCGAAACAGAAAGGAGGCCAGGCATGAGCAGGATAAAGAAACAGCTGGAGATTTGTCCTCCCGCCTATATGTGTAAGGGGCCTAACCGTGAGAACTTCGTCAGTACCGGCCACAAGTGTGGTTACTGCAAGGGCAACGGCTGGTTCTGGGGAACGGAAGAGGGCAGCCGCGAGGACGTGCATGTGTCCTGCCCGGTGTGTGGCGGCAGCGGTGAGCTGGATGCGATTATAACAGTGGACTGGAAACCTTCAAGCAAGTGAGCCATGAGAAAGGAGTATTACAACTACGTTGTGAAGCTGCCCGTTCTGCTTCATGAACTGTTCCGCGGGAAGGTTGCCGACTATCATTTTTCCGACATGACGGTAGTGATGAACCACCTGGTGAAGTCCTACATCCGCATGACGGATGGTGGCAGGGTCTCCACGGCCACCCGGCGCATCCTCCTCTGCATGGACCGTATTCCGGACATGTCGTTCTTCTTCCGCCGTCAGGAGAAGTCGGTGCTGTTCTTCGAGATGGATCCGGCCGTTGCCGGCAGCCTGCAGCGTGCCATCATCGCCGGCGGTTGGGGCAACCGCCAGCGTCTTGCCGTCCGCCTGGTGTGCGCCTTCTGTTGCGGTGCCGGTGTGACGTTGAACAACCTTTCGATGGAGCTTGCCTCCGAAGAGGTGTTCCGCCGCCCGGAAGGCTACCTCATACATACCTACGTGAGCAACTACCAGTACGTGTTCCTGAAGGAGACGGCCGCCGCCCAGCGCATGAGCGTGGAGGGTATGCTGACGGCCGCCGCCGAACTGCTGGTGGGGACGGATGATGACGGTTCCGGTTACCATATCCCGGAGAACCTCGGTCGTATCGCTGACAGCGTGCTCGGAATAAAGGGCAGCACGCTGAAGGACTTCCGCCGGCAGCGTCTGGTGAACATCCGCACGAACACCATCGGCCCGGAGCGTATCGCCGTCTTCATGGAAAGGCACGGCATCGCCTCGGCCCGTGAGTTCCTGCGCCGCGTGGTCCTCTTCTTCCTGGAGGCGCGGTACCTGATTTACCGGGGGGAGGTGGAACTTGATGAGGACGATCTTCCCCAGGATGATGAGCCGGACTGGGAGGAGACGATGTTCGAGCAGTGCTCAAAAAGAGATTTCGCTATTTCAACATATAATTATTAACGTTTAAAATTTTACTGAAATGATTACAGAAAAACAGAAAGAGGCAGTACAGGAACTTTGCCGGTATGTGGAGAACTTTTGTAAGGAGAACGACCTTAGCGCCTTTATGAGCGTTACGGCCAGTGAGGACCATCCGGATGGTCTTGAACAGATGACCGGCTCGATCATCACCGGCAAGGGTGAGTATGTTGTCGGCGCCATTTCGGGGACTGTCAAGGCCGACAGCCGTGTTTATATGCTACTTTCCATGGCACTCATGCAGGCCTACACGAGAAAGACTGACATTAATACTATTCCGTTCGGTGAAAATTTGAATATGAACTGATGAATGTAGCATAAACAGCTATGAGTGAAAATAACAACAAGCAGAAACGTAAACGTGTCTGTCCGCATTGCGGCCGAAAGTTGTGGATGCGTGAGTTCTATCCGTTGAAGAATGGGGGACGGAGTTCCTGGTGTCATGAATGTGTGCTGGCGTACAAGCGTGAACAGTACCGCAAGCACCGGAAGGTTGCTGACGGTACTTTCATGCACCGGACACTGGGACGGCTCGTCGAGCATAAGGGATATTCCACCCGTATCTTTTGGAACGGTAATATGCTTTCCATCATGCGGCGCCACTATCACAATACCCTCAACCGGGAGCTGGCTGAAATGCTCGGTGTTTCCGAACGCAGCGTCACCCGGAAGGCCCGAGAGATGGGACTGGAAAAGGACAAAAGTTTTGTAGCCTCCCTTAGCCGGGAACATTTGTTGCTGGCAAACGCGAGAAGCAAGGAACTGGGATATCCGGGCGGCTTCACCAAGGGGATGAAGTTTCGGGGAAACCAGTACACCGGGAGGATAAGAGTTGAATAACATACAGCACGGTCAATATTATGAGTAAAAAAATGGTAATTGTGGTCACCGCCGTTGGTGTCCGTAAAGTAGTGGAAAAATGGCTCTGTGAGAATATGACTTGCGAGCTGGTTGTGTCACGTAACGCACGCCATGAGTGTTGTGTGGAAGTCATCTATGATAGCGGAAACCCTTCGGTCTTGCGTACCCTTTTGCAGGCTGCCGTGGGTGAAATAATAGAGTTGTGCTGATGTGGTATGAATAGTTTGAGTTAATGAAAATCTGAATAGAATGGGCATACTTGAATTTTTCGACCAGTATAAGTGTACAAAAAATGAAAAAGAGCATCTTCTTGATTATTTGTGTACTATCAGAGTAAAGAGAGTGATTAAGGAAATTAATGACCTTAAAATAAACAAAAAAAAACAGCATAGCCATGCAGATAGACATCAACAGCCGCAAGCAGTTAAATAAACCCGAGAATTATGCGGTGTTTTATAGTCTTTTGAACCGCCTTCCGACATCTGACCGCGATGCTTTGAAGGAAAGCGTAGTTTCCCAGTACACGGACGGACGTACCACGAGTCTGCGCGACATGACACTGAAGGAATACAGTGCGGCCATAGCCGGGATGCGTAAGCTGGTGCCGCCCACTCACCAGGAAGAACTCCGGAAGATTCTCCGTCAGAAGCGTTCCGCGGTACTGCACCAGATGCAGCTGCTGGGCATCAATACGGCCGACTGGGACAAGGTGAACGCTTTCTGCCTGGACAGCCGTATCGCTGGTATGGAGTTCCGTGAACTTGACTGTGAGGCGTTGGACACGTTGCAGGTGAAGCTGCGCGCCATCCGCCGCAAACGTGAGAATAAACAACAGTAATAACCATTTAATTTTTTAGTTATGGACTTGAAAGAACAATTAAAAAGCCTGTCCGTCCAGGACAGAAAGGAGCTTTTGAAACAGCTCCAGCAGGAAGAGAAGGAAAACAAGCGCAATCGTCGCGATGCCTACGAAGGGCTTCGTGCGCAGTTCATGCTTGAAGTGAAGAACAGGCTGTTTCCAGTTGTGGATGACGTGAAGGCCTTCCGTGACTGGGTAGAGAAGGAAGCCGCCTCTTTCCGTGACCTGATGCGTGACTATGGGCAACTTCGCAAGGATGACCAGGCGAGTTTCACCATCGTGGACGGTGACATGAAGCTGGAAGTGAGGAGTAACAAGGTGAAGAGCTTCGACGAGCGTGCCAACCTCGCCGCCGAGCGTCTGGTGGATTACCTGAAGCGTTACGCCATGAGCCGGGAACTCGGTACCGATGATCCGATGTACCAGCTCGGTATGACCATGATCGAGCGTAACCGCCAGGGTGATCTGGACTACAAGTCGGTGAGCAAGCTGTATGAGCTGGAGGACCGTTTCGACAGCGAATACACGGAGATCATGGACCTCTTCCGTGAGAGCAATGTGGTGTACAAGACCGCGGTGAACTACTATTTTCATAAACGTGACGAGAACGGTGTCTGGCGCCGTATCGAGCCTTCATTCTGCCGGTTGTAGTTATGGAAAAGACGAAGAACATCGCGCCGCACGTCATGGCCTGCAAGCGTTGTGAAGGCAAGGGACGTATCTTTTACCTGGACCAGGGAGGAGCTCCTTTATCCGCAAAATGTCCGGTCTGTAATGGCAGCGGACGGGTGAAGGTACAGAGCAAGGTGATCACCCGCATCGAGCCGTTTGTCCCGGGTGAGGATGACACCGAACTGATGACCATGTGATTTTGTTCACACTCTAAACAGAAAAACGCCGCATTCATACACGATGCGGCGTTTTTTTATTAACATCCCCGGTTAAATGCCTAATTTTGCAGCATATACCTGAACTTATGGCCAAAGGACGAGACAAGAACCTGATAGAACTCCGTGATGAAGCCTTGTGCCGCCGTTACTATTACTGGACGGAGGTGCAGCGCCTGCGTTTTGATGATGCCCTGAAAGTGTTGTCCCGGCAGGAGTTTTTCATTTCCGAGGAGCGGATCATGTCCATTATCCGGCGCAAGTGTCGGGAACTGAAGGACTTGGAGGTGAAGCCCGTCCCGAAGGTTAAGAAACCCCGCCTGACAGCCGTCCAGCTTTCCCTGTTCACGGGGGAATGAACCTTCCCCTTACTGCATGGCCGACTCGTCATGCAGCGTGAAGGAATAAACCGTCTCGTACACCTTGATGTTTCCCGGCAGCGAATAGTCCCGGCTCTTTACCCTGACCAGCGGGCTGGTCTCTTCCGTGCACTGGAACTCCTGTAAGGCCTTGTACAGCTCTTTAGCCTTGAGCTGGCGTTCCCTTACCTTGTCATAGGTTCCGGAGGTGTAGTGGGTGTCATCGTAGCAGTCAATGGCCAGTCGTATGGTGATGAGTGACTCGCTTTTCTGTACCCCGTAACCGAGGTCATTCCAGTCCGATTCGGCGTTCCCGATGAGCACGCAGGGGAAGGTTACCGGGTAGTGGTCCTCCTCCGCCCCGGCTTCAAGCTGTCCGTAGTCCTCGTCAATGTATGACAGTTCAGGTATCTTTTCGGCGATGCGTTCCATGATTGCGATAAAAATTTCTTCCATGTTGTTATAAGTTTAAAATATTTCTGATTTCATTCTCCATTTTCCGGTCTATCTTTTCGGACAGTTCCCGGCTTTCCCCGATAAACTGGCGTTGCGGTATTTTTATCCGGAGCTTTTTCTTTTTGGTCAGCGCCAGCCTTTTCCATTTCAGCGCTTCCTGATTTTCCTGCGGTTCATTGTTTGCGGCAGAACCCTTCTTTTTGCCTTTTCTTTTGCCCGTGGCGGCTTTTTTAGCCTTGCCTGAAGCCTGGTAATACTTCGCCCATGCAAAACGCCGCATTTGGGGCGTAACGGTCGGATGCACTTCTCCTCCCCAGTTATTGACCGGCGCATAGACGAGTTCGTTTGCCACCCTCACCCGGTATTCTCCCGGCATGTATTTGACGGAGCTGAAGAGATGGTTCCTTCCGGAGAGCAGCGTCCCGTAGTTCCCTGCCGCATCGGTCCGTCCCGAGGACAGCCTTTTCGCTTTCGGCCACGGGTGTAATCCCCCGTTTACGAATCCTCCCTGCCGGAAATTGTCCTGGAAATGGTCTTTTGCCATTCGTCCGGCGATAACCGGCATCTTCCGTTTCATTAGTCCATCCAGTTCTTTCCGTTTGGCTTTTAGCAGCTTTGAATATTCTTTTATGTCCATGAATGACTGAATTAAAAAATAATTTTATACTTTTGCAGCAAGGCGTTTTTTATGTGCCTTTTTGCGTTATGGAAATACCTAAACAAGTGTCGGAATTAGCAAACAGTAGCGGTTACAACTCCGTTGTCTTATCAGCCAGTTCCCCTGAAGGAAGCATCTATTCCGTGGGCTGTGTTGACGGGGATGGTTTTGAGTTGCCTGTCGGTCTTCCCGCCTTTATTCTGTTCGACGGCCAGTCCTGCCGTCTGGTGGACGGTGAGGAGGGGCTGGCACTTTCTTCCCGTTTATTTGGTGATGAATAGTCCCATGATTTTGGGATTTACCAGTTTGTTGTCTATTCTTATCACTCCCACACGGCCCGCTTTCATGCTCTGTATGTAATTGCTTGCATCATCCTTTCCGGTTTGCGGGTCGAAGAACCTTGTCTTTCCTTCAGTCACCTCCGCGCAGAACACGTGTGCGGAGCCGCCTTTCCAGGCACAATATATCTCGTATATTCCATCCTCTCTGAATTTTTCCCTGAAGTATTCCTTCAGCCGGTTTGCATTCATTACTTGATATCCCTTTCTGACCTGCCATTTATAGGTATAGTCATAATCCGGCTTTGTTCCGTCCCGGTTCAGGAAACGTTCTTCCCATGTGATACCTTGTTTTGCCATTTCATTGTATGCGCTTTGTCTGATGTTGGGTTTTGCCTCGATGTCAAACCCCAACCTTCTGAGCATGTGTGTCACGGTGCAGGTCTGGCAATTCACGCGGTATCCTTCCTCTTTTCCGAATTTAGGGTTCTCCTTTCCCTTGTTCGCCTGTTCGTATGTCATCGGCTTGCCTTTGGTAACGCCGAGTGCCTTTTCTATCTTGAGATTGTTGCGGGCGATGTCGGTTTTTTCCTCCAGCGTCAGGTTGTCCGGCATTTCGGCTATCATTTCGTTGATGCGCCTGGTCAGTGCGTCCACGGCTTTTCTTGCTCCCGGATGCGCTTCAGTAACGTAGGGGTGTTTGTCTGAAAACAGTTTGCCGTCTTTTCCCGGATTGTTTTCCAGACCGTCATGTGCCTTGTTCTGCCCGTTTTCGTCCGGTACCGCTGTCGGCGCTTCATCCGTTGATGAGAGCGTGCACTTGCAGTTCCACCGGTCCCCCGGTCTGTGCTCGTTCCAGAACGGATCATCGACGGGGCGTATGGTTCCCCAGAATATTCTGTGGTCGGCTCCCGGATGTATGGATGTGGACGGCATCCATTTGAGATTCGGCAATATGTCCTTTTCCCTTTCGAACTGTCTCCAGTCCGCGGCCTGGTGTGCCCGTATGACGGCCGTGTCGTATTCTGTACGCAGCCAATGGATCATCTGGTGGTCGGCTATGGGCATGGCTTCCTTCACCCACTGTTCAAACGGCTTTAAACTTCCGTTTTTGTCCAGCAGCAGCGCTGCCATGTCGTTCTGTGCCCTGTGTACCTTGAAAGCTGCGAACACGGCGTTGTTCATTCGGATTTCACGGTAGAAGTCATAATCCGGATCATCGGTTTTCCGTGTCCCAAACCCCTTGTCGGTGGCTTTGTTCATCGTTTTCCACGTGGCCTCGAACAGGTTCTCCTCGATGTCGGTCATTGGATGGAAATCTTTGCTGTATATGTTCTTCAGGGCTTTCTTCAGTACCTCTTCATCGAACGAGAATAAAGTTTCCACCTGTTTGTCCTCCATTCTGTAGAGGTCGTTCATCACCATTCTAAAGCTGCCCCGTCTCTCCCCGGGGCTTTCCCGAAAAAACGTTTCAGCCAGTTGTATGCGTTTTTAAGGGCATTTTTCTTTTCTTTGGGTGTTCCTTTACCGTGCTTTTCCAGTTCCGGTTCTTCTTCCGGATCCGGTTCATCCTCTTCCGCCTTTTCGGTCTTTCGGGCCTTCGCCGCCTCGATTTCCGCCGCTTTCTCCTCCTGGCGTTTCTTCAGCTCGTCATAGTTTGCCGGTTTCTCGATCCCGAATTCCTCGTAGAGGTAGTCGTCACCTACCGGCAGGTTGAAGTTCGTGCGCAGCTGTGTGAGGATGGACATCTTTTTCTCCGGTTCGATAAGCTTCTTTTCCGGATAGCAGAACTCCCCGCCTGTGGTGTCTATTCCGAGCATTGCGAATATGTCGGCCATGTCATAGTTGAGCACGTCGAGGATGTCCTGCCTGTCGGAGAGCGTCACTTTCTCCTCCACGTCCTTGTGTACGGTTCCCAGTGCCTGTGTGCCCTTGTCGGAGGCTTCGGTGGTGAGCGTGTTTCCGAGGAATAGCTTTGAGATTTCGTTGTTGCAGCGCTCGCAGAGCTTGTCGTAGAGGTCCGCGCTCCCTGTCTTGTTCGCGGCTTCCACGAGCTTGAGCACCGTATCCTCCGCGTGCACGAAAACCGACAGGCTTCCGGTGCTGTCCGCGTCGTCCAGCGCCTTCTGCCGTGCCTCGTCGTCATCCGTGGGATACGTGTACTCCCTGATGGGCGCTCCGAACACTTCCGCGAACTGTGCCCAGTCCGCCACGTCGTTACGTTTGTATATCACCCAGATGGCTGCTTTCACCAGCAGTCCGGGATCGTCGGGTGAACCGATGAACAACAGGTCGGGGTACTCGTCCCAGGACGTCCCGGTGGTGTCCGTCTGGTGCCGCAGTATGAGCCTGCGCACGGGATCGACGTGTTTGCGCGGTATCAGGTCGTAGTTCACCCATTCCCCCTTGCGGTAGAACTGCACGAGTGAGAACCCCCAGAATTTGGCGTCCAGGATGTCCCCTATGAACTTCCGGAACCATGGGGACCTGATCTGCTTGTTCACCTTCTCGTCCGGCTTCCCGTTCCTGCGGAATTCTATGGAAGATGCCAGTGCGGCATTCTTCCGTTTCTCTATGACACTTGTCAGGTGCGTATCCATGAGTATGTCGCTGAACAGGTCGTACAGCCTGAAGCGTCTGGAGTAGTCCACATTCTCGAAAGCCCTTACCGCGAGCATGTAGTCCGCTATGTCTATACCGAACCTTCTGGGCTGTGTCAGTATGATGGTTGCGGGTCCTTTCTGCCCGGGCCTCGGCAGGTTCCCGCTTTGGGTTATCTTTCCGGCCCCTTTCTTTCTTTTGCTCATATTACCAATGGTTTACACGTTTACGGTTGCTTTTGATAAGGAAATTGGATTTTGCCGCCCTCGTCTCTTCGGACAGCAGGGGCAGGCCGTCCACCGATATCTCCTCGGCCGCCACGGCTTTCAGCCATTCAACCGCCCTTTCGTGGCGTTCCTTCCGCAGCGGTGACAGGTTCCTCGGGTTATGTATGCAGAAAATGTGGTACACGGCTATGTCGATGGCCATCATCAGGACAAGCTGGTTGCGTTTGTCACCGGTTGCCGTGAATATTTTGTCACAGTCGTAACGTCTGGAAAGGTAGCAGCGCATCTCGGCGACGGCGCGGTCCTCGCATATCTCCACGACGGCGTCGTCCTCCCTTGTCAGTGCGTCCAGAATCTCGCGGTGTATGCTCGCGTCGTAGTCTGAAAGTTCGATAAATTTGCTCATAATGATAGGTATTGAAGTTTACACTCTGTATTTGTTTTGTGACCGCGTGCTTTTCCTTGTGACAATGACGGGCTTTTCCGACTGTCTGGCCTTGCGGTCTATAATTCTGTTTCCCCCCTCCACGCAGTCGGGTCCGTCTGCCGGATAGGTCAGTTGCAGGTTGAACAGCTTGAACTGTTCCGCCATCCGTTTCATGTGCGGGTTGTCCTTTTCGGCCTCGTTGAGTATCAGGTTCCCCTCCCGGTTGAGCGGTTCCAGGTTCGCCTCGATACGTGTGGCCTTGTCGGTTTTCTTCTCCTCGTCTCCGGTGATGTACAGTGATATTTTCCTTTCCCTGCGTATCCGCCGCACGATGGGCTGGAATACCTGCTGGAAAAAAGGATCCTGTAATTTGTTGTTCTCCATGTAACAGTACACGGTGGTTTTTCCGCCCACGAACTCCAGCAGCTTGATGTACCACTCTACAAATTCCGCGTTCAGCCCCCTGTCCAGGAACGTTTTTATCAGATAAAGCCTTCCCGCGAGTTTCCCGAGCAGGCACACCGTTTTGGTGGAACTTTTTTTCGTCTTGTTCTCTCCCGGTGCGGGGTCCCCGTATATCACCAGGAACTTGAACCTGGAGAGTGCCGGCACTTTCCCGTAGGTGATTTCCGCGAACACGCCGCCGTCCACCACCGGGTTGTTGAAGAACTCTTTCTGTGCCGCCGCCGCGCTCACCAGTGAAAGGAAGAGGTCGATATCCTCCTCGGAGTTCTTTTCGGGCCATACGGACAGTCCGTCCTTTCCCCGGATGTTGATGATATCCACGTGCCCGATTCCTTTCGCTTTCAGTTCGGTGGCCTTTTCGATGGCCCTTTTGATGCAGCAGTCCGGCGCGATGATGTTTCCGTTGAACAGGATGCGGTAGTTTCCCGATACGGACATGGTCGGTATCAGCGCCTCCTCCAGCCATTTCCATTTGGTTTTGATCCGTTCCGGATTCCGGCACTCCTCGTCGGTGTCTATATCGTCCACCAGAATGAAGTCCGGCCGGAAGTTCTTGTTACGCGTACCGCGCGGTGACTGCCCGGCTCCGATGGCGCGGAAGGAGCATCCGGACATGCAGGTGAACTCCCCGGTTTCCCACGCTCCCGGTTTTTTCTGCTGTCCGTAGTCCTGTATGATCCGCTGGTTCTCCTCGAAGTTCGCCATGAACGGCAGCAGTAGCCTTTCCGCATTGTCAGCCGAGTTGGAGATCAGCAGCACGTTGCGTATCTTTTTTGTCAGTGCCAGTTTGGATATCTCCATCATGGAGCGTGCGGATTTCGCCAGCTCGCGTGACCAGGCCCTTACCTCGTACCAGCGGTTGTTCCTCATCAGCCGCCCGGTGGCTTTTTTGTGGAAGGCGGCGGACTCGCAGGTGCAATACATGGCGAAGTAGTATTTGAACCACTCCTCGTCGTTCTTCTCCAGCCTTTCCCGCCTCTGCCTGATTTCCGTTTCCGTGTCCGTGGGGTTGATGTCCGAATGTTCTCGCACGGATGCCACCAGCTCGTTCCAGTTGTCCAGTGCGATCCTGTCCTGGGGTGTGAGTCTTTTCTTTGCCATGTCAGGATAATTTTGATTTGACAAACGCGTCCAGAAGCGGGGTGATCTCCTTCGCCTGCGTGGAATCGTAGGTCCGCACCCATTTGAGCAGGTCGGAGAACACGGAGATGATGTCCGCCAGCCCCACTTCCGTTTCCAGTTTCTTGATGGCGTTCGACAGTTTGGAAATGGTGTCCGCTTCCGCGGCGTTCGGGAACCGTTCCCCTTCCGGCTTTCCCATGATGGCGTTGTTGAGTTCCGCCAGCTGCCGGTACAGGTTCTTCAGCTGCTCCTCCCGTGTGATGGTTATGGAAGCCTTCAGCTGCTCCCAGTTTCCTTTGCCTATCCAGTTGTTCACAGTCACCCGTGAAACCCCCACACGCTCGGCTATTTCCGCCTGCGTGAGCGTTTCGCGGGTGTAGAGCGTTTTCGCCCATGCCTTTTTCTGCTCGTTTGTAAGTTCGGCCATATTACCTCCTTTTTTACGTGCAAAATTGATAAGGAAAAGGAGCGAAAAAAAACGCGCTCCGCATGATGACATTTTAAAGCGTCATGGCAATCCTTTAAAGTCTCCATGATGAAAACGCGGTTTGAAAAAGGCTTTTAATCCCCCTAATTTCGCACCGTAAACTTTGCAGGGAAGGACCTGCCAAAACGATAGTGACATGAGTAGATTTTTCAATATGATACCCGGAACCGATGCCTGTTGCATCCTTCTTTACGGTGACATCGGTGAGTACGATGATAACGTGCGCAGCGGTGATATTGCCCGTGAACTTCTGGAAGCGGAAGCCCTGACCGGGAAGGTGGACGTGCGTATCAACAGCAACGGCGGCGAGGTTTATTCGGGCATCGCCATTTTCAATGCCTTGAAGAACAGCAAGGCCGACATTACCATCTACGTGGACGGCATCGCCGCCAGCATGGCCTCCGTCATCGCCCTTTGCGGCAAGCCCGTGCAGATGAGCCGTTATGCCCGTCTGATGCTTCACAGTGTCCAGGGCGGCTGTTACGGCAACAAGGATGAGATGAAGGACTGCATCCGTGAGATCGAGGCGCTTGAGGATACCCTTTGCGAGATGTATGCCACCCGTATGGGCAAGGACAAGGAGGAAATCCGCGCGATGTATTTTGACGGCAAGGATCACTGGCTGCGTGCCGACGAGGCGCTGGCGCTGGGGCTTATCGACGGTATTTATGACGCTGACCCGGTACCGGAGGACAGTACCCCCGAACAAGTATTTCAAATATTCAATAACCGGCTGCACAAGCCACAAAACGAGAATAGCATGAATTTAGACGAACTCAAGAGACGTCCGCGGTTCAAGAACTGTGCGACGGATGACGATTTCCTGCGTGAAATCGGACTGCTGGAAACGGAGGCTGGCAAAGTCCCGGCCCTTGATGCCGAGGTCACCCGCCTGAAGGGCGAACTGAAGGTGTTCCAGGACAAGGCGGATGCGGATGACGCTGCCGCGCGTAAGAAACTGCTTGATGATGCGGAACAGGACGGCCGTATCGATGCCGCCACCCGCCCCATCTATGAGAACCTTCTGGCAAAAGACCGGGAGAACGGGGAAAAGGCATTGGAGAAGCTTTCCCCCAAACGTAGTGTCATGACCGACCTTCGTGTGAATCCGACGGGTGAAAGCCCCTGGAACAAGCGCATGAGCGAGATTAAGGACAAGTTGAACCATAAATAAAACATTTGCCATGGCAATAGTAGTAAGAAACACGAATTACAACGGCGAGGTACTGGAGAAAATACTGGTCCTGGCCACCACCGGGAATGACCTTGTAGAAAAAGGTCTGATCATGGTGATCCCCGGTGTGGAGAAAAAAATCAGCCTGCCGCGTATCAAGACCGGCAAGATGCTCCAGAAGCGTAAGGAGAACCCGACTTTGGAAGACTCGAAAGGCAATTTCAATTACTCGGAGAAATCACTGGATCCGGAGGACTTCATGGCGTTCACGACTTTCAATCCCCGTGCCTTCGAGCATGTTTGGCGCAAGTGGCAGCCGAAGGGCAACCTCGTGTTTGCCGAACTTCCCCCCGAAGCGCAGAACACGCTTCTGGATGAACTTAGCAAGAGTGTGAAGTTCGAGCTGGGCTGGCATTACCTGAACGGCGAGTTCGGTTCGGACGACGACCACCTTTTCAACGGTATCCTGACCCAGGCGGCTAAAGATCCGGATGTGATCGTGGTTCCGGCTCCTTCCGATACTTCCATGATCGGCAAGTTGAAGGCTGTCCGCAAGGCTATTCCAAAAGCCCTGCGTGAGAATCCGAACCTGCGTATCCTGATGAGTATTGACGACTTCGACAAGTACGATGACGAGCTGACCGAACGCGAGTACAAGAACACGAGCGAGACGGACATCAACAAGAAGCGTTACAAGGGCATCACCATCGAGACGCTGAATTCCTGGCCTGATGGCCTTATCGTAGCCACGCTCTGCTCGATGAGCGCTGACGGCAACCTTTTTGCCGGTGTGAACCTCCAGGACGACGAGGAGGTGATCCAGATTGACAAGTGGATGAACTCCAGCGAGCTGTACTTCTTCAAGCTGCTGATGAAGGCCGATACGGAAATCGCCTTCGGCGAGGAGTTCGTGGTGCTTGACACCCGTGAGACTCCGGTGTTCAAGGCAGTGGAACGCAGCATTTCTGCCGACCCGGCCGCTCTTTCCTTCAAGGCCGCCGGTGAGAGCAAGGAGGTGAAGGTCACTGCCTCCGGTGATTACAGCGTGGTTTCCATTCCTGCCGGTTTCACGGCAGTCGGTACCGATGGCTCTCTGACGGTCACCGCCGGTGTGAACAGTAGCGGCAAGGCGGTATCCGGCACACTTGTACTGGGCCTGGACGCCGATCCGGAGAAGAAGGTGGAGATAGCACTGTCCCAGGCGGCCGTTGATGAAGAGGAAGGCGGTGAGTGATGGGAAAGCTGAAGTATCTTGTCATCCATTGCACGGCCACTCCTGAAGGGCGTGAGGTAAGCGGTGCGGAGATTCGCGCCTGGCATACGAACCCCGTCTCAAAGGGCGGCCGCGGCTGGAAGCAGGTGGGCTATACCGACCTGTTCCATTTGAACGGCGGAGTGGAACGCCTGGTGAACAATAACGAGGACGCGAATGTGGACCCGTGGGAAGTGACCAACGGCGTGGCCGGTTACAATTCCGTGAGCCGCCATATCGTCTATGCCGGCGGGTGTGCAAAGGATGGTAAAACGCCTGCGGACACCCGTACCTCCTGGCAGAAAAAGGCGCTTGAGAAGT
The DNA here is from genome assembly GCF_019052485.1 of Bacteroides sp. MSK.20.82. NCBI lineage: Bacteria > Pseudomonadati > Bacteroidota > Bacteroidia > Bacteroidales > Bacteroidaceae > Bacteroides > Bacteroides sp. MSK.20.82. The sequence goes on from NZ_JAHQUN010000003.1 coordinate 271,721, forward strand.
ACGTGAAGGATTTCCATCGTCGTTTTCCCGATGTGAGAATCGTCGGTCACAATGAACTGGCGGCCAAAGCCTGCCCCAGTTTTGATGTACAGAGATGGCTTAAACAAATAGGTATAACTCAATAAATCAACAACAACATGAAAAGATTTCTTTTATTCTTTGTGCTGATACTCGGATTCGTGTCAGCAACTTTTGCCCAGACCGGTACAGTACCGGAAGTCGATTATAGCGCGATGATCACCACCTTTGCCGGTTTTGTCGGTGGCGTGGTGTTGCTCACGGAAGGGATCAAGGCTCTGTTTCCAAAAATGCAGGGCTTGGCGACACAGATTGTCAGCTGGTGTGTGGGCATTGTGGCCGCCATGCTTTTATGGTGGCTGGATGCGGGCTTTGTCGCTGATGCCACGTGGTATATCGCGTTGTGTTACGGGTTCGGTGCGTCCCTTGTGTCCAATGGTGTTGCCGATACGGGATTTGTCCAGTGGCTCATCGGACTGTTTGCGGGTAAGGATGCCGGTAAATAGGCTTTGACCTGAAAGACCAGTGTGCGTATGGACTTCAGTGCTGTCATGAATCTGGTGCTGGGCGGTGGTCTGGTAGCCACGATAATAGCCATCATCACCCTGAAATCAACGGTCAGGGAAGCGAGGGCGAAAGCGGAGAAGGCTACCGCCGAAGCCGAGACGGTACGGATTGACAATACCGAACATGCCACCCGTATCCTGATCGAGAATATTGTAGAACCCTTAAAAGAGGAACTGAATGAAAACAGGAAAGCTTTGCAGGCGACCCGGCGTGAAATGGCACGCCTCCGGAAAGCCATTGATACTGCCAACAGTTGCAGGCATCATGATGATTGTCCTGTTCTTTACGGGATGCGCGAGTACTCGAAAGAGCAGGACGGAGGTGAACCGGAACAGCAGCCTGTCGTCAAGCGCCGACAACGTGTCAAACGTGAGGCGGGGGTTGTTGATGACGGGGATTCCGAAATCGGCGGTGAGCCTGATGATTCCTCCGGACAGCCTCCGTAAACTTCCCTCCGGTTCGTCCTACCATTCCAGGAACGGGCAGGCGGGCCTGACGGTGAAGAGCGATGCGACCGGCAATATCATAGCGGAGGCATCCTGCGACAGCCTCCAGCGGCTGGTACTGTGTTATGAGGAGGAACTGACCCGTATCCGTAATGAGACACATGAGGACTCATTCACAGTTGAAACGGAATTTGAACGTCGCTTTAGTCCCGTTAAAATAGCGCTGGCCGCTTTTATAACCGGATGTGTTGCCGGCATAGTATTAACTTTCAAAATCAAGAAACAATGAATAAGAATTTCATGTACGGCGTCGGTGCCGTGAAATACAAGGACTTTGTGGTGGGTTACATAGAGAAGAATTCGTTTGACATGGGCGGGCAGAAACCCGAATCCGCCAAAATCGAGGCGGAGCAGGTGCCGGGAACCCCGGTGCTTATCATTCCCCAGTCGAATGGCAGCATCGCCCCCACGTTCAACGTTATCCAGCTGAACTACGAAAACCTGCATAGCTTGCTGGGTGGTACCATGCACTACAAGGAAGAGGACTCGGAAAAGAAAACCCCGATTGGTTGGACGGCCCCAACGGCAGCCGTGTTGCTGACCGGTCCGTGGGAAATAGCCCTTGTTTCGGGGCAGAGCATCCTGATTCCCAATGGCACGCTACTTTCCAATCTCGGCGGCAAGCTGACCCTGACAGAAACGGCGAAAATCGAATGCACGCTGGAAGTGGCCATGCCGGAAGACGGCTCCCAGCCCCATGGCGTATTCAATACGGATTCTATCCCGGAAGAGTGGAAACAGTATAAACTGCCTCCTGCTGAATCTGCCGCTGCTGCTTCCACTAACCCGGCCGAGGAGTAGCGTATGGACGAAGCTGTCATCAAGCAGATCCAGCGTGAGGGTGCGGACGCGCTGCTGGATATCGGTGTGAGCGTCCCGCTGAAAGCGTTTCATATCCCTTTCAGGAAATCCCCGCTGGAGCTGCGCGTGACCATGAGGCGGCCTTATATGTCCGGTCAGATTCTTTTTGCCCGGACATATTTGTCGATGGGGATCACCAGTGAGGAGATGTGGGGGTTCAGCAAGGAGGAGGAAATGCAGTTTCTGGCCTCTCACGGCAAGGCGGTGAGCCGTATGGTGGCCTATACCCTTTGTCGTGGCCCTTTCAGCCGCCGCGTGCTTTTGCGCCCGGTGGCATGGCTCATAAGGAACTTCATGGAACAGCGTTATCTGGTGGGTGCGATCAAGCGTTTTGTCAGCCTGATGGGTACCGACCCTTTTATACCTATTATCAGATCAGCCGAGCGGACGAATCCGATGAGCTTGAGACTGAGCCAAAGAAAGAAGGGGAGTTAAAGAGCCGTTATGAAGGCTCCCATAGCCCTTTCGGTTTTGTGTGGCAGATTGCCAGTGCCACCGGCTGGAGCGTGGACTATATACTGAACAAGGTGAATTACCAGACCCTGATCATGATGCTTAGTGACGCTCCCCGGTATGTCCGTGACAAGTCCGGATCTTCCGGTCCTGCGGATGAGCGGAGCGCCGAGGATGAAGCGGATGGAATAGTAGGATTTTTTCAAAGCAAGCTAAAATAGATGAAACCGGTACAAATAGAATTCCTTATGGTGGACCATTTGAGCGCCCGTCTTGACAAGGCCGTGGGCAAGATCGAGCGGATGTCCCAGCAGGCATCGTCCGCCAACAGACAGATCCGGGAACTTGACAGGAGCGGTTCCCTGTTGAACAACACCGTCGGCAAGCTGGCGGCCGCCTTTACTATCAAGGAGCTGGTGTCGAACATCACCAAGGTACGTGGCGAGTTCCAGCAGCTGGAGGTGTCGTTTCAGACCATGCTCGGCAGTGCGGAGAAGGCCGACACCCTGATGCAGCAGTTGGTACATACGGCCGCGACCACTCCTTTCGGCCTGGAGGATGTCGCGCAGGGTGCCAAGCAGCTTCTTGCCTACGGGTTTGAAGCGGAGAAAGTGAACGAGACGCTGATCCGCTTGGGTGACATCGCTGCCGGACTTTCCATCCCTTTGAACGATCTGGTCTATCTTTACGGCACCACCATGTCCCAGGGACGGCTTTATACACAGGACCTGAACCAGTTCACCGGCCGGGGCATCCCTATGATCGCCGAACTGGCCAAGCAGTTCGGCGTGGCTGAAAGCAAGGTGAAGGAGCTTGTGGAGGAAGGCAAGGTCGGTTTTCCCGAAGTGCAGAAGGTCATAGAGAGCCTGACGGACGAGGGCGGAAAATTCGGTGGTCTGATGGAGGCACAATCCAAAACGATAACCGGACAGATCTCCAATATAGAGGATGCCGTTTCAATGATGTTCAATGAAATCGGGCAGCAGTCGGAAGGTGTCATCAACACCACGCTTTCCGGTGTTTCCTACATGGTGGAGCATTACGAACGTTTCGGCCGTATCCTGCTCGGGCTTGTCGGCACGTATGGTGTGTACCGGACTGCCGTCATGACAGTCACGGCCGTGAAAGGCTGGGCGGTGGCTGCGGAGGCGTTGCATTACAACTGGCTCCTGCTGGTTGAGAAAGCGCAGAAAATGCTCAACCGGACCATGCTTTCCAATCCCTATGTGCTGGTTGCGACCCTGCTTGCCGGTGTTGCCGTGGCACTGATCTCCATGAAGACGGAAATCGAACGTTTGCAGGAATCCGAGGAAAGGTATCAGCAGCAGAAGCAGAAAACCATAGAGGCCGAGGAAGAGCACAGGCGCAAAATAGAGGAACTGTGTTCCATTGCCGGGGATGAAGCCGTGTCCACGGATGCCCGGCGTGAGGCGCTAAACAAGCTGGAACAGAAATATCCGGATATATTCTTCAAATACGACACCGAGTATGAGAAACTGAAGAATATCAAGAAAATCAAGGAAGAGATAGCCCGATTGGAAGCCGGTGAGTCCATATCCAATCCCGCCAATGAATTGAAACGTGTGGATGACAGGATAAAAGAACTTGAAGGCAAGACCCGGTTGGCAACCGAATATTACCAGGACAGCTACGGGCGGCAAAGAGCCCGATATGTCCAGAAATCCGCACGTTCAAGGGATGAGGAGGCAGAGCTTCAGAATCTGTACGGAAAACGCAAGAGCCTGAACGGACAAATCCGCAAGGACGAGGTAAATGCCTATTTCGAAAACCTGACCGGTGTGAGTAACGAGACCCTTGCACAGCAGATAAAGCAGCGTAGAACCCTGCTTGCCCGGATGTCTGTCCAGGAGAAGGAATACGGAAAGATTACGCAGGGTGACGAAAATCTTACCGGAACTTATTCCCGTGACGAACTGAAGTATCAGCTGAACAAACTGGTTTCGGAACAAAACCGGCGTAACCTGCCCACGGATTCAAGCACTGACTGGGTGGCTGCGGCAAAAGAGAAATACCAGGACGCGCTCAAGGCTTATAACGCCTTTCTTCAGGAAACGTCCAACAGCCTTTCCCGTGAGGAGTTTGAGAAGAAGGCGAAAGAACTGAAGGATGCCGTTGATACCGCCAAAAAGGAGTACGACAAGGTCAAGCCCGGTGAGGATAAGGATTCCGAGGCCGAACGGAAGAAGGCGGACAAGGCGGAGAAAGAAGCCCAACGCCGCAAACAGGTTTCTGAAAAGCTGGGCCAGGAACTCGCCGGGCTGCAAAGGAAGAATGACGAGGCGGAGATTGAGATGATGACCGAGGGGCTGGAGAAGAAGCTGCGCCAGATAGACAATGAATACCAGGCACGCAAGGATGAAATAGCCAGGCAGGAAGCCGGTTGGAAACGTGACAACGCGAAAGCGGGGCAGTCCGGTTCGCTGTCGGAAGATCAGCAGTCCGAAATAGACAAGGCCCGTGAGCTGAACGAGTCCGGCCGACAGAAAAAAATAGCGGAAGCTTATCGGGAAGAGTTCGGAGTGATGCAGGAATATTTGCAGGCCTACGGCACCTTCCAGCAGCAGAAACTCGCCATCGCGACCGAATATGCGGAAAAGATACAAAAGACGACATCCGGCAGCGAGAAGCTCTCTCTCGGTGTTGAACGTGACAGCAAACTTGCCGGCATCGAAGTGCAGGAACTGAAAGCCCGTATTGACTGGGGTACTGTCTTCGGTGAATTCGGCGGGATGTTTTCCGATATGATAAAGCCTGTATTGGCGGATGCCAGAAAATACATGCTCACTGACGAGTTCCGAAATGCCGACCATGCCAGCCAGGACGCGCTTGTCTCTGCCGTCCAGCAGATGGAGAGGGCTTTGGGCGGTTCCGGCAAGGTCAGTTTCAAGAAACTGGGTGCCGAGGTTACTGCCTACCAGAAAGCCCTTTCAGACCTGAAGGAGGCACAGGCGGTGTATGCGGACACCTATACGGCACTCATTGCCGCCCAGAAATCATACATTGAGGCGCAACAGTCCGGAACCGAACAGGAGAAGGAGTCCGCCCGGCAAGCCCTGGAAACGGCGCAGGCCAATGCCGATGCCGCGAGTGAGAATATAAACGCCTTGCAGGAAACGGCTGACAGTGCCCGGCAGTCCCTCTCGAATACTGCCTCCGGTCTGAAGGCCAGTATGGAGAATGTGAGGGACGGATTGCAGCAGATTGCCTCCGGCAGTATCAGCGGGGCGTATAATGGCCTGATCACACTCGGCAAAGGTGCCAAGGAAGTGGACGGCAAACTGGGCGAGGCTTTCGGAAAGGTTTCCGAAACACTTGAGGATGTGCCTGTTGTCGGCTGGATTGTAAGTATTATAGACCTTTTCAAGGATGGTTTGAGTGTGGTCATCGGTGGCCTGCTCGACGCGGTGTTCAATGCCGTGAGCGGTATTCTTGACGATGTGCTTTCCGGTGATCTTTTTGTGACTATCGGAAAATCGCTGCTTTCCGGTGTGGGCAAGATATTCGACGCATTGACCTGGGGCGGATTTTCCTCCTGGACGACTTCAAGCAATGCCAAAGAGGTCCAGGAAACCATCGACCGGCTGACCGAGCGCAACGAGACCTTGCAGACGGCTATCGAGGACCTGACGGAGGAGATCAAGGCGAGCAAGGGTACAAAGTCCGTGGCCGCCTACCGGGATGCCTACAGGCTCCAGCAGGAGACGAACTCGAACTATCTGGACATGGCCATGTCGCAGGCCGGCTATCACGGTTCGCATCACAGCTGGAATTATTACTGGGGCGGTTTCTCACAGGAACAGATTGACCGTTTGAGCGGTCAGATCGGGCGTAGCTGGAACGGTGACATCTGGAACCTAAGTCCGGAGGAAATGAAGAAGTTGCGCAGTAACGTGGACATGTGGACGCAGATCCAGGATACCGGCAAGGGCGGATATGGAGGTCGTCTGACCGAGAAGCTGGATGACTATATCGACCAGGCGGGCAAGCTGGAGGAACTTACCGACCAGCTGTATGAAGGTCTCACCGGTATTTCCTTCGACAGCATGTACAGCAGTTTCGTGGATAACCTGATGGATATGAAGTATGATGCCGCAGCCGCGGCGGAGGACATATCCGAGTATTTCATGCGTGCGATGCTGTCAAACAAGATCGGTGAGCTGTATTCCGACAAGCTGAAAGGCTGGTGGGAGAAATTCGGCAAGGCGATGGAAGACAATGACCTTACAGAAGCCGAGCGTAAGGCCCTCCAGGACGAGTACATGAAGTATGTCGAGGAAGCCGTCGCTCTTCGTGACAATCTTGCCGCGGCCACCGGGTACGATAACTCGGGCGGTACGAGCCAGAGCGCCAAAACCGGCGGTTTTTCAGCCATGACACAGGACCAGGGTACAAAACTGGACGGCATGTTCACCAGCGGGTTGCAACACTGGTCGAGCATCGATGAGAAGATGGAGAGCGTCATCGACAAGATGAACACCGCCGAGGGGCATCTTGCCCGTATCGAGGAGAACACCGGCACGAGCGCGTCGCACCTTGGCAAAATAGAGGAAGAGATTCGTAAAATCAATCGTGACGGAGTAAAATGCAAATGATATGGAAAAGATATTAGGCGGTCTGGTACTTGTCAACGGTACCGACATCTGGAGTACATACGGGGTGTTCCTCGTTGAGGACAAGCGCGGCGGGATGGATAACCTGACCGCCATCCTGACCCCGAGCAAGACGAAAACGGACACGGCTGTGAATATCCGGGAGGAGGACGGGGAGAAATATTCCTCCGTGCTGACGCCCAGGAACGAGGCCCGTGACGTGACGCTTCATTTCGCCCTGTTTGGCAAAACGCAGGCCGGCTGGCTGAAGAAGTATTTCGAGTTCATCAATTTCCTGAAGAAAGGCCGTGACGGGTGGCTTGAGATTTCCTTTCCCCAACTTGCCCTGACTCTCCGTGTGAAATATACGGATTGCAGCAAGTTCCAGCCTCTGACCTATCTCTGGAAGGAAGGCGTGCACGCCGGCAAGTTCAAGGTGAAGTTCCGGGAACCTGTCCCGGTCATATAAATGTGATTCAAACCCTATTCAAACGACGTTTAAACAAGATACAGACATGCTGACCATCTATGACAGCAACGGCAACAGACGGACCGATATCGAGGCGGGCGACAGCTCCACCCAGGTGAAGGAGGTGCAGGGTGACAATGTCCTGACACTCTCTTTCACGCATTACGAATATATCGCCCTGGACGTGAATGACCGGGTGGACTTTGAGGGTGAGCGCTACTGGCTGACCGAACGGTACACCCCGAAGCAGAAGAGCGGCCAGGAGTGGGTATATGATTTGAAGTTTTACGGTATCGAGAGCCTGGTGAGACGTTTTCTTGTGCTGGAAACCACCGACGGGAACACCGAGCCTGTGTTCACGCTGACAGCGACTCCGCGTGAACACGTGGCCATGATCGTGAAGTGTATCAATGACGGAATGAACCACACCACCGACTGGAAAGTGGGGCGGGTGGACGGTACGGACCTTATCGTCATCGATTACGAGGGGAAGTACTGCAACGAAGCCCTGAAAGAGATAGCCGAAGCGGTCGGCGGGCAGGCTGAATGGTGGGTGGAAGGCCAGACCGTGAACGTGTGCCGGTGTGAGCATGGCGAGGAAATAACGCTGGGCTACGGGAAGGGACTGACCGGAATCGAACGCGACACGACGGGTACCGACAATTTTTATACCCGGTTGTTCCCGGTAGGCAGCACGCGGAACATAGATCCGTCAAAATACGGGCATAGCCGCCTGATGCTTCCGGGGGGCAGGCAATATGTCGAGATACATACGGAGGAGTACGGCATCTATGACCGTTACGAGCAAGACGCCTTCAGCGGCATTTATCCCCGCAGGATCGGGGCTGTCAGCAGTGTGCGCAGCGAAGATGTGAAAGATGACGACGGCAACCCTTTCACGGTCTATTATTTCAGGGACGACAGCCTGAACTTCGATCCGAACGATTACGAGCTGCCCGACGAGACCAAACGTGTATCGTTCCAGGACGGTGACCTTTCCGGACTGGGGCAGGGTGAGGACCACTATTTCGAGGTGAATTTCAACAGTGCCACCCGTGAGTTCGAGATTATTACGATATGGCCCTATGATGATGACACGCAACTCCCCGGCGGCAAACTTATTCCGAAATCCGGTGACCGTTATATTCTCTGGAATATCCGTATGCCGGACGAATATTACCCGCTTGCCGAGGAGGAGTTTCTTACGGCGGTGGAACAGTTCAATACCGAATGCTGGCAGGATCTTGCCGTTTACAAGGCCCCGACCGACCATGTGTGGATTGAGGAGAACGGTGTTTCCCTGTCCGTAGGCCGCCGTGTGAGACTTGAAAGCGAGGAGTATTTCCCCGAAACCGGTTATCGCAGCAGCCGCATCACGAAAATTACCCGGAAGGTGAACCAACCCGGGGAGATGGACATCGAGATCAGCGATGCCCTGCATAGTGGTGCGTTTGAACGGGTGAATGACAGTATCGGGGAACTGAAAAACTATACGAAGTCAAAGGCGGAGGGTGCCGCGCTTCCTGACATTATCCGTAGCTGGGACAAGACACTGCCTACGGACAACAATCTTTTTTCCGCGCGGAGAAGTCAGGCGGAACACATCAGCAAAAAAAAGAATGACCGTGCAAAGGGGAAGATCACCTTCGAAGCGGGAGCCTCTTTCGGACAGGAGGATAATGCGGGTATTGATGACAAGGGCAATGCCGGGCTGCTGACCCTTGTCGTGCGTGAGCTTCTTCGCAGTCCGAAATTCGTGGACGGTCTTTTCGGTGAGGGCTGGCGGCTCTGGATGGAGGACGCTTTGTCCCATCTGACCATCGACAAGCTGACGGTACGCCAGGTCATGGTAGTATTGGAGCTGCTTATCGAGAAGGTACGCAGCGTCGGCGGCCAGCTTTGTGTCAGTGCCGCCAACGGGAAAATAAAGACCGCTGTTCTTGAGGGCGGTTACTGGAGGATCACCTTCGAGCAGGAGAACACTTTCGTGGCCCATGACCTCATGCGCTGCCAGACCTTCAGCGGCGGGAATTTGAAAAGCTATTGGGTTGAGGTGGCCGGCGTGGAGGGTGGTTCCATCCTCGTGGGCGAGGACGAGTTCGGCGCTTCTCTTCCGGAGTCTGGTGACGAGTGCGTGCTGATGGGCAACACGGAGAATCCGTTGCGCCAGAACCTGATCCTGATCTCCGCCACCGAGGACGGGCAGCCCCGTGTGGACGTGATGGACGTGGTGAAGGCGAAGAACTTCACCGGCTGCCTGCGTGCCCGTCTGGGCAACCTTGACGGTATCAGTGACGACTGGTTCCCTTCAGACAACCAGCCTCACGGTGATGGCCTGTACAGCGACAACGCCTACCTGCGTGGTACGTTCCTTCTGGTAACGGGCGAGGATATCAAGACGAAGTTCGAGATAGTCGAGGGGAAAATCGTCAGTTCCGTCACCGCCCTGCGGAATGACTTCGCCACCGAGCGCGGCTACCTGAATAACCCCGCCTTTGATGACGGCCTTATGAAGTGGAACACGGAGAACGAGACCGTGTTCTTCCTTGTGGGCAACCGGTGGATCTGGGCGAACGGTAACGTCTTGACGAGGAAGGGTGACAGCGCGAGCGTGACCGAGGATGACGGCCGTACGGTTGTCCGGATTCGTAACAAGTACATCCTCCAGAAACGTGAGAACCTGAAAAGTATTCCCTCCATGCCTGAAAATGACAGTGGGGAGAAGGAAGCCGTCCCGGTGTTCCTGACTTTCTTTTACCGCTGTGCCAAGGCCGGCACGCTGCGTGTGGAGTTTGTGGGTGTGGATAAGACAGGCTTTGCCAATTTCAACAGCATGGAGGTGGAGGAAGAACTGTCCGCGACCGACGGGTACGTACAGTACACCTGTAGCGGACTCTGGAACGGTACAGGTGATTTTAAATTGAGTTTTACCGGTGATATTTACCTGTATATGCTCATATTGAGCACCGACCGTGTTGAATCCCTGACACACCGTTATAAAACCCTTTTCGAGCAGTCGGAGCGTCTGGTAAAGATTTCGGCGGCGGTGTTCGACAAAGACGAGAACCTGCTGGAAGAGACCGGCCTGATGGTTACTTCCAAATATTCCGGGTTGTATGCCATTGACGGTGATGGAAATTTGAAATCCCTTGTAGGTGTTGGGGGTGACGGCGTAAAAATCAAGGGCGATAATATCACGTTGGAGGGGCTTGTTACGGCTAATGATAATTTCAAGATTCTGGAAGACGGTAGTATTGAGACGCGCAACGCCAAGATTTATGGTACAGTGTATGCCTATGAGGGTAAAATCGGCGGTTTTACGATTGATTCCGGACGGTTGTACTGGAAAGCCGGTGATTATTTCGGCAATGATTCCCGCAGTCTGAAACTTGGTGTCTCACAAACGGACATGGAGGGTATTGTGGATGTGTCCTTTAATGCCGCCACGCAGGGACGGTTCGGTGTCAAGGCCGTAGGCTCGAATCTGGGTGGTGCCGCTATCTATGCCTCCAGCAAGTCCTCTGGTCAGAGCTATCCTATCAGTGCCAATACTTATGCCGGCTATTTTGACGGTGGTGTGCATGTGAACGGGGCGGTGTATTGTGGTGATATCCTGTCGAACAATTACGGTACGGGATGGAGCCTGGCCAGCGATGGGACATACAGTTACCGAAAGGGTGTTTCAGGTACCTTCCAGTGGGCTGTAAAGAGTGATTTTATAACTTATAACTATACCCTTGAGGTTGTTAATGGAATTGTCGTTAAGATGACATATATCTAAAAATAAAGGATATGAAAGTAAATTTTAATGTGTATTTTAAGGATTTCGACGGTAGCGTGCTGTTGATTGATAAGAAACCCCAGTGTATGGGAGTCATAGTCTCCCAGTGCCTGTTCAACGGTACCGGTTTCCGTCCGAGCGGTAATATTCAGACGGATAATGAAAAGAAATTACATGCTTACAGTCTTTGCATGAGGATTATGGGTTCCGATGCGGATGTGGATCTGACATCGGAGGATGCGGTTTTGATAAAGGAAGCTGTCACCGGTCTTACTCCGGGCTGTTATTCCCAAATAGTGAAACAGATAGAAGGGTAATGGAGGATTAGCCATGACAAATGCGGAAAAACAGGAGATCCTGAACGCTATCAAGGCCGAGAGCCAGAGCGTTGATGAACTTGTGGAGGTCAGCTCCCTTGACAATATCAAAAGTCTCCCCGCCCTTCGCGGCAGTGAGCTGGTGAGTGCTCCGCTTACCCTTTTGCGTAAACCGGCCGATGATGCCGCTGCCACGGCGAATGCGTCTGCCACGAAAGCGGATAATGCTGCGGCTTTGGCGAATAAAGCTGCGGGTATGGCGTCTGATGCGGCCGGTACCGCCAATCAGGCTGCTGAAACTGCAAATTCCGCCGCGGCAGCGGCATCCGCGGCTGCGAAACAGGCGGAGGATGCCGCCGCCGGTGTGAACGACGGCTTGGTCGGTGGCATGACGGCCGTCCCTGATGAGGAGAACGACACGGTGAAACTCACCCTGCTGGGGAAGACCGGGACGGAGATTGCCTCCGTTGATATTCCCGGTGGTACGGGCGGTGGCGGTAACACGTATAATGTGACGGCGGAAGTCCCTTTGGAGAGCGGTTATTATGTCCTTTCCTCCGCGATCGGTGCCGTGGATGAGAAATACCGTTACAAGGGCCGTTGCATCACCTATGAAGTCTCGCAGGGCAAATGGGAGACCAAACAGTTCGTGGGGACAAGTCTGTCGAGCTGGGAGCAGGAGGCGAGCTGGGAGGACTTCGGCGGTGCCGGAACGATGAAGAGCCTGACGGTGAACGGCGAGAAGAAAGTTCCCGACAGCGAGGGCAACGTGGATCTGACCATCGACAAGCTGGAAGTGGACGAGAGCCTGGATGCTGACAGTACCAATCCCGTCCAGAACAGGACCGTCGCCGCCAAATTCCAGGAGGTGGAAGCCGGTACCGTGTTCGGCATGAGCGCGGAAGTGAGCGACGACGAGAGCAGTGTCCGCCTTGCGCTGACCAACAAGAGCGGGGCGGAGATCGCGAGCGTTGACATCCCGGCCGGCAGCGGTGGCGGCGGTGAGTCCTCCACCACCAAGATCGTGCTGCTTGCCGAGACCGACAAGAAAACCGTGAAGGAAGGCGGAGCGGTGAAACTTACCTATACCTATGACCACCAGGTTGCCGGCGGTGATGACAAGGGTAGCAGTACCGGACAGAAAGCGACCGTCACCATCCAGGTGAAGCGCGGGACGACCACCACTTATTCCTCCTCGCTGAAGGAAGTGAGCAAGGGTACCTATACCCTTGACCTGACCAAATACCTGCTGGTGGGCACGAGCGACATCTACGTCATTGCCGAGACTACCGATCCCACCACGGGCAAGGCGCAGAAGAAGCAGGCGTACGTGAGCGTGAAGAGCGTCACCCTGTCCCTTTCCTGCGGTTACAACCTGGCGGCCACCATCCAGAACGGCGGTTACGGTACCTATGATTCCGCGAGTATACCCTACGCCGTGAGCGGTACCGGCACGAAAACCGTCAGCCTGTACGTGGACGGTGTACAGCAGAACGCGCATACGGTCACCCGCAGCGGCACGACGAACGGCAGTTTCGAGGTTTCCATGACCGGCCTGTCCGTGGGGCGGCATACCGCCCAGCTGGTGGCCGAGATGGAAACTGACGACCTCACGCTGAAAAGCGAGAGCATCCATATCGACCTGCTGAAGGCCGGAACCGGCGCGCCCTTCATCGGTTTGAAGCTCATTCATGCCGACGGGCATATCCTCGGACGGGACGAGCATCTGGAGCCGGTCCTTGAAGCCGGCCGCTACGAGAAGCTCACTTTCGACTGGGTGGCCTATGATCCCGACCGTGTGCCCGCTGAAGTGGAGTTCTGGAAAAACGGCGTCAAGAGCAGTACCGTGAGCGCTCCCCGCAGCATGATGACCTACAGTAACCGGTTTACCGAGGAAGGCACGCAGACGCTTGTCCTGAAAGCCGGTCCGACCGGGTACACTTTGCGCATCGACGTGGGTGAGAGCGGTATCGATATCAGCGAGGCCACCTACGGCCTGGCGGTCAAGCTTGACGCGGCGGGCCGCAGCAACGGGGAGAGTAACCCCGGAACATGGGAGTCGAACGGCGTGGAGACCACGTTCGAGGGTTTTGACTGGAGCAGCAACGGCTGGACGGGTGAGGCGCTGAAGCTGACCAACGGTGCGAAAGCCGTCATCGGCTACCGGCCCTTTGCCACCGATGTGAAAAGTACGGGACTGACCATTGAACTGACCCTCCGGGTAAGCAATCCCACTGACAGCGATACCGCAGTTGTGGACTGTCTCGACAGTGGCAAGGGGCTTTATATCACCCCTTCGGAAGCGAGTTTCAAGACCGGTGAGAAAGTGTCCTATACCAACGAGGACGACGAGCTGGTGGAGCGTGAGATCAAGCTGGGCACGAATTATGTGGAAGACCGGTGGATCAAGGTGGCCCTCATGGTGGGTACCCGCAATGAGAGCCGTCTGATGGAGCTTTATGTGGACGGCAACCGTACCGGTGCCGACATCTACGACAACGCCTTCAGCTTCCGCCAGGACAATCCGAAATATATCACCATTGACAGCGCCGGGGCGGACGTGGAGGTAAAGAGCGTGCGTATCTATACCCGCCGGTTGAGTGACGACGAGGAACTGGAGAACCGGATGGTGGACAGTGCGGACGGTGAGGAGATGATCGCGCTGTACGAGGAGAACGATATCCTGGGTGATACCGACACTGTGGATATGGACAAGCTGCGTGCCAAGGGCAAGGGGGTGCTGCGTATCGTGCGCCAGAACAAACTCGATGACGTGTATGCCGAGAACAACAAGAAGACGGACTTTTCGGCGGATATCTTCTATTACTCCCCTTTCGGATCCGAATACGACTTCGTGCTTCGTGACTGTTATATCCGTATTCAGGGTACCAGTTCCACGAAATATCCGAGCAAGAACATCCGTATCTATATCAGCAAGGGCGGCACGAACCTTAGCTTCACCGTTGGCGGCAAGGAGCAGGCGGAAAAGAAATATCCCGTCCGTCCCGGTGGCATCGCCATGAACCTGATCTGTCTGAAGAGTGATTATTCCGACTCGTCCATGTCGCTGAATACAGGCGGTGCCAAACTGTTCAACGACGTGCTGAAGGAGATGGGGCTTCTCACCCCTCCGCAGCGTTACCAGTACGAGACGGGCGGCAGCGATTTGAACGCGGTCACCGTGCGTACCGCTATCGACGGTGTGCCTATCGACATGTTTGTGGCGGCTGCGGAGGACGGTGAGAACGACTATGTGGGGCAGTACAACTTCAACAACGAGAAAAGCAAGAGCGGCGACCTGTTCGGCCTTAGTGGCGTGGAGGGTTACGATCCTGCCTGTCCCCTCACTCTGGAAATGCTGAACAATACCGAGGCCATGTGCCTTTTCAAGACCACAAGTGACGCTCATCTGGAGGAGGTGTTTGATGCCGGTGCCGAGACCAACGTTCCGGATGATGTGAAATGGGCGGGCCTTGACGAGTCGCAGCGTACGGCCGTGAAACGGTTGTACGCATGGATACGCTCGTGTGTTCCGGACGGTGCGACGAGCGCCGACCTCTCCACTTTTAAGAGCGAGAAGTTCAGGGACGAGATAAGTGACTATTTCGACAAGGCTTTCCTGCTGACGTATTACCTCTGGACGGACTATTTCCTTGCCGTTGACCAGCGTGCGAAGAACATGATGCTGCGCACGTGGGACGGCCTGATATGGTACATCACCTACTACGACGGTGATACCCAGATGGGAAAACGCAACGACTGTTTCCTGGTGTATGACTACACCACCGACCGCGACACTTATGATGCCGAGGCCGGGAAATATGCCTTTGAAGGCCGTGACAGCTGGCTTTGGAACCTCGTTCTGGCCAACCTGGACGCTGACCTGAAGACACAGGCGCAGGCTCTTCGCGGTGTACTTACCACCAGCCGTGTCCTGGACATGCTGAACGTGGAGCAGGCGGGCAACTGGTGCGACCGTGCCTATAACAAGAGCGGCGAGCTGAAGTACATCCTGCCCGCCACGCAGGAGATGTACGGCAAGGTGTGGCCGTTCATCTACGCCCTTCAGGGCAGTAACCGTGCGCACCGTGAATATTTCGTGCGTAATCGTTTCGCCCTTCTGGATGCCAAGTACGGCACGAGCAATTTCACCAGTGACAACATCGACCTCTATCTGGCACGTACGGCTGCTGACACCCCCGACGTGCTGAAGATTACGGCCAACGAGGTTTATGCTTTCGGCTACGGTACGAACAACAGCCCGAATATAGGGAATACCGGCATCATCAAGAAAGATGCGGCTGCGAGCCTTTCCATCACCGGTGCCTATACGGTGAACGATCCCTTGAGGGTTTATGGCGCGAGCCGTATGAAGGTGCTGGATATGAGCGGGGCCGCCGACCACCTGAAAAACGCTTTCGACCTGGGCAAATGTACCGTGCTGCGCGAACTGAACCTTCAAAGTTCCGGCAACGGCAGTACCGGCTGGTGGTTGAACATCGGCAACTGCAAGCAGCTACGTAAACTCAACCTTCGTAACCAGGCACAGGCGAAAACCGGGGGAAGTACCAGTACCGAGCTGGATTTGAGTGCGCAGACCAAGCTGGAAGAACTTGAGGCCCGCGGTACGCAGGTGCAGAGCGTGGTGCTAGCCAAGGGTTCTCCCGTGACGCTGCTCCACCTTCCCGGTACACTGACCAGCCTCCGTCTGGAATATCTGGGCAGACTGACCACCGGCGGGCTGACATTGGAAAGCTACAGCAAGGTGAAGACCTTCATCTTTGACAGTTGTCCAGGTATTGACTGGGAAACCCTGCTGGGCCGTTGCACGAGTGTGGAACGTATCAGAGTAACCGGTATTGACCGCGAGGATGACGGTACGTGGCTGAATAAGTTTGTCGGGATGGGCGGTGTGGATTCCGATGGCAATACTACGGACACGTGCGCTTTGGTGGGTACGGTACAGCTCACGCGCTACATTGATGACGATACGTACAGCGCTCTGAAGGCGCACTTCCCGGAACTGAATATCCGGCAGCCGGAATACACGATGATCGAGTTCGACGACGAGGTATCGGATGACGCGAACGTGAGCAACCTTGACAACGGTACCGGCTACAAGTATGACAACGCGTATGAGGTGAGCGGTCATATTTCCGCCATCCTGAAGCAGCGTCACCGTGTACTTGCTAAAGTGACTAAAAAAGCGACGACGCGGGGTGTGAACATGGCGAACGTTGATACCACGGTGAACAACCTGGACGGTGAGATGACCTACTACCCGCTGGACGACACGGACAGCAACAAGTACGCCGACGGCACGGCTGCCAGACTGGACGGCACTGAAGGTGACTGGATGATGTACGAGCCCTTCTTCTGGAGCAAGGGTATCAATGATTACCTGAACGGCAAGCATTACTCCTGTTACAGCAGTAACGGTTCGGATAACATGCCTTCCGTTCCGGATGCTGACGTCCTTACGCTTGACGACATTAAGGGCACGAGTGGCGGTTATCTTTCCGGTCGTAAGATCATGAGCGGAAAGGATACGCTTTCGAACAGCTACAGTACTGACAGTACGTATTCGGTATGCAAGGTGAACGTGGACGGTTACAAGCGTGTGCGTTTCCCGAGCGTTCCCGGTACAAGCCTTGTCGGAAGCATTTTCACAGACGATTCCGGCACGGTCATCAGTTCAATCGTCGTCCCTACCTTGAGCAACAAGTTCGAGGCCGGTATGTACCTGATTGCCGATGTTCCGGAGGGTGCCACTGCTCTTCACTTCTCCATTCTGAACACGGCAGAGTTCGATAAGGTTGTCCTTTCTAACAGTGACAGGATCGAGGATATGGAACCCGAATGGGTGCCTAATGACGAGCACTTGTGTGCCGTTGTGGGCAGCAGTGTTGTCGGTTCCAAACTTCGCGCCTGCATTACCGGCGGGAGCACTACGGCGAGCATGACCTGGGCTGATTTTCACTATTACAGTGTCCAGCGTGGTATGCAGCAGATTGATGCCCTTATGCACTCGCGCATCGCGAATCTTTTCTACGCGAAGTACGGTCGTCGTGACAGCCAGGAACAATGCGGCGCGGGCTCTCACACGAACAACCGTACTACGGGTGGTACGGCGAGCCGCGGGATGACGGACACGATCGGCTACGAGGAAGCCTCCTCAATCAACCCTAATGTGACGAACAGCCTGATAGAAAACTCCGTCCACCAGTATGCGTGGTACCGTGAGAAGGATGACTACGGCGGGGCCACGGTTACGCAGGTGAATAATATTTGCTGCCTTGGCTACGAGGACATCTATGGTCATAAATATGACATGATGGACGGCGTGGACCTCCCTAATGACACGGGCAATTCCGGGAAGTGGCGCATCTGGATGCCTGACGGCAGTACCCGCCTGGTTAAGGGTTCCGTGAGCTCCGGTATCTGGATTACCGCCGTGGCGCATGGCAAATATATGGACGTGATTCCGGTGGGTTCCGTTTCGGGTTCCTCCTCGACAAATTACTGCGACATCTACTACATATCCACTGCCTCCGTCCGTGTGGTCTATCGCGGGTACAACAATGCGAATGCGAATGGCGGTGTGTCGAATGCGAATGCGAATAACGATGCTTCGAATACGAATGCGTATGTCGGCTCGCGTCTGGCCTTCCGCGGCCGGCTCGTCAGGGCGTCAAGCGTCGCTGCGTTCAAGTCGTTAAGCGAGGTGGCATGACCGGCAGCGTAAAGCGTCAAAGCGGGAGCGAAGCGACAAAACGTCCGGTGTTCCCCGAGCAGGGGAACGCCGTTCATTACGGGCGTCAGCCCGTCGAAAAATATTTTTTGACGTCAGGTTTTGTATCTGTTTGTTAAATAATAATTTGAAAATAGTACTTTTGCATTTGAAAGGTGGCGCCTCCCCATAGGCCGTGTGGTCTATCGTGGCAACAACAACGCGAACCCGAATGGCGGTGTTTCGATGTCGAATGCGAACAACGATTCCTCGAATACGAACACGAACATCGGTTCTCGTCTGAACAACAATCGAAAGGAAATTTTAATCGGCGTACAACACCGGGGACTTGTCCCCACCGTGGTGCCGAGGGGGGCAAGCCGCAGTAACAGCGGTCCGCAAGGGCCGGAAAACTGAAAAATAAAGTGTCGGGTAGGGTTTGGTAGGCCGGAAACGGTTCGAAGAAGCCGGGCCCGGGGGATTGAAGGCCCCGTATTAAAAGCAATAAACAGTAATTTATGCGCAGGGTTGGGTATATTATCGAGGAGATCGTGGAGCCTTCCAACATGGAGGCTTCCTTCCGGCAGGTCCTTCGCGGCAGCAAGCGTAAACGCAGCCGCCAGGGGGGCTATCTGCTCGCGCATAAGCCCGAGGTGTTGGAGGAGCTGGCCGCGCAGATCGCATCCGGTACTTTCCGCGTGAAGGACTACCGTGAACGCGAGATCATCGAGGGCGGCAAGCTGCGCCGCATCCAGGTGATCCCGATGAAGGACCGCATCGCCGTGCATGCCATCATGGCGGTGGTGGACCGCCATCTGCGGAAACGTTTCATCCGTACCACCTCCGCCAGTATCAAGAGACGGGGTATGCACGACCTCCTGGCGTATGTCCGCCGTGACATGGCCGAGGACCCTGATGGTACGCGTTACTGTTACAAGTTTGACATCACCAAATTCTACGAGAGCGTGAAGCAGGATTTTGTGATGTATTGCGTCAGCCGGGTGTTCAAGGACGCAAAGCTCGTGACCATGCTGGAGAGCTTTGTCCGCCTGATGCCTGAAGGTCTGAGTATCGGCCTGCGCAGCTCGCAGGGGCTGGGCAATTTGCTTTTGTCTGTGTATCTGGACCATTATCTGAAGGACAGGTATGCTGTGCGTCATTTCTACCGCTATTGTGATGACGGCGTCGTACTGGGTAAAACGAAAGCGGAACTGTGGAAGATTCGTGATGCCGTCCACGGGCGCATGGAGTGTGCCGGTCTCCTGGTGAAGGGGAACGAGCGCGTGTTCCCGCCGGGCGAGGGCATCGACTTTCTGGGGTATGTGACTTTCGGTGCGGACCATGTCCGCATTCGCAAGCGCATCAAGCAGAAGTTCGCCCGAAAAATGCACGAGGTAAAATCGAGAAGGAGGAGGCGTGAGCTGATAGCGTCGTTCTACGGGATGGCCAAGCACGCCGACTGTCATACGTTGTTTAAAAAATTAACAGGCAAAGACATGAGATCATTTAAAGACTTGAACGTTTCCTACAAGCCGGAGGACGGCAAGAAACGTTTTCCCGGGGTGGTGGTAAGCATCCGGGAACTGGTAAACTTACCGATTATTGTGAAGGACTTTGAGACGGGCATCAAGACCGAACAGGGCGAGGACCGCTGTATCGTGGCCATTGAGATGAACGGCGAACCGAAAAAGTTCTTTACCAACAGCGAGGAGATGAAGAACATCCTCTTGCAAGTGAAGGAAATGCCGGACGGCTTCCCGTTCGAAACCACCATCAAGACGGAAACCTTCGGCAAAGGTCGAACTAAATACATATTTACATGAAACGGGTAGAAGGAACATCCGGGATAAGACTGATCGAGTGCGTGAGCCCGGCACGCAACAGATGGCGCATCCGCTGGGATGTGCAGGAACGTGAAGACGGATCCGCTTCCTATATGGAGGAAAGCTTTGTCGGCAGACCTCACATGGATACTATAAAGTCCGTCATTACAGACTGGTATAATGAGCAAATTGACCGTGAGATACTTTCCGGTTTTCTCTATGAAGGTATGCCGGTATGGCTGTCAAGTGAAAACCAGTTCAATTATAAGGCAGCGTATGATCTGGCCGTACAGACTGGTGGTGCTACGCTTCCCGTGACATTCAAGTTCGGTACGGATGAGGTTCCCCAATATCGGGAGTTCGTCACACTGGAGGAACTGACCGATTTCTACACGAAAGCCATGAAGCATGTTCAGGACACGCTGTCTGACGGCTGGAGGAAGAAAGACGCTTTTGATCCGGAGAAGTACCGGGTGGAATAAATCCTTCGGGGGAGGATAAGAAAAAAGCCCCCGGCCTGTTAAAAAGTAACGCCAATCACTTTTATAAACATGAAACGCCAAACCGCGCGACCGGGGGCAAATACCCTCTGTCACGGTTTGACGTTTTTTTTGTTGTCTAAAAAATGATTGGCGATGCAAAGATATAATTTTTTTGTTGTATGAAAGTGATTGAGATATTAAACTTTAACCGGGAGCTGTTGAAAAGGCTTCAGGCGGCCGGCATTCGTCTGGAAGATGCCCGGTATATCGACCTGTACGCGGACTATACCCGCCTACTCGATCAAGGTGAAAAAGTCTCGTATGCTGTGGCCGTATTGTCCGAAAAGTATTCGGTGAGCGAACGCAAGGTTTATGCCTTGGTGAAACGATTCCAGAGCGACTGCAAGACGCTTGCAGTGTGAACGGGTTGTTTTATGCCGTAGGGAGTGCCGTTTCCCCTTATCTTTAGGGTGTTTCAAATTTAGAAGGAGGAAATGGCTATGAACAAGTATTACCGTATCCTGGACAAGATTCTTGCCACGGGAAAGACACAGACCAACAAGAAGGGAAACATACAGTACCTTCTGAACGAGCAGCTCTCGCTGACACCGGCGGACCTGCTCGACATATTCGAGGGGCATCATATCGCCCGTAAGAAGCTCCGCAGCGAGTTGCAGTTATTTATGCAGGGTGAGCGCAACGTGGAGAAGTACCGGGAGGCCGGCATCAACTGGTGGGACTATTGCGGCTCCATCCTGGTGAACAGTTACCCGACCTATTTCGAGAAGCTGCCCCCGTTGATAGCGAAAATTAACCGGGAGAGGCGCAACAGCAAGAACTACGTGCTTTTCCTGGGCGAAACCGGTGCCGAGAGCAACCAGGCACCCTGTTTGAGTCTGGTACAGTTCCAGTTAGATGGCGGTGAACTGGTTCTATCCGCCTACCAGCGTAGCAGTGACGCGAACCTCGGGCTGCCTTCCGATATTTATCACCTGTACCTGATGGCGCGGCAGATAGAACTTCCCTTGAAGTCGATCACCCTCTACCTGGGCAATGTACATATCTACGAGAATAATATCCCGGGCACCCGTGCGCTGATCGCCGGTGACGAGACGGTCCGCTTCGGGTTGAACGTGTAGTTTGCTGTATATGTCTTGCAGCGGGAACAGTTCATGTTTCCCGCTGTTTTTCGTTTATTCTGGGGACCTTTGCGGCCGTTTTAAAACAGAATGAAATGAAAAAGATGTATTTGTCCGCCCCGCTTCCTTTCGTGGGGCAGAAACGCATGTTTGCGAGGGAATTTATCAAGGTGCTGGGACAGTTCCCGGACAGCACCGTGTTTGTGGACCTGTTTGGTGGCTCGGGCCTGCTGTCACATATTACCAAATGTGTCAGGTCTGATGCCACCGTTGTGTATAATGACTTCGACAACTACCGCTGCCGACTTGTAAATATCCCGGCCACTAATGTGCTGTTATCCGATTTGCGTCGGATAGCTGAAGGGGAACCCAGAAACAAACGTATAACCGGGGAGATTCGCGATAAAATGTTTGCCCGTATTGAGAGGGAAGAAAAAGAGCACGGCTACGTGGATTATATCACGGTTTCCGCATCCTTGTTGTTCGCCATGAAATATGTGACCAGTTTGGAAGGAATGAAGAAAGAAGCCATTTACAATAGGATTCGGCAGACAGACTATCCCGAAGCAAAGGATTATCTGGAAGGACTGACTATAACCAGCGAAGACTACAAGGAAGTATTCAAACGTTACAAAGATGTTCCGGGTGTGGTGTTCCTGGTTGATCCGCCGTACCTCTCCACCGAGGTGGGTACTTACAAGATGTTCTGGCGTCTGGCTGACTATCTGGATGTACTAACCGTTCTGAAAGGGCATTCGTTCGTGTATTTCACTTCGAACAAGTCTTCCATTTTAGAACTGTGCGACTGGATGGACCGAAACCCATTTGTCGGCAGCCCATTCAAGGAATGCAGGAAAGTGGAGTTTAGTGCAAGCGTAAACTATCAAGCTAAATATACAGACATGATGCTGTACACGAAGCCGGATGAGGTGTCAGGTATAGCAGCCTAACATTGCATAAAGATAGTGAATTATTTTGAATCTGCAATGGCTTTTAAATGATATTTTAAAGCCATTTAAAGAGGGTTCAAGTGAAAGAAAAACGGTGGGCTTTGATCATGCTGAATAGGACCGCGCTCACCTTTTTTCTTGTACGTGTCGTTTTTGTACTTTTTGAAACGCATCGTTTTTGTTAAGCGGCACGTCTGGTTTTTCCGGATTTATATAAAGATTACCACCAACACAGGTCATATATATATTATCAGATATAGCTTCAGTGCATACTGGAAGCATAAGTTTGTACCATTAATTGCAAGATGTTACCGCCAACCGGAAGGCATATATGTAGTGACCTGTCATAGTACTATTACTAAAACTGCTAAGAGCGCTGCATATATACCACATTTCTTTGATAGATATAGAGATAGGATTCTTAAACGTAAACATGGCAATAAACTAGATGTTATAATGAAATTCTTCGAGCATGAAGCGCGTTTCAGTGTAGGAACAATAGCACAGAATGACAAATATCCCGATAACAGCATATTCGTTTTTGATAAATTCATTATACTAGGCAGTCCACTAGAGGATGTTAATATATTTGAGATGAGAACCTTAATCAGCTTAGATATGCTAAAGGAAATGCAGAAGGATATATGTAATGAACTTGTAGAATCCCGTATTAAAGGATTAGAAGAACATATTAAAGATGAGGATAGGAATAAAGATGAACTTCTTCGCACTTTATTAGAGCTACCCAATTATAAAGAAGTATAGCATACATAATCAGAATCAAACATAATCTTGCTATATTATCTCACATAATATAAGACATATATGGGGAACTTAGATTTCGTTGCTATTGATTTGGAAACAGCTACTTCTCATAGAAACTCTATCTGTGAAATTGGTATTGTAAAGAACTCTATAGTAATTGAGAGTAAACTAATACTAGGTTGAAATTGTGAATATTGGAGTTGAGAGGGTGCTCTAGGTCGGAATTTACTTTTCTTCTTCAAAGGAGACGGCAGGAATTGAGATGAGAGGCTGACCGATTGTGAGGCTTTGTTGGGCTTGCATCGGTGCGGAAACTGAATTTTACTGGATTGAATGGTTGCTCTGTCTGATTAAATAGTTGATATATAACAATATACAATGGTTAAATAGCTTTGAGAATAGTTCGTCCAAAAATAAAACTCCGTTATGCGCCAGGCTTATTTCTCCCGGTTGGGGAAAACTTCCGCCTCCCACCATTGCAACTTGCGATATCGTATGATGGGGATCACGGAATGGCCGTTGGGAAATCAGTGAAGAGCCCCGGTTTAGTTTTCCTGCAACGGAATGTATTTTGGTCGTTTCCAGGCTTTCACCCAGGGAGAGGGGAGGAAGGATGGAAGGTAACCGTTTAGCCATCATTGATTTACCACTGCCGGGAGCGCCGATCATGATGAGATTATGTCCTCCGGCGGCAGCAACTTCCAACGCCCTTTTCACATTCTCCTGTCCTTTTACGTCTGCAAAGTCCAGGTCAAAGGCTGTTTGCTGTTGATAAAACTCTTCCCGCGTGTTGACAACGGTCTGTTCCAGCTCCCGCTCACCATTGAAGAACTGGATAACTTCTTTGATATTACTGACGCCATATACCTTCAGTTGATTGACAACTGCTGCTTCCCGCGCATTCTGTTGAGGAATAATGAGTCCCTCAAAGTTTTCTTCACGGGCTTTGATAGCAATAGGCAGTGCTCCTTTGATAGGCTGAATGCTCCCGTCAAGACTAAGTTCTCCCATCATCAGATAGCGGGATAACTTTTCGGAAGATATGGTTTCGCTGGCACCCAGCAAGCCGATGGCAAGAGGCAAATCATAAGCCGAGCCTTCTTTGCGGATATCGGCCGGTGCCATATTTACAACCAGGTTACTGGTCGGCATTTTATAGCCATTGACTTGCAGTGCGGAGATAATACGTTGGTGACTTTCCTTCACTGCGGAATCCGGAAGACCGACGAGATAGAACATACAGCCACGTGAGCTGTTGACTTCGATTGTGATGAGTGTTGCATCAATCCCTTGAACAGCCGCTCCGAAAACTTTAATTAGCACGTTTGATTACCGTTTATTTCTTCTGTTTGTTTTTCTTTTCTTTTTCTGTCGCTTCCTCAACGATGTTTTCTATTTTCTTTTTCAGCTCTTCTCCCCGAAGGTTCTTAGCTAAAATCTTTCCGTCCGACGAGAGAAGTATGTTGGCAGGTATTTTATAGATAGAATATTGCTTGGCTACTTCAGAATTGAGTCCGCCGAAATCGCATACCTGTTCCCAGTCCAGCGTATCGCGTTTGATGGCGTCTTTCCATTGCTGCTTGTCTACATCCAGTGAGATGCCGAGCATTCCTATATATTTGTTCTTCTTATACTTTTTGTAGATTTCTCTTAGCTCGCTGTTGCTCTGCTTCTGAGAGATGCTGTCGTTCCAGGAAGCCCAAAAGTTGATCAGCAGGCTTTTCTGCTTGAAGGCGTCTGATGAACGGGTAATCTTTTCTCCTTTCGCATTGGGCAGGCTGAAGAAAGGTGCATATTTGCCAATCTCCGATTTTTCTGCCTGAGTGATTGTTTCATTCAAACGTTCGATATACGGTTTGTCCTGTAATACACCTGTCATTACTTCAACTAGCTTTTTAATTTTACTGAAGTCAGGCGTTTCTTTCTGAACGAAGTATTTGTCTAATAAGTAAAGGCTTACATAGGAGGAGTGATGTTGCAGTATGAACTCTTCCGCCATTTCTTCGGCAGTGTTTGCTTTCTCTACAGTTATTCTTTTATCCACTGTTTCTTCGCCGGCTTTTTCTGAAGGATCAGCCGGATCTTCCAGTGCTTTTTGGAAGTCTGTAAACTCCTCATTGTATATATTTCCACTGATAGTCAGGAAATTCAGATTGATCGTATCTCCTTTTATTTTGATCTTGTTACCCTTATCAAGAAAGACAGGATATTCAATCCGGTTCTTGAGTAACAGATAGGCAGAAGTGATCGTATCTACGCTGGTAGTGTAGGAGAACTTATCGTTTTCTACATAAATGGTGTCTATCCGGTCGTACAGTTCGTCCATGCCGTACAAATAAAGTGTATCTGTTCCGAGTCCTTTGATCTCTCCGGTGATGGTTGTCTCATTGGAGCCCTTCTTGCATCCGACCAGACAGATAATGATGAGGATTAAAATACTACTCTTTTTCATTGCTTTGATTTCTTTTCTGCGAAAGTACGGTTTTTTACAGATAAAAAAAAGAATTGCCCGTCATTTGTAATGACGAGCAATTCTCAATATCTAAAATAGAGTGGTAATTCTCTTATTTGATGATGCTCATGAAGTCTGCATTTGTGAAGAACTTAGAGAATTCCAAGTCTGTTGCAGCTTTCTTAGCCAACGCAGGTTCTTTAGCAACAGCGCTCTTCAAGCTGCTGGTTACCATAGAAGAATTGTTAGTTCTAGCACCTAGAACTGCCATCAGGTAGTCTGTGTAAGCATCTGGTTTTTCTACGCCTGCCAGTGTGTTTTTAGCTTTGTTGTAGTCCTTAGCAAGGATCTGAGCCAAAGCAGCACTGTTAGTCTTAGCGTCACCGAATGAGTTAACTGCTCTTTCGTACTGGCCTTGAGCGATGTACAGGTTACCCATAGATTCGCCAAGTTCTTTTGTACCTGCAGCTTTACCGAAGTAAGCTTCAGCAGCAGCTTTGTCACCCTTGATCAAAGAGATCAAACCTAAGTTCATGTTTACTTCAGGAGCAGCGTTTACGCTGGCAGCTTTCTTCAGGTAAGATTCAGCTTTGTCAACGTTACCAGCTTGATAAGCAAGCTTACCAAGGTTGTTGTATGCGCGGTAATCGTTAGGGAACTGTTTTGTTGCCTGAGTATAGATAGCTTCCTGTTTTGCAGGATCGTTAGTCAGTGTAGCAGCATACAGCAATTCTTCGATGTTCAGTTCAGAAGGATTAGAAGAAGCAAGCTTAGTGATTTCTTCGTCAGACTTACCGATGATCTCGTAGTTCAAAGTCAAACGAGAACGACGCAGTTGAGGAAGGATATCGTCAGCCAGGTTCTTGTATACAGAAGAGATGTTCTTGATTTCTTGTTCTCTCTGTGCAGGATCCTGATACATAGACAATACGCGAAGGATCAGTTCTTTATCCTGGATGTTAGATTTAGAAACCAGTTCCTGGAAACCTTCCCAGTCCTGTGCAGTATATTTAGCGTCAACCGGAGCGTCGATCTTAGCTTTCTTCAAGTCTTTGTTCAGCATCTTGGTAGTGTTGCTTTCGCGGTTTTCTGCTAGAGTTGTATTCAGGCTTACACCACCATCAGGAGAAGCATAAGCAGAAACTTCGATGTTGCTGATCTTCTTGTTGGCAGCTTCGTTTATGTTAGCAACTTCCTTGTTGAATTCTTTAGCAGTTTTCAACTCGCTTGAACGGATGTTAGCCTGTTGGATCAAGAACATGATGTTAGCATCGTGTTTTTCCTTGATGATACGTTGGAAAGCATCTTCGCCCAGAGCCGGGTTAGCGCTGCCCAATGTGTTATTTACCAATTCAGAAGTAGAGATTACACCATCAGCTACTTTCACAGCGGGGATAACGACTTCCTTTTTACCAACTTTAGCTTTGAATTCAAGCCACAGTTCAGATTTTGCCATTTCAGGAACATAGTCGAAAGATGTTTTCATCGTATAGCTACCACCTACTTTGTAAGAGATAGTCTGATCGTTTCCTTCTACTTTTTCTCCTTGGAACACAGCACTTTGTCCTTTAGCTTCACCGCCATTCCATTTCAAAACCGGAGTAACTTCTACTACAGCTTTTTTCTTGAAATACTTTTCAGGGAATTTACCATTAATGGTAGCAGGAACTTTACCACCTACTGCTTCCAACACTTGTGGAGTAACAGTGAAGTAGTCCGCTGACAGGGGACCCATTTTCTTGCACGAAGAGAAAAGTGCAACAACAATTGCCATGAGTAAAGGCAAGTACAACTTCTTTGTCATTTTAGGTATAAATTAAATGTTTGTAATTGAAATATCGTCATATTTATAACCCCTTTTCAATCCTAATAAAGGAAAAACATCGCAAAGATATTAATTCTTAATATAATTATGTAGTTAGCAGGAGGTTTTTATCATAATTTAATGAAAACCCGACTCTTTTTCTCGCCGATACTTGATATTTCGGGGATGATGCTCGATAATCTCGCTGCGAAGCATGTTTCGGTCGATATGGGTATAAATTTCGGTCGTCGCAATCGATTCGTGGCCGAGCATGCACTGGATGGCCCGTAAATTGGCGCCACCTTCCAGTAAATGAGTGGCAAAGGAGTGTCGGAAAGTGTGCGGACTGATGTTTTTGGTGATACCCGCATTTTGTGCTAATTCTTTTATCATATGAAAGATCATAATCCGGGAAAGTGATTTGCCTCTCCGCTGGCTGACAAACACAAAATCTTCATAGTCTTTTTTAACTTCTATCCGGTTGCGGTCCAAGAAATAAAGTTTGATCTCGTTAATGGCACGGGGGGAAATGGGAACAAGACGTTGCTTGCTTCCTTTGCCTTCTACTTTGATGAAGCCTTCATCAAAATAGAGATCGGATAATTTGAGGCTGACAAGTTCGGATACACGGAGTCCGCAGCTGTATAATGTTTCCAGAATAGCTCTGTTGCGCTGTCCTTCGGCTTTGCTGCGGTCTACGGAGGAGATGATGTTGTCGATCTCTTCTACGGTCAGCACTTCGGGGAGTTTTAATCCTATCTTGGGACCTTCCAGCAGTTCGCTGGGATCAGCCTCCAGATAATCCGCCATAATCAGGAAACGGAAGAAGGACTTGATGCCGGATAAAATGCGTGCCTGAGAACGAGGATGAATGCCGATGTCATGCAATCCCGCAGCGAAACGCTGGAGATCGGACAGGCATACTTCAAGAACATCTATCCCTTCCAGAGTCAGAAAACTCATCAGTTTATCCAGATCGGTCAGATAAGCGTCCAATGTATTGGGGGATAAAGACTTTTCCAGCTTGAGGTACTGCTGGTACTTTCTGATTATCAGTGCTTGTTGCTCCTTCTTCTTGTTTTTTTCGTTGATTTCCATTTCTTTTTTCTACCTTTGTAGCCTGAAATATTGTTCTTTGGATACAAAGGTATTAAAAAAGCAGGACTACGGCGATGAGAATACAAATTATTAATGGCCCGAACATCAATCTGTTGGGCAAACGTGAACCTTCCATATACGGAAGTGTTACATTTGAAGACTATCTGGCTGAGCTTCGTAAAAGATATGCTGATTTGGAGATCGACTATTTTCAATCGAACATTGAGGGAGAAATGATTGACTGCATTCAGCAGGTAGGTTTTGAGGTAGACGGTATCATTCTGAATGCCGGCGCTTATACACATACCTCCATCGCTCTGCAGGATGCCATTCGTTCTGTGACTTCTCCGGTGATCGAGGTACATATTTCTAATGTACATAGCCGTGAGTCTTTCCGGCATGTATCTATGATCGCCTGCGCATGCAAAGGAGTGATCTGTGGCTTCGGGCTGAACTCGTATCGGTTGGCTCTGGAGGCTTTGTTAGGTAATAAATAAGGTATTAATATATTAAATAGGTAAAAAGGCTATGTTACTGAAACAGACAAAAATCGTCGCATCCATTTCGGACAGACGTTGCGATGTGGACTTTATAAAACAGCTGTTTGAAGCTGGGATGAATGTGGTACGTATGAATACGGCTCACGCTAGCCGTGAAGGTTTTGAAGCGTTGATTGCCAATGTACGTTCCGTATCCAACCGGATTGCAATCCTCATGGATACCAAAGGACCGGAAGTACGTACAACTGCCAATGCGGAACCGATTCCATATCAGATAGGTGATAAAGTAAAGATTGTCGGCAATCCTGATCAGGAGACGACTCGTGAATGTATCGCTGTTTCGTATCCTAACTTTGTGAACGATTTGAATATCGGAGGTCTGGTTCTGATTGACGATGGTGATCTTGAACTGGAAGTAATCGATAAGACAGCCGATTATCTGCTTTGCGAAGTGAAAAACGATGCAACGTTGGGAAGCCGCAAGAGCGTGAACGTCCCGGGTGTTCGTATCAATCTTCCTTCATTGACAGAGAAAGACCGTAACAATATACTTTACGCGATTGAAAAGGATATCGATTTCATCGCTCACTCTTTCGTGCGCAACCGTCAGGACGTACTTGATATCCGTGAAATTCTGGATGCTCACAATAGTGATATCCGGATTATTGCCAAGATTGAGAATCAGGAAGGGGTGGACAACATCGACGAGATTCTTGAAGTGGCGGACGGCGTGATGGTAGCCCGTGGTGACCTGGGTATCGAAGTGCCGCAGGAACGTATTCCGGGTATCCAGCGTGTGCTGATCCGCAAATGTATCCTGGCAAAGAAACCGGTGATCGTTGCGACTCAGATGCTTCATACCATGATCAACAATCCTCGTCCGACCCGCGCGGAAGTGACCGATATCGCGAATGCAATCTACTATCGTACGGATGCTCTGATGTTGAGCGGTGAGACTGCTTATGGCAAATATCCGGTAGATGCAGTCAAGACAATGACCAAGATCGCGGCCCAGGCTGAAAAAGATAAACTGGAAGAGAATGATATCCGTATCCCGTTGAACGAAAACAGTAACGATGTAACGGCCTTCCTTGCTAAACAGGCAGTGAAAGCTACATCGAAACTGAAGATACGTGCCATCATCACAGACAGCTATAGCGGACGGACCGCCCGTAATCTGGCAGCTTTCCGTGGTAAGTTCCCGGTATTGGCTATCTGCTATAAAGAAAAGACCATGCGTCATCTGGCACTTTCTTATGGAGTGGAAGCAATCTATATGCCGGAGCTGGCCAACGGACAGGAATATTATTTTGCCGCTTTGCGCCGCCTGTTGAAGGAAGGACGTTTGCAGCCGACTGATATGGTAGGATATCTGAGTAGCGGTAAGGCAGGTACACAAACTTCATTCCTCGAAATCAATGTCGTGGAAGATGCGTTGAAACATGCGGGAGAAACTGTATTGCCTAACAACAATCGTTATCTCTAACTGTTACATCTAAAATAAGGTTTTTATGCAGGAGACTGAATCTATTGATGAATATATTTTGCAGCATATCGATGCGGAAAGTGACTATCTGAAAGCACTCTACCGGGATACGCATGTGAAACTGCTTCGTCCCCGTATGGCTTCCGGGCATTTACAGGGGCGGATGCTGAAAATGTTTGTGGAGATGATTCGCCCCCGGCATATACTGGAGATCGGAACATATAGCGGTTATTCTGCCCTTTGTCTGGCGGAAGGCTTGTCGGAGGGCGGAATGTTGCATACGTTTGAAATTAATGATGAACAAGAGGACTTTACCCGTCCCTGGCTGGAGAATTCTCCTTTTGCGGACAAGATTCGCTTTTATATAGGAGATGCCTTGGAGCTTGTTCCTCATTTGGGCGTTACGTTCGATCTGGCCTTCATTGACGGTGATAAACGTAAATATATCGATTATTACGAGATGGTTTTAAAGCATCTTTCCACAGGTGGGTATATCATTGCCGACAATACATTGTGGGATGGTCATGTGTTGGAACAACCTCGTAGTGCGGATACGCAGACCATTGGCATCAAAGCATTCAATGACGCCCTTGTGACGGACGACCGGGTGGAGAAAGTAATCCTGCCTTTGCGTGATGGGTTAACTATAATAAGAAAAAAGTAAGATAAGGAGTAAATTTATGGAAACAACCAGACAGAATAAGATATCCCGCCTGTTACAGAAGGAGCTGAGCGAGATATTCCTGCTTCAGACAAAGGCAATGCCGGGTATATTAATATCGGTCAGCGCAGTTCGTATCAGTCCTGATATGAGTATTGCGCGCGTGTACCTGAGCGTTTTCCCGTCAGAGAAAGCAGAAGAAATGGTGAAGAATATCAATGAGAACATGAAGTCCATTCGCTTTGAGCTCGGAACCCGTGTGCGTCATCAATTACGGATTATTCCCGAATTGAAGTTCTTCGTGGACGACTCACTGGATTATATTGAGAAGATTGATTCTTTGCTGAAGTGAATTTTCCCTTCTACATAGCTCGGCGTTATCTTTTCTCGAAAAAGAAGCATAATGCTATCAATATTATTTCCGGCATATCAGTATGCGGGGTGGCACTTGCTACGTTGGCACTGGTCTGCACGCTTTCCGTATTCAACGGATTTCAGGATATGGTAGCCAGCTTTTTCACAGCTTTTGATCCTCAGTTGAAGATTACCATCCGCGAGGGAAAAGTCTTCGACGGACAGGATGAAAGGATTCGTGCGGTCTGTGCGCTTCCGGAGGTCTCGGTATCTACAGAGACGCTGGAAGAGAATGCGATGGTGCAATATAAAGACCGTCAGGCTATGGTTGTGTTGAAAGGCGTGGAAGATAACTTTGAGGATTTAACCGAAATAGATAACATTCTTTACGGAGCCGGCGAGTTTATTCTTCATGATTCGATAGTGAATTATGGGGTGATGGGCGTGGAACTGGTTTCGACTTTGGGTACCGGACTGGCGTTCGTAGATCCTTTGCAGGTGTATCTTCCCAAGCGTAATGCCAAAGTGAATATGGCGA
Source organism: Bacteroides sp. MSK.20.82 (assembly GCF_019052485.1). Taxonomy (NCBI): domain Bacteria; kingdom Pseudomonadati; phylum Bacteroidota; class Bacteroidia; order Bacteroidales; family Bacteroidaceae; genus Bacteroides; species Bacteroides sp. MSK.20.82. The sequence continues at coordinate 304,085 of NZ_JAHQUN010000003.1, forward strand.
ATCCCGGGGCTTCTTTCAATCGCGACTATCTTTATTCACCGGGTGTTGTGTTCGTGGTCAACCAACAGAAGTATGATGAAAGCTATATTCTCACTTCCCTTGATTTCCTTCGTAACTTATTGGACTATACGACAGAGGTTTCTGGCATTGAGTTGAAACTGAAACCGAATACCAATATATCATCCGTACAGTCTAAAATAGAAAAAATGCTGGGTGATGACTTTGTGGTACAGAACCGTTATCAGCAGCAAGCAGATGTTTTCCGTATCATGGAAATAGAGAAGCTGATCTCTTATCTGTTTCTTACTTTTATTCTGATGATTGCCTGTTTTAATGTGATCGGTTCTCTTTCTATGTTGATTCTGGATAAGAAAGACGATGTCATAACCTTGCGCAGTTTGGGAGCCAGTGATAAACTGATATCCCGTATCTTTTTATTTGAGGGACGGCTCATCTCTCTCTTTGGTGCTATCTCCGGTATTATACTGGGGTTGATATTATGTTTTATTCAGCAGAAGTTTGGCATCATTACCCTTGGCGGAGGTGGTGGAACTTTTGTGGTGGACGCTTATCCGGTAAGTGTCCATGCATGGGATGTAGTGCTTATTTTTATTACTGTTTTAGCAGTGGGATTCCTGTCAGTATGGTATCCAGTGCGTTACTTAAGCAAGCGGCTTCTGTAATTGGCTGAAGAAGAAAAAGGCTATAACCTTTGAATACAGAAGTGTAGGTGCTTTGTAGAGGAGTTTGCTAAAATGGAACAGAGTGTTTCATGTATTTATGTAGAAACTATATAAACAAAAAGCGCAGGCAGGAGACGAACTCCTTTACCTGCGCTTTTCTATTTTTTCTCAGTAAAATGAATTACTTCACTTCCCAAGTATCGTTCGTCATCAGCAACTCCTGGAAATTATGATATTTCTTCTTGCCTTTGACTTCTTCAATCTGTTCTGCTACAGCGTCATTGTAGGTAGGTGCCTCTACTTCACGAATCACACCGAGTGCAATCGGGAAATCGGGGCCTTCCATCAAAGCCAGCTTCAACTGAAGAGTATTGTCCTGGCAATGAGCATCGTGAATCAGAATATCTTTTTCTGTGATGCCATTCTCGCCAAGTTTTACCACTTTCAGTCCGAAACCTTCCTGCATCAGTCCGAACTCTTTGTTTTCACCGAACAACATCGGTTTGCCGTGCTCCAGATAGATCGCATTCTTTGCGCGTCCTTCCTTCGTTGCAACAGAAGCGTGAGTTCCGTCATTAAAGATTACACAGTTTTGCAGAACTTCCACAACAGATGCACCCTTATGGTTGGCTGCTGCTTTCAGAACCTCTACAGAAGCGGCGCCGTCTACAGCGATACAACGTGCAAAGAAACGTCCGCGTGCACCGAATGCCAGTTCTGCCGGATGGAAAGGGTCTTCTACCGTTCCGTAAGGAGATGATTTGCTGACGAATCCGCGTTCGGAAGTCGGTGAATACTGTCCTTTGGTCAGTCCATAGATACGGTTGTTCAACAGAATCATGTTCAGGTCGATGTTACGACGAACAGCGTGGATGAAGTGGTTACCACCGATAGCCAGACCGTCACCGTCACCGGAAATCTGCCAGATAGTCAAATCCGGATTAGCCACTTTAGCACCCGTTGCAACGGCAGCGGCACGTCCGTGGATGGTATGGAAGCCATACGTATTTACATAATAAGGCAGACGGGAAGAGCAACCGATACCGGAAATTACGGCGATATTGTGCGGAGCTACTCCCAGTTCGGCCATTGCCTTGTGCAGTGAGTTCAGGAAAGCGTGGTCACCGCATCCCGGACACCAGCGAGGCTGACCTGATTTATAATCTTGTACGGTATATACTTTATCGCTCATCTCTTATTCCTCCAATAATTTAGTAAATGCATCTATCAATTCTCTCGTAACGAAAGGCTGTCCTTTCACTTGGTTGAACTGGCTGATATTCAGTCCGGGTACTTTCATACGCAGGTAACCGGCAAATTGTCCCAGATTCTGTTCGGCTACTACGATCTTCTTATATTTACGTAATACGTCGGCTGTATTCTTCGGTAGCGGGTTGATGTACTGGAAGTGTGCGAATGCAACCTTCTTTCCATGTTCGCGCATGAAGTCCATAGCCAGACGGAGATGTCCGTAGGTACCGCCCCAGCCTACAATCAGTAAGTCTGCGTCTTCGTCGCCCAGCACTTCAAGTTCGGGGATGTAGTCTGCAATCTTGTCCACTTTTGCCTGACGCAGGTGAACCATCTTGTTGTGGTTTTCGGGTTCGGTAGAGATGGCTCCGGTTTCGTTACTCTTTTCAAGCCCACCGATGCGGTGCATAAAACCTTCTGTTCCAGGAGTCGCCCAGTAGCGTGCGCCTGTTTCTTCGTTACGTTGGTACGGGGTCCAGTTGCCCGCCATGTCCGGAGTTACATACGGAGGGTTGATGGCAGGGTAGTCATTCAGATCGGGAAGTTTCCATGCGGCAGAGCCGTTGGCAACGAAAGCATCTGTCAGCAATACGACCGGAGTCATGTGTTCCAAAGCAATTTTGGCTGCCATGTAGGCGGCATCGAAACAGTTGGTCGGTGAAGTGGCGGCGATAACCGGCATTGGGCTTTCACCGTTACGACCGTAGAGTGCTTGCAGCAAGTCGGTCTGTTCCGATTTGGTAGGCAGACCCGTAGACGGACCACCACGCTGTACGTTGACAATCACCAACGGAAGTTCGCCGATAACGGCCAAGTTCATCGCCTCACTTTTCAGGCAGATGCCCGGACCGGAAGTTGTCGTTACTGCCAGCGCACCTGCAAAAGCTGCACCAACGGCAGAAGCACAACCGGCGATTTCGTCTTCGCACTGTACGGTTTTTACTCCCAGTGATTTATGCTTGGCCAATTCATGCAGAATGTCGGTAGCCGGAGTGATCGGGTACGAACCCAGATACAGTTCCAAACCGGCTTTTTCGGCTGCGGCAATCAATCCGTAAGATGTTGCCTTGTTACCATTAATATCTGTATAAAGCCCTTTTGATTTCGGAGCTTTGCTTTCAATCTTATAAGTAGAGGTAGAAGCGTGTGTGTTGGCACCGTAGTTGTAGCCATCGTTCAATACCTTAATATTTGCTTCTGCGATTTCCGGTTTCTTGGCGAACTTCTCGCGCAGCATCTTTTCCGCTGCTGCCAGATTGCGGTTGAACAGCCAGCAAACCAGTCCGAGCGCAAACATATTCTTGCAACGGAGAATCGTTTTATTGTCCAGTCCGGAATCTTTCAGACTTTCTTTGCACATAGAAGAGATGGGCACTTCCAGCACTTCTTGTTTAACGCCTAATTCTTCAAAAGGATTGTTGGTCTTAAATTGTGCTTTTTCCAGGTCTCTGGCTTCGAACGAGTCGGAGTCGGTAATGATAAGTCCTTGCGGTTTACAGAATTTGATTTGTGTTTTCAGTGCGGAGGGGTTCATCGCTACTAATACGTGGCAACGGTCTCCTGGAGTGTACACCTGTCCTGCGCCTACGTGGATCTGAAAACCGGAAACACCGGTCAGTGAACCTTGCGGGGCACGGATGTCTGCCGGATAGTCGGGGAATGTACAGATGTCATTTCCTACCGTAGCCGACACGTTCGAGAAGATGTTGCCTGCCAGCTGCATACCATCGCCGGAGTCGCCGGAGAAACGTACTACGACTTCCTCCAATTCTTTAACCATCATTTCGTCTGCCATAACTTTAATTACTATATTTAATTTAAAAACTGATTTTACTTTCAATTTGTGAGCGCAAAGGTCGGAAAGTTAATCGAATTATCAAAATAAATCGAACTTTATTGTCCTATTGACGCCAAATAATTGGATTTACTGAAAGGAACCTGCATTTTTATTCTTGTTAAATCAACAGAAACCGTTATCTTTGCAACCAAAATAAAAGCGGCCTTGTAGTTCAACGGATAGAATAGAAGTTTCCTAAACTTTAGATAGGGGTTCGATTCCCCTCGGGGCTACTAAGAGAAATCTGCGGGAGGCGGTGTTGTTTTGCTTCATACTGTATTGAGTTTTAAGTATTACAATGGCTTCTTTTAAGATTAACGTCTTATAGCTTCTATTTGTTTTAATAATCAATAGAAAAAGCCTCTTCCGAATGTTCGGAAGAGGCTTTTTCTATTTCTGGAATTTATTATTCTTCCGTAGCTGCTACCACTACTTTTTTGTTCTTCATCATGTTGTATGCAATCGGAGATGCAATGAACAACGAAGATAAAGTACCGATAACAACACCGAGGATCATTGCGAATGCGAAGCTGCGGATTGAATCACCACCGAGGATGAAGATACACAGCAATACGATCAACGTACTCAATGAAGTATTGATGGTACGAGCCAGTGTAGTGTTCAGAGAGTCGTTGAACAACTGACGCTTGTCACGTTTCGGATACAAGCCGAAGAACTCACGTACACGGTCGAAGATTACCACCTTATCATTAATAGAGTAACCGATAGCCGTCAGGATAGCACCGATGAATGTCTGGTCGATTTCCAGTGAGAACGGAACGATACCCCACAACAATGAGTAAGCACCGATAATCATGATCGTATCACAAGTCAGAGCTACGATAGAACCGATACTGTAAGCGATGTTGCGGAAACGGATCAAGATATACAGACCGATAGCGATCAGAGCCAGAACAACTGACCATACGGCACCTGTCTTGATATCGTCTGCGATACTCGGACCCACTTTCTGTGAACTAACGATACTACCGCCTGTGTGATTGTCACGGTCGATGAAAGTAGCCAGTGTGATGTTCTGTGTCAGCAACGGCTTCAGTGTTTCGTATAAGTATGATTCGATCTCAGAGTCTACATTGTTACCTTCGTCTGCGATACGGTAGTTGGTACTGATACGTACTGTCTTCTTGTCTGTACCGATAGCGATCACATTTACATTTACATCTTCACCAAACTTGTCAGCGATCAGTTCACGAACTTGTTCCGGTTCTACCGGATTCTCGAATTGTACCTTGAAGTTACGTCCACCGGTGAAGTCAATACTTTGACTTAAACCACGCAATGCAAACGAACCGATACAAACAAGGATAATAGCGCTTACGATGATCAGTGATTTCTTATTGGTTCCCATGAAGTCGAAACGGGTATTTACCAGCAAGTTTCTGGAAATCTTGGAAGTAAATGTCAGGTTCAGCCACTTGTCTTTATTCATGAAGTGTTCGTAAACCAGACGAGTCATGAACACAGCAGTGAAGAAGGATACAAGGATACCGATAATCAATGTAGTGGCAAAACCACGGATAGGACCTGTACCGAAGTTGAACAGGATGATACCGGTGATGATAGATGTCAGGTTGGAGTCGAAAATAGCAGAGAAGGCATTTGAATAACCGTCAGCCAATGCTTTCTTCACACCCTTGCCGGCACGAAGCTCTTCTTTTGTACGTTCATAGATAAGTACGTTCGCATCCACCGCCATACCGAGTGACAACACCATACCGGCAATACCGGACATGGTCAGTGCCGCCTGGAAGGATGAAAGGATACCCAGCGTGAAGAAGAAGTTCAGGAACAATGCGCAGTTGGCAACCATACCCGGGATGAAGCCATACATGGAACACATGTAGATCATCAACAGGATCAAAGCTACAACGAATGAGAAAATACCTGCGTTAATAGATTCCTGACCCAGAGACGGACCTACGATATCTTCCTGTACGATGTGGGCCGGAGCCGGCATCTTACCTGATTTCAATACGTTAGCTAAGTCCTTTGCCTGTTCCGGGGTGAAGTGACCTGTAATCTGTGAACGTCCGCCTGTGATTTCAGAGTTTACGTTCGGAGCAGAATATACATAGTTATCAAGAACGATAGCGATAGAACGACCGATGTTCTGCTTGGTCAACTGTGCCCAGCGGCGTGCACCGTCAGAGTTCATGGTCATGCTTACAGCCGGTTTGCTGTATTGGTCGAATTCGTCTTTTGCATCTGTTACTACGTCACCTTCCAACGGAGCTTTGCCGTTACGTTCGGTAGATTTGATAGCATACAATTCGAATGTCTGTCCTTTCTTATCGAATTCAGAAGGAGAAACACCCCATTTCAGACGAAGGTCTTTCGGAAGTTCTGACTGGATTTCAGGCATGCTCAGATATCTGTTGATATCGGCTGTATCCTTATAGTTAGCATAGCCGATCACCGGACCCTGACCGCTTGAATTCAACTGAAGAACAGCTAGCAACGGATATTGCTTTTTGATTTCTTCCATGTTTGCTCCCGCCTTTTCGTCTTTGGCATCTCCTTTCAGAGTAGCTGCGAGACTGTCGGCAACGCTTACGGCTTTCTTTGCCGGAGTAGCTTCTGCCAGCTTGGCTGCGGGGATTGTGTCTGCAGTTGCGTTAGTGGCTGTAGAATCAGCGGCAGTTTCCTGTGACAGGATAGCACGCAATTTTGAGTCAGCCGACTGCATAGCCGGAAGAATCTCTTTTGCAGTATATGTTTCCCAGAATTCGAGGTTGGCCGAACCTTGAAGAAGTTTTCTCACACGTTCCGGCTCCTTGATACCCGGAAGTTCCACCATGATACGGCCCATCTTATCTTCGAGGCTTTGGATGTTCGGCTGAACAACACCGAAGCGGTCGATACGGGTACGAAGCACGTTGTATGAGTTTTCAACGGCAGCCTTTACTTCTGCTCTCAATACTTTTTCTACTTCGGCATCTGATGATTTCTGGTTAACTTTATCTTTCAACTGTTGTGTTGCGAAAAGTTCGGAAAGTTTTGCGCCCGGAGCAGTCTTCTGGTATTCTCTGACGAACAAGGTAATGATATCGTCCTGGCTGTTGACAGCTTGTTTTGCAGCTTCATTCAGCGCTTTATTGAAGTTTTCATCCGGCTTGTTGTCAGCCAATGCTCTGATAACATCAGGCACAGAAACTTCAAGGATAACATTCATACCACCTTTTAGGTCCAAACCTAAACTGATCTCCATTTCACGACAATCTTTCAGCGTCCAGTTCCACAGCATTACTTTCTCATTGGAGAGAGAGTCAAGGTAGTCTTGTTCTACTTTCGGGTCGCCGTTCGCAATCTCTTTCGCCTTATTAGTGTAATGGCGGGTTACGAAGGAGAAGGAGAGGTAGAACACGCATACCAGCGTGAGTAGTACCGCAAAAACCTTTACAAATCCTTTGTTTTGCATTTTACTTTTAATTTATGATGATTACTTTTTTAATTTAATTTTCAGTTAAATTCTGTCGTATACAAGTCCATTTTGCCGCATACAAGGCTGCAAATATAGTTTTTTTTTCACATTCATATGTAATAAGCCCTCAAATATTTGATGTTTAAGGGCTTTTTTGCCGTTTTATTTCATTCCTCTGTTTTTCAGTAACGGCTCCAGGCTTGGTTCTGCACCGCGGAAATTCTTATAAAGTATCATCGGATCTTCGCTGTCTCCCTTTTCCAATACGTTGTAGCGGAAGAGGTCGGCAGTGTTTTTATCAAAGATTCCATGTTCTTTGAAGGCTTCAAAGGCATCATTGTCAAGTACATTCGCCCAAAGGTAACTGTAGTATCCGGCAGCGTATCCGCCAATGATATGATTGAAGTAAGTGACGCGGTAGCGGGGGGCAATTTCGGGGATCAGGCCGAGCTTGTCCATGGCTTCTTTTTCGAAAGCAAGCATATCCAGATTCTTTACATCTGTTATCATGTGAAGGTTCATGTCGAGGATGGCGGCAGCCAGTAACTCGGTGGTCATGAATCCTTGGTTGAACGTTTTCTGTTTCAGAATCTTTTCGATGATTTCATCGGGGATTACTTCTCCTGTCTGATAGTGTTTGGCATACATTTTCAGCACTTCCGGTTCGGTAGCCCAATGTTCGTTGATCTGAGAAGGAAGTTCAACAAAATCGCGTACGACATTGGTGCCGGAAGTCCCTTTGTATTCGCACTTTGTCAGTAAGCCATGCAGAGCGTGCCCGAATTCGTGGAACAGAGTTTCTACTTCGTCCATAGTCAGCAGAGAAGGGGTGTCGCCGACCGGTTTGGTGAAACTGCATACGTTGCATACCAAGGGGCGGGTTGCTCCCTGCTGTTCGCGGTAATTGCTCATCCATGCGCCACCGCTTTTTCCTGAACGCGGGAAATAGTCTACATAGAATATGCCCAGTTGGGAGCCGTCAGCGTCTTTCACTTCGAAGACTTCTACATCCGGATGATAAGTCGGGATACCTTCCAGTTTGTTCAGAGTGATACCATATAGTTTGTTGGCGACTGCGAAAGCTCCTTCACGTACATTCTCCAGTTTGAAGTAAGGTTTGGTGTCTTCTTCGGAGAGGTTGTATTTCTCTTTGCGGAGTTTTTCTGTGTAGTACCACCAGTCCCAGGCTTCCAGTTTCTCTCCTTTGCCTTCTTTGTCCATTAACTGTTGAAGTTCTGCGGCTTCGGCTTTCGCTTTCGGGAGGGCATAGCTCCAAAGGTTGTTCAGCAGACTCATTACGTTGCTGTCATTCTTTGACATTGTCTCATCCAGTACGAAGTTGGCGTAGTTGTTGAAGCCCAATAGCCTTGCTTTTTCCAGGCGGAGGGAGACGATCTTGCGGATCGTTTCTTTGTTGTCATTCTTGTCATTGTTATTGCCGCGGTTGATGTATGCTTTGTACATTTTCTCACGGAGAGGGCGGTTCTCAGCGTATTGCAGGAACGGAAGGCGGCTGGCGTTGTGCAGGGTGAACAGCCATTTCCCCGGTTGTCCGGCAGCTTTGGCTTCTTCGGCTGCGCTTTGGCAGAACCATTCGGGCAATCCGGCTAAATCTTCTTTCTTGTCTACGAAAAGCTGGAAAGCATTGTTTTCATTCAGTATATTATTGCTGAATGTGATGCCGAGAGTGGAAAGTTCTTTGTTGATTTCACGCAGACGTGCCTGTTTCTCTGCATCCAGATTAGCACCTGAACGGACAAATCCTTTGTAAGTTTTGTCCAGCAGACGTTTCTGTTCCGTGGTCAGATTCATGGAATCTTTCTGTTGATATACAACGTTTACACGTTTGAAAAGCTCCTGATTCAGGGAGATGTTATCTTCGTGCTCGGAAAGGACCGGTGCCATTTTGATAGAGAGCTCGGTCAGTTCATCGGTTGTTTCCGCATCCGTCATATTGAAGAAAATGGCGCTTACACGGTCCAGAATGGGTGCGCTGCTGTCCAAAGCTACAATCGTATTGTCGAAAGTAGGCACTTCCGGGCTTGCGATAATGGCTTGGATATTCTGATTCTGCTCTTCAATACCTTTCAGAAAGGCGGGTTCGTAATGTTCCAGTTTGATTTTATCGAAGGAAGGAACACCATACTCTGTTTGAAATTCAGTGAAGAAAGGGTTGCTTTCTGTTTTTGTTCCACAGGAGTACATCATACAACTTACTGCTAAAATGGTTAAAGTTTTTCTAATCATCATGGTATTTATTTAAGTTTTTCTGCTTTATTGCTTGCCTATATAGCACCAGATCGGGTAATGGTCCGAATCTTTGATCGAACGGTCTACGGTGCAGTTGTAGGCTTTCTGGTTGGGGCTGATCAGAATATTGTCTATCCGGAAATAGAATTTATTCAGATTATAGGAGATGCCCAGTCCCCTGCCGGATTGTGTAAAGGCGTCATCCAGCTGTTGAGTCAGGATGCGATGGGTATATGAAATGGAAGCGTCGTTGAAATCGCCACAGGCAATAATAGTCGGGTATTTGCTGTTTGCGATGGCGACGGCTACCGAATCCGCTTGCGAAGAACGGATGGCCGATGCTTCCGCCAGTTTCTTTATTAATTGCCGGAGACCCGTTTTTACCTTCTTTGCGTTCGGGTCTTTAATCATATCTTCATAAATCACCTTGTCTTCTTTCGTCAGTTTATTGGATTCCAGATGGTTGTTTATGAGGGTGATAGTGTCCTCGTTAACTTTGAGGGTGTACTGCATCGAACCGTTGTAGGTGCTTTCATACTTGATGGGACGTGCCGAAAGTATGGGGAATTTGGAGAAACAGGCCAACTGACTGCCTCCTTTTTCCGGATTGTGAATGGAACGGTAGGGATATGCTTTCAATGCTTTTCTGATGTCTTCGTCTGTCAGATATTTCTTGTTTTTGGTTGAATTGTACTCCTGAAGACAGATTATGTCAGCTTCACTGTCAGCCAGATAGGATAATATCGGATTCTTTCCTTCCTTTTTCTCCAGATTGTTAAATCCCATCACATTGTAAGAGAGGAATTTGATGCTGCCATCCGGTATCGTTTCTACTGTAGAATTGATGGGAATATAGGTGCGTATCTGTGGAATACATACCAGAAAACCGATGACCGGTAATAAGGCATAGCGGTAGCTGATGATTACCCAGAATAGGGTGAAACAGATGTTGACAGCAAGGAAGATGGGGAAGGCAAGCCCCAGGCAAGAAGCTATCGGGTGTATTTTCGGTTGAAGATACGGGCTATAGGCACTCAAAATCAACATCCCTACAAAGAGTGCGTTGACTGCCAATATCAAATAAAGGACAAATTTGCCAATGTGTTCCATTCTTTATCTTTTGCTTGCGTCGAACAAGCTCTTTTTCTCTTCCGTCGTCAGGCTTTCATAACCGGATTTTTTCAGCTTTTCCAAAATGCGGTCTACTTCATCCGATTGTGCTTTCTTACGGGCGTTATAATCGTAATCTTTCTCGCGACTTGTGTCGCTTCCATAATGTACTTTCATTTTTGGTTTGCGTTTCCATGTCTTTTTCTGAAACAGGGAAGCGAAGCCGTCAAGGAACCAGTTGATCCAGTAAGTCACGTCTTTGCCTTTGCTCAGACTGGCTGCAAACCAAAGTCCGGCAAGTGCGCCGCCTAAGTGGGCGATGTGTCCTCCGGCATTGTTGGATGTAATAAAGAGCAGGTCTGTTCCGATAACGATCAGTGCGAGGTATTTCAAACGGACGGCGCCGAAAAGGAAAAGTTGTACCCGGTAGTTCGGTTCTCTGTAGGCGGTGGCAGCTACGATGGCCAGCACGGAAGCGGAAGCCCCGACCAGTGTGGAGAACGGCAATGTCTGGCTGAAATAAGGGAAGATGTTATACGCTATCATGTAGAACAATCCTCCGCAGATGCCTCCCAATACATACAATCCCCGTAAATGCTTTCCCGAAAAGAAATAGAGAAACAGACTTCCGAACCAGTACAGCCAGAGCATATTGAACAGGATATGCAGGAAGCCTGCATGCATGAACATGTAGCTGAGCAATGACCATGGCTGAAGAATAAACCGGTGAAGGGAAGCCGGAAGGGCGAATAAATCGAATATTCCCGTTGCACTCAGGTTGAACAGCTGCAATATGACACTGATTAACGTACCGATAACAAAGATGCCTACGTTAATGTAAATCAGTCGGATGAAAGTGTTTCCTCTTCTGAACGTTTCTTTTAAATCAGTTATAATATGTCCCATTGTTTCTACTTTTTTTTCTCCAATACATAATCAGGATAAATCCGAATATCATACCTCCCAAGTGGGCGAAATGCGCGACATTATCTCCGGGATTATTGGCAAAGCCGGCATACAGTTCAATCAAAGCATAACCGATAACAAAGAATTTAGCTTTGATAGGGAAGGGCAGCGGAAAGATGAATAGCTGGTTGTTGGGGAACAACATACCGAATGCGAGCAAAATGGCATATACAGCTCCCGAAGCGCCCACGGTGGTCAGCATGTTCAAAAACTCTCCCATAGGAATAATTCCCGTTCCTATATCCACTTGTGAATAGTGGCTGTAGTCTACTATATATTTGATGTATTGCACTCCTTCCTGGATAAGTCCTGCACCGATACCACAGGCGATATAATAAAAAAGGAAACGTTTCGGTCCCCAGGTCCGTTCAAGAACAGTTCCAAACATGAAAACAGCAAACATATTGAAAAAAATGTGGCTGAACCCGCCATGCATGAACATATAAGTGATAAGCTGTGCCGGATTGAAGTCACTGGCGAGGAAAAAATGCAATCCCAGATAATTAGTCAGATCGATACCGTATCGTTGGGCGACAAGTGTCCCGAAAAAGACTAGTACATTGATAATTATCAGGTTTTTAGTTACAGTTGGCATAATTTTATATTCTGAATATTTAAGTAATGAACGCAAAAGTACGAATAAATTCTGTTTTAAAGCATGGAAAAGCTTCCCTATTAGCTCTTTTTCAATAATTTGCTGCGTTTTTTTTATGTTTTTATTTGATATGTTGTTTTGTTCATCTATATTTGTAAAGTCGTAATGGGAAATCTTTTGTGTAACATATATATTAATTAATCATTTTACGTATCATGAATAAGTCTGAACTTATTAGTGCAATGGCTGCTGAAGCTCAAATGAGTAAAGCCGATGCGAAGAAAGCTCTTGATGCTTTCATTTCTTCAGTTACTAACGCTATGAAAGCTGGTGATAAGGTAGCTTTGGTTGGTTTTGGAACGTTCTCTGTAAGTGAAAGAGCAGCAAGAACCGGTATTAATCCTTCTACAAAGGCAGCTATTACTATTCCTGCTAAGAAAGTAGCTAAATTTAAAGCTGGTGCTGAATTGTCTGCAGCTGTTGAATAAACATATAGTTGAAAGAAATTAGAAGAGGGAGGCGCGTGCGTCTCCTTTTTTTGTATCTTTGCGCGCAAGAAACAACTTGATTATGAAGATAGAAGATAAACTTGTAGCGTCCGTCATCAACGGACTAAAAGCACTTTACGGTCAGGAAGTCCCTGAGAAGATGGTGCAGTTGCAAAAAACGAAGAAAGAATTTGAAGGACATTTGACACTGGTCGTGTTCCCTTTTCTGAAAATGTCAAGAAAAGGACCGGAACAGACAGCGCAGGAAATTGGCGAATATCTGAAGGCGAACGAACCGGCTGTAGCTGCTTTCAATGTAATAAAAGGCTTTTTGAATCTGACTATTGCATCGGCTACCTGGATTGAGTTGCTGAATGAGATTCAGTCGGATGAAGAGTACGGCCTGGTGAAAGCTACCGAAACTTCTCCGTTGGTGATGATTGAGTATTCTTCACCGAATACCAACAAGCCGCTTCACTTAGGTCATGTGCGCAACAATCTTTTGGGAAATGCGCTGGCTAACATTGTGGCTGCAAACGGAAACAGAGTAGTAAAGACGAATATAGTAAACGACCGTGGTATCCATATCTGCAAATCCATGCTGGCATGGAAGAAATACGGAAACGGCGAAACTCCTGAAAGCACCGGCAAGAAAGGTGATCATCTGGTAGGCGACTACTATGTGTCTTTCGACAAGCATTATAAAGCGGAACTTGCCGAACTGATGGAAAAAGGCATGACGAAAGAGGAAGCGGAAGCTGCTTCTCCGTTGATGCAGGAAGCCCGCGAAATGTTGGTGAAATGGGAAGCCGGTGATCCGGAAGTACGTGCCCTGTGGGAGATGATGAACAACTGGGTGTATGCCGGATTTGATGAGACTTACCGGAAGATGGGGGTCGGCTTCGATAAGATATATTATGAATCCAATACTTATCTTGAAGGAAAAGAGAAAGTAATGGAGGGACTGGAAAAAGGCTTTTTCTTCAAAAAAGAAGACGGCTCTGTCTGGGTTGACCTGACTGCCGAGGGGCTGGATCATAAGCTGCTTCTTCGTGGCGATGGAACCTCTGTTTATATGACGCAGGATATTGGCACGGCCAAACTTCGTTTCGCTGATTATCCGATTGATAAAATGATTTATGTCGTTGGTAACGAACAGAATTATCACTTCCAGGTACTTTCTATTCTGTTGGATAAACTCGGTTTTGAATGGGGTAAAGGCCTTGTACATTTCTCTTATGGTATGGTAGAATTGCCGGAAGGTAAGATGAAATCTCGTGAAGGAACAGTCGTTGATGCCGATGACCTGATGGAAGAGATGGTATCGACTGCAAAAGAAACTTCGCAGGAACTCGGAAAACTGGATGGTCTGACGCAGGAAGAAGCAGATGATATTGCCCGTATTGTCGGTCTGGGTGCTTTGAAGTACTTTATTCTCAAAGTAGATGCCCGTAAGAATATGACTTTCAATCCGAAAGAGTCTATCGACTTCAATGGTAATACAGGACCGTTCATTCAATATACGTATGCCCGTATTCAGTCTGTGCTTCGTAAAGCGGCTGAGTCTGGAATTGTGATACCTGAACAGATTCCTGCTGGTATCGAACTGAGCGAGAAGGAAGAAGGATTGATTCAGTTGGTTGCTGACTTTGCGGCAGTTGTAAAACAGGCCGGAGAAGACTACAGTCCGTCTATTATCGCGAATTATACCTATGATCTGGTGAAAGAATATAATCAGTTCTACCATGATTTCAGCATTCTGCGTGAAGAGAATGAGGCGGTAAAAGTATTCCGTATTGCTCTGTCTGCCAATGTAGCAAAAGTGGTTCGTTTAGGAATGGGCTTGTTGGGCATTGAGGTACCTTCCAGAATGTAATACCTGCCCTGAACAAAATATATTTATGTGTTCCGGAACGGGACTGGGATGTTGTTGAATAGAAAAAGACTGTCCGAAAAGGAATTGTACTCTATCTTTAAGAAAGACTTTGGGTAAAGTTAATGATAGGGATTACATACTTTTCAGACAGTCTTTTTTATTATTGGGTAATTACTTTCGAATTATCAGGGTCTTTCCACCAATATGGATTGGAAGCGCCGAAGCTGGATGCCCAGTCACCAAATTTAGGATACGCTTCCAAAATGCTTGTCGTTTCTACTGGTACAAGGAAATCGGTACCACGTTTAGTTCCTACACTGATACCGCTAATCTGCAGTCCCGTTGGCATATTCTCATTATTTACATAATATAATCCCTCATCAGGCCTGGATACATCACTACCTGTGCCGAAATAAGAGAAATTCATTTTACTTGTTGGAGGGAATTTCACAATATGTGCTTCTTTATCACGTCCTGTATTGGCAGAAATGATGATAAAGGGGTTCATATTAAATTTGCTGTATGTTTGTTCCCAAAATTTGTTATTAAAGAAAGGAGTAAATGCTGTTTCTGTAAATCTTTCTTGGGCGACGTCTATCGTTACAGTAAACGTTTTGTTTATAGCTGCTTTTTGATTGTCAAAAAGGATAATAGTGGGATAATTTTGACCAGGTTCCCGGTCTTGCCCTTCCATGAATTGTGAGACGATTCCGCCGGATTCTACGGTTATTTTCTTTATATCACTATTTGCTATACCTGTGAGCTGGTAACCAAAACCGTTTTGCCAGTTTGCGCCATCATGTTTAGGCACAAATGTATCTATAACTTTTACGACTTTACTTGTGAGAACACTCTTATAAATTTCGCGCTTATATTCGACAATCATATCATTCATGTCATAATCTCCTTTGGATGGCCAAAAATCTTCAAATGATAATACACCTTTAAAGGAGTTATAAATCTCTTTGTTGTCAATGGATTTGTCTGGGAGTTCTTCTACACCACCAGTCTCAATGGCTGATCCATCTGAGAAATCAAGATAGAATACGGCATCGCCAAAGTTTCCTTTTCTGGTATTATCTCCTGTCGGTTCAAAGTTGGTTGCATCCTCCATACCAAATGCAACGACTTCTCCTGATTTGTTCTTTAGGGCAATGGTACGGTGTTCTTTGCTCTTATTCAGATCACGAATAGAATAGAAAGTACGTTTATTATTCATAATCTCCTTTGTGCCTTGGTTGTAGGAAGACTCAATAAGAAACCATGCTATGCTTACTCCCGCAGGGAACTCGTTCACGAACTTTGTGCCATCCCAATATTTCAGTTCTACTCTGTCGCCGGTATACATACTACCTGCTGTACTGCTGGAATTACACACGGCAGTCGATATGCGCGGATAGGCAATGATCGGTGTAACTTGACTTATATCAGTCGGCTTCTGATCGGTAGGGTAGGTGAAATAACCGACTGTGTTTTGTTTGGTACCTGTACTGCTGAGCATAACCAGTCCTATTTCTGTTGGTTTCTTAACATTGATTTCTATATTTACATTATCACCTATATATTCAGGATAATAATCTTCCATCGCTGCACTTCCACCCGGCTTAATAAAAACTTCACGGATATTATACATGAGCTGCCCATCTATTTCCGTTGGAGTAGAAGAAAGATAAGTAGGACATCCTATCTCATTCCATTCACCTAAAACCTGGAAACCTTCCGGATATTTGTAGCCGCTATTGGTAACCCCTCTACTCGTACCCTTCGCATTTCTCTTACTTTGTATAAAAGCTTGCTGATCAAAAGATACTTTTCCGTTTGTAATTTGTAGCTGAATCGGGCTGACAGTTCCAAGATAGTCTGAATAAAGGTAAAGTTCTGTAAGATAAGACGGAATAGATATGAAATCATTAAAGATTCCTTTTTTATCCGTAGCCCCGCGATAGACAGGCTCTTCTTTTGTCTTGATAATGTTTCCATCCTTATCTTCCGATAGCGGATTTTCGGCATATAACTCAAAAACAACCTGATAATTTAAACCATAGTTTAAATCAACTGTGCAACTGGAGGATGTTGTAAAGCCAAAGTATTCATCTGCAGTTTTTTCTTCTGGAGCCTGATATAAGTCCTTTTCCATACAACTGGCTAACGAGAGTGCGCATAGTACCCCCATTGAGAGAGATTTGAAATTGTTTGTTTGCATAACTGTGTTCTGATAATTTGATTGTGACCCGCAAATGTATGCATTTAATATATCAAAACAAAGAGTTAGGAAATAAATCGTTTAAAAAGAAATATATAGCATGGTAAATACAACAAAAGTCCGGTAACCAGTTGATATAGGTTACCGGACTTTGATGTCTCATTGGATGCAAATATTATTTCTTTTTTGCGGTTCGTTTACCTTTGGCAGAAGTGCCAGGACCTTTCTCATCTTGTATTTTGATTAGATCGAAGCAACTCTTCAAACTCAGATCTTGAGGAACAATGTCTTTAGGGATCTTGTAATTATTACCTTTGTATGCAATGTAAGGTCCGTACCGACCATTCAGAATCTCCAGTTCCGGTTCTTCATCAAATTTTTTGATATGGCGTTCTGCTTCTTTCGTCCGTTTTTCCAGAATCAGCTGCTCTGCTTCTTCCAGAGTAACTTTCATCGGATCAAGTGTTTTCGGCAGTGATACATATACCTTGTTATGCTGGATGTAAGGACCAAAGCGACCTATACCTACAGTGACAGTCTTTCCTTCATACTCACCTAAAGTACGCGGTAGCTTGAACAGTTCCAGCGCTTCCTCTAGGGTAATGGTCTCCATGGACTGCCCTTTCTTCATCTGGGCAAAGCGAGGCTTCTCTTCATCATCTGCGGCACCGATCTGTACTACAGGGCCGAAACGACCGATTTTCACAGATACAGGCTTGCCTGTTTCCGGTTCTTCTCCCAGCATACGTTCGCCGACTTTATGTTCTGTCTTTATGGATAATGTCTTCTCTACTGCCGGATGGAACTGATCATAGAAAGTCTTCATGATCGAAGTCCATTTTACTTCTCCTTCCGCTATTTCGTCAAATTCCTTTTCTACACTGGCGGTAAAGTTGTAATCCAGAATATCCGGGAAGTATTCGGTAAGGAAGTCATTCACCACAGTTCCTGTATCTGTAGGAAAGAGTTTCGACTTTTCTGCTCCCGTCACTTCATTGTGACTTTCATCTTTAATCTGATTGTCTTTCAGTGTCAGCACATTAAATGTACGCTCTTCACCGTCTTTATTTCCTTTTTCCACATATTCGCGTTGCTGAATAGTAGAAATCGTAGGAGCGTATGTGGACGGACGACCGATACCCAGCTCTTCCAGTTTACGTACAAGGCTTGCTTCCGTATAGCGTGGCGGGCGTTGAGTGAAACGTTCAGTGGCAACGATAGGTCCATATTCCAGTTTCTGGCCTTTTTTTAAAGGAGGCAACAGACGGCTCTCATCTTCCTGTTCATTCTCATCGTCGTAAGACTCACGGTATACACGTAGGAAACCATCGAACTTGATAACTTCGCCGATGGCAGTGAATGCATCACCGCTTTTGCTTATAGAGATAGTAGCAGTAGTCTTTTCCAGTTCCGCATCCGCCATTTGTGATGCGATGGTGCGCTTCCAGATCAGATCATACAGTTTCTTTTCCTGTGCTGTGCCTTCTATGGATTGATTTTCCATGTAAGTCGGACGAATGGCTTCGTGCGCTTCCTGTGCTCCCTTCGTCTTTGTTTCGAAGTGGCGCGGATGTACATAGCGTTCGCCCATCATCTGTATGATAGCGTCTTTGCTGCTGGCTGTTGCATATTCCGACAGGTTGACGGAGTCCGTACGCATATAAGTGATAAATCCGGATTCGTACAAACGTTGTGCGATCATCATCGTTTGTGCTACGGTATATCCCAGTTTGCGTGCCGCTTCCTGTTGCAGGGTGGAAGTTGTGAACGGAGCCGGCGGTGTTTTCTTTACCGGACGGGTAGTTATATCTTCAATCGTAAAAGTCGCTCCCTTACATGCGTCAAGGAATGCTTTTGCTTCTTCTTTCGTTTTGATACGGCGTGATAGTTCCGCTTTCATTTCTACCAGCTTGCCGTCTGTATCGGGAACCAGGAATATGGCAATAACCCGGTAAGCGGCTTCTGATTTGAACGCATGAATTTCGCGTTCACGTTCTACAATCAGGCGGACAGCTACCGACTGTACGCGTCCTGCCGACAGAGATGGTTTAACTTTTCTCCAAAGTACAGGAGACAATTCAAAACCTACAATTCTATCCAGGATTCGTCGTGCCTGCTGTGCATTTACGAGGTTGAGGTCGATATTGCGTGGTTGCTCGATTGCTTTTAAAATAGCACCTTTGGTAATTTCGTGAAATACGATTCGCTTTGTGTTTTCCGGTTTTAGTTTTAATACTTCATACAGATGCCAGGCAATAGCTTCTCCCTCGCGGTCCTCATCGGATGCGAGCCATACGGTTTCTGCCTCTTTAGCTTCTGCTTTCAGCGTGCTGACCAAAGCCTTTTTGTCTGCCGGAATTTCATAATCGGGTTTAAAATTCTTATCTACGTCGATACTGAATTCTTTCTTCTTCAGATCACGTATATGTCCGTAACTAGAAAGGACTTTGAAATCTTTCCCGAGAAATTTTTCAATCGTTTTTGCTTTTGCCGGAGACTCGACAATGACAAGGTTTTTTTGCATAATTCTTTCTTTTATAATGGCTTGTACCATAATATTTCGGGGCAAAAGTAAAAAAAAAGATTCGCCCTACCTTATAATATAAGGAGAAACTAATATTTTTTTGGAAAAAAATAGGTTTTGAGTAAATCTGCATTTCTTTTGTATGTGCAAGTATTATTAAAGAAATGTTCTATAATTAAGGGGAAATTAATATAAAACAGTTTTATTTAAATAGAATTTCCTATATTTACACCTTTGTACAGTATTATGTGGCTATTTATGAGAAAGATTCTATTTAAAATATATCTATTGTTTTTCTTTGTAGGTATTGCACAACCTATATTGAGCCAGTCTCCTTATTATTATTACAAACAACTCGGAATAAAGGAAGGACTCTCACAGTCGAAAGTACAATGTGTTCTGAATGATCATCGGGGGTATCTTTGGATTGGTACGGAATCCGGTTTGAATTGTTATGACCGTGACCATCTGAAGCAATATCTGCATCGGCCGGGAGATGAAAGAACACTGCCTTCCAACAATATCACTTTTATCGCCGAGGACTCTTTATGCAATCTATGGGTAGCTACGATGAACGGCATTTGCCTTTACGACAGAGGGAGTGATAGTTTCAGAACTTTATCGAATAATGGTAAACCGATCTATGTTGCTTCCTATTTATTGGTTGAAGGAGGAATCTTACTGGGAGGATCAGGAGCTATATACAAATATGTCTATGCCACTAATAAGCTGGAACCTTTGTATTATGCGCAAGACCCTGTTTATTACAATCCCTTTTGGCAGATGATACGTTATGATGAAGAGAATATCCTGCTCAATTCACGTTGGCACGGCATATATTCCTTCAATATGAAGACGTATGAAGTGAAGAAAATAGAGTCGTTTACAGAAAATAACTATACCAGTATCTATCTGGACTCCTACAAGCGTCTGTGGGTAAGTGTTTATGGTAACGGACTGTATTGCTATCAGGGAGACCAGTTGATAAAACACTTTACGGCGTCAAATTCTCCTTTGACGTATGATGTCATTCATGATATCATGGAGAGAGATAATCAGCTTTGGGTAGCCACTGATGGTGGTGGAATCAATATAATCTCTTTAGATGATTTCTCATTTACTAATATTCAACAAAAACAGGATGATGTTCATTCCTTTCCAGCCAATACTATATACCGCCTCTATCTGGACCCGGCCAATAATATGTGGGCAGGCAGTATCAGAAGAGGGTTGATTGGTATAAAGAATGTGTATGCCTGTTCTTATCAGAACGTTCCTTTTGGCAATCTGTACGGATTAAGCAACCAGACTATTAATAGTTTCTTTCAGGATAGTGACGGAATAGTCTGGGTGGGAACTGATGGGGGAGGTATCAACCGGTTTGATCCGGTATCGGGTACCTTCAAACATTATCCTGCCACCAAATATGAGAAAGTTGTCTCCATTGTGGAATATACTCCTGACGAACTGTTGTTCTTCTCCTTTAATAAAGGACTCTTTATCTTTCATAAGCAAACGGGGCAGATACGTCCCTTTGTGCTGATTGACAAGGAAATGAATGATCAGACCTGTATCAATGGTTTTTCTGTCAATATCCAGCGGATAACGAAGACTAAAATTCTTTTCAGTGCCCAGCATATTTTTATATATGATATGGTCACCCGTAAGTTTGATATAGTGGCTACTATGGGAGAAGAGTACGAGCGTCATTCTCCACTGATAATAGCTACGAAAGGTGCAAAGACATACCTTTCCGATCTGAAGAATATTTGTGAGTATGATTCTTCGGAAGGGACTTTCCGGACGATTTATCAAGGACAATACACTATCAATGACGCCTCTATGGATCAGGATGGTATTTTTTGGCTGGCTTCTACCGAAGGTTTGGTACGTTATGATCCACGGACAGGGAAGAGTGAACTGATAAATACAAGCCTGTTTCAGGATGTAGCTTCTGTTGTTGCCGATAATCAATATCGAATCTGGATAGGAACGAGACGTCATTTATTTGTTTATTCTTCCCGTACCCATAATTTTACTACCTTGGAGGAGGTAGATGGAGTCTTGCCTAACGAATACATCTTTCATGCTACTCTTCTGGCCAAAAACGGAGATGTTTTTGTCGGTGGAACTACAGGCATGACGGTGATAAACTCTGCCGTTCATTTTGATACAGATGAGGATTATACGGTCGAACTGCTGGATGTATTATTAAACGGTCTGCCTGTCTCGTTATCCGAAGAGCCGCAGGAAGCGGCTGAAACAATTCAGATTCCCTGGAACTTTTCTTCCCTGCAACTGAAAGTTCTGCTGAATGAAAGCGATGTGTTCCGCAAGAATTTCTTTCGTTTCAATATAGAGGGGCTCGATCAGGAATTGGCGAGTTCCAATTCAAACTCTTTGGTTATCAATTATCTGCCGATAGGGGAGTATACGATTACCGCTTCTTATTATACCCGTGACGGAGGGTGGAGTATGAAACAACCCATTCTGCATGTTGTGGTTACTCCGCCTTGGTGGAAGACCGGTTGGTTCTATGTGGGATTATATATATTGTTGGGAGCAGTGGCTTATAGCATTGTCTACTACTTCTATCGCAAGAAGAAAGCCAAACAGAAGCGGGAGATTATGCGTCTGAAAAATAAGATGTATGAAGAAAAGATTAATTTCCTGACGAACATCAGTCATGAACTTCGCACTCCTCTTACACTGATTTGTGCACCATTGAAGCGTATTATCAATCAGGAGTCGGACAAGCAGGATGTGGAAAAGTTGTTGGTCCCGATCTATAAGCAGGCATATCAGATGAAGAATATTATTGATATGGTACTTGATGTAAGGAAACTGGAAGAAGGAAAAGATATGCTGCATATATTGCCGCATCCTTTGAATGAGTGGGTGCGCTCTGTCGGAGATAAGTTCATCAATGAGTTTCATGTGAAAGGTATCAGACTCGAATATGAGTTGGACGAACAGATAAAAGAGGTACCTTTCGATCAGAATAAGTGCGAGTTCGTTCTTTCTAACTTCCTGATGAATGCGTTGAAGTTTAGCGAATCGGGCACCACTACTACACTGATTACCACCTTGTCACAAGAGAAAGACTGGGTTCGGATCTCTGTCAGGGATGAAGGGATGGGACTGAATATGGTAGACACAGACTCTCTTTTCTCCAGTTTCTATCAGGGGGGACATGAAAAAGGAGGAAGCGGCATCGGATTATCCTATGCGAAGAGTCTCATCACACACCATAAAGGAAGAGTGGGCGCTTCGAATGCAGCGGGAAAAGGGGCCATCTTTTATTTTGAACTACCCTTATTCACGGATACTTGCGGACAGCTGGAACCGGCTTCTGTGGAAGCAGCTACAGGCGTGGAAGTGAATGAACCGGATAGAATCGATTATACCTTCCTGAAAAAATATTCAGTGATGGTGGTCGAAGATACTCCCGAACTGCGAAGTTATCTGAAAGAAACGCTGAGTAATTATTTTGCCCGTGTATATGTTGCCAAGGATGGGAAAGAGGGATTGGAACAGATCAAAGACCGATTGCCGGATATTATCATCAGTGATGTCATGATGCCCCGGATGAATGGGTTTGAACTTTGCCGGGAAGTGAAGACTAATCTGGATATCAGCCATATTCCTTTTGTCTTATTGACCGCCTATCATAATTCTCAGAATATGTATACCGGTTATAAGACTGGAGCGGACGCCTTTTTGCCGAAACCTTTCGAAATAGACGGTTTGCTGGCATTGATTCATAATCAGTTGAGGCAGCGCGAACAGATACGGGCAAGATATAAAGATGATAAGCTCTTGACGCATAAGGAAGTGAGCTTTAGTAATGCGGATGAGACTTTCCTGCTGAAATTGAATACATTGATTGCGGATAATATGAGTAATCCGGATCTGGATGTTGCGTTTATAGCTACTAATATGTGTATCAGTCGTTCGTTATTATTCAATAAAGTGAAGGCCATCACGGGTATGGGGATTGTAGACTATGTGAATAAGCAGCGCATTGAGCAGTCAATCGTGTTACTTACTACTACTACCATGAACATTACTGAAATCTCCGAAGTGGTCGGCTTCTCTTCTTTGCGTTATTTCAGTAAGGTTTTCAAGTCTATTAAAGGAGAGATTCCTTCCGCTTATAGGAAGCAGGATAAGTAAATCGCATTGATAACTTGGACTTAGGAACATATACTAGAAATAAAAAAATAAATATTAGTCTCATACTCTCATTCTATATGAGGTAAATAGCATATAATCAGTGTGATATACAATGAGAGATACTTCTTCTATAAGGTATCTCTCATTGTTTTCTACGCAAAATGCCTTCAATTTAGCTTATCTCTCCTCCTTTTTTGCTCATCTCTCATTCCCTTTCCTTGCGTAAGTAGGTAAAACTGTCTGCCTTTTGAGGGTTAATATCTCATATATCAGTTTCAAATAATAGGTACTTTGTAGCTCGGATACCTTATATCTTTGCCATATCAAGCCTATATACTTATGTTTTCTTACCGACATCTTCATCGTTCCACCCGGGTGAAACGATCTTGCCACTAGAGTGGAGAAATCTGTTCACTCTAGTGATGAGATCAGATCACTCGAGTGGAACGATGAAGATCTCCTATTAAAAATCTGATAACAATAGGTGAAAAGCACAACAGGATAGGGTCTTCTGCATAAGAGAAAGCGGTATATCTCGTCTATTCCATCATTTCTCTGCCTACAACGTTTATGAGCTTTAAGTCATAGTTATCATTGTGGGCATCTTGGAATAATTGCCAGATCATCACGCCGGCATAGTCGTTTTCTTTGATGAACTTACATTTGTTGGCTATAGTAGGGCGGCCGTTATAATAAGTCTTGCCTATATTATCCTTGTCCGCTGCTTCATTTCCAAGATGTTTGAGTATGCCGCTATAGCGGATTCCACGAACGTCATCCACTGCGCCTTGCAGACTTTCCTCCCAGGAATATCCATAAAAAGGAAGTCCTCCCACTATTTTACTTTTGGATGCCCGACATTGTTCATTCCAGTATTTGAGGTCTTTCACAAAGTCATCGTATGAAGCATGCTGGACCGGTTTATCGGTAAACGCTCCCCGGTCATAACTCATCAGGTTGATATAGTCGAAGTATTGCTCCCATTCGGTTCCGTAATTAAGCCAGCGGCTGTTGACGGCACAGGTCATCAGCATATTTTTCTCTTTTGCCAGGTATAAACCTCTGGCAAAAACCAATAATGAGGGGAAATTCTTATCCCAGTTGTCATATTCCTCATAATCGATGTCGAAGCCGTCCAGTTTATATTCTTTAGTGAATGCAATAATCTGCTGTATCAGTTCTTTTCTGGCTTTCGGATCATTGATGGCGGTAGTGAATTCTCCCGGACTGTTCTTAGCCAAAGATATCAGAATCTTGACATTATGCTTGTGAGCCGTTTCACGTACACTTTCAATTCTCTTCCGGACAGGATTAATGTTTAGAGTGCCGTCTGCTTTTACTCTTGCAAAGCTGGCATTGATATGCGTCAGATATTTCCATTCTATCGTAGGAAATAAACTTTCAAACTCCCAGTCGTCAAGCGCAAGGTAGCCGATAACTACTTTCTGGGTGACTTCCGGTTGGGGCTGAGGCTGCGGTTGAGGCACATTGGGCACCTGTGGGTTGTTGGTATTAGAAGAGGGTCCGCAACTAGTGAATAAAATGCTTACAGCCGTTAATAATGCGTATAATACATGTTTCATGTTTAATAAGTAAAAAAGATTTAATACCCGAAAACAAATAGAGGAATGAAAGTTTTGAATAGTCTCTATACTTCCATTCCTCCTTCTTTAGAAGTTCCTAAAAACCTTGGCTCCTACCTTAAAACCTATTTATCTAACTTGGTTATTTTTACCCAGTCAATTTCCATGATGGCAGGTAAGTTGGCATCATCGATAGGACCTGCCCATGAGCCCGGTCTGTCTCCTCCTAATCCCATGTTCAGGATGAGATAGAATGAAGAATCTTTTGTGAACGGCCATTGCTTCATTTCTGCTTCATTCTCCAGTTTCAGGTTTGAGTAAGAGAAAGTCTCCTGTCCATTGACGAAGAAAGTCAGTTTGTCTTCGCTCCATTCTAAAGCGTAGATGTTCCAATCCTGATAATTGCAAGTTACTTGTGCGGTGTTGGACGGATCTTTGATGTTCAAATCATACGTGTAGTGAGTATGTATCGTATGATGGATCGCGGATTCCTGTTTCACATGTTCCATGATATCGATTTCTCCGCAATTCGGCCATCCGTCATAGATATATTTCTTCGGCATCATCCAGATAGCGGGGAATGCGCCATTGGGGTAACTGGTGATTTTGGCTTTTACTTCCACCCGTCCGAAGGTGAAGTCAAACTTACCTTGCGTTTCGATACCGCCGGCTTTGTATTCATCACCTATTTTTTCGGCTTTCAGTATAAGTCTGCCGTCTTTTACGTAAGCCTGGTCATAACTTTCGGACATTTCGTCGTTCCAGTCGGAGCCTGCTTTCTGGCAGAGTACCCATTTGGTCGGGTCCGGATTGCCGTCCACATCGAACTCGTCCATGAAGAGAACGTCCTTCATGGTGTCGTCAAACTTGGTCAGTACGATAGTATAGGTCGTTGTTTGATTGTCTTCGGTGGTGACGGTCACTGTCTGCTCTTTTTTCCAGTTGTGTACAAATGTTGCCGGGTCCGGTGAGATGGTGGCTCCATCGCTCATTAGCGTATAGTCTACGCCGGTGATGGTATTGGCATCCTCGATCGTACCGATTTCCACTCTGTGGGTTGTCTGGTCTATCTTCCCATGATAATAGGAAGTCGTATTCGCTGACACATTATTTACTGCTACGGCAAAATCAGTGAGCGGATATTTCTTTTCCGGAGTGATGTAATTGGTCTCATCATCCGAACAGGCAGCAGTGGAAAATCCGATGATTGCCATGTTCAGTATAAGTAATATTTTTCTTTTCATCATAACTTTTTTGGTTCGTTCATTATTTTACGTTGGTAGTAAAGTACCTGCCAGTTTGTACAGGCAGGTACTTTTTCTTTGTCAATGTTACGTTGGCTATTCGCCCCACTTCAGCGGTTCGATGTATTCCCATTTGCGTAGCGGCAGTGTGCCATCGTTGCAGCGCACCATGATCTGTCCACCTTTCTCAACAAGAATATTTCCTGGTACTTTCCAGTCCTGGGTACCATCGGAGATAGTGGAAATGATAAACTCATCGTTGAGGTACCATTCTACCCTAATCCATGTACCGGTTTCATTTTCTTCTTGCAGGATATTCCATCCCAACTTATTGTCAGCATTCGTATCCAGTGTTTTCACCGTTCCGGCTGCACCGCTAAATACTTTCTGGCTCCATGGAGTAGTGCTGAGGTCACTCTTTCCGCCTGCCACGTGCCAACGGAATTCGGTCCACGGAGTGGCATTAATCATGAAGAACATATTCATGTTGCCGTTGAACGGTCCGATGTAGATATTATATCGTCCAGGCATCAGTTGGCTGCCAAAGTAATAATCTCCGCTCACCTCTCTGTTTTCTTCGTTCACGGTAGTTCTTGATGATTCTGAACTGGCTTGTTTGATTCGTATGGTAGTAGTCACCGGTTCTATTCCTTCTTCATCACTGAGGGAAGAGAGAATGATGGTTCCGTTGCGTACCGAAGAGCTAGTGCTGTATTCTGCTACATTGATAACCAAATCGGCACTTCCATTAAATTCGGTTTGCTCAAATTCATACCATGTTTCGTCTGACGGAATCTCTTTCGTAACTCCCCAGCGTGAATTGGCTACTACGTGAATAGTCAGCTTTCCGCCCACAGCTTCCACTTCATACCACTTGCCGTTTTCGGGCTGTGCGGGTTCAATCTGTACACCATCTTGGGTGATGTTCACTTCCTGTTGTTTGTCACCATTGCGGTCATATAAAGTTACCACTCCGTAACGCATGGCACCGGTATTGGGGGTTGCTTTCAGTTCCACTGTACCGTTTTCCATTCCGGAAGCTCCTTGACTGATGGAAAGCCACTCTTCTCCATCAGTCACCTTGGCTGTCCACTTTTGATTGCTAAGCACACTGAACACTTCGGGCACATTTCCGTTTTTTTCAATCATATCCACTCCTTCGTACTCTAAGTAGGCAGTACCTTTTTGAGTCAGTGTGAATTTTTTACCGGTCCAATAATCGCTCTTGATGTTAATGACCTCAGTACGATCGTCCAAGCTGGTATTTTCCTCACATTTGATGGTTACATCGTATGTCTTTTCCGGGTTATCACCCGTGGCTGGTGAAATGGCATACCAGTCACCTTTGTTTTCTCCGAATATTTCCCATGGATCGGTTGATTTCACCTGGAAAGTGACGCTCAGTTCATCGGTTGTGCCGTCGGCGGGTAGTAGATATGAGTCTTCTACACGGTAGCGCAGGTCGACAGCCTTTTGCTTCTCATCGTCATCACAGCTTTGCAACACAGGAACTGCTGCCAGTAGTGTGAAAAGTCCTAAGAAGGCTATTTTATGTAATTTATCAGATTTCATAAACACTTCAAGTTATTGTTTACACATTTATTCATAAACTTCATAGTCTAACGACTTAAAGACGATGGTACATTCCGGTGAGAATGGACCGCTGAATCCGGAATAGAATATTACGCCTTTATGTCCATCCAAGTCAAAGGCATTGTGTTTCTTACCGGAATAGTATACTTTTCCGTTGATAGAGAATGTTACGTTTACTTTTGTCGCGTCTTCCGGATCAACTTTGGTATCTAACTCAATGGTTTTGATGTCGTTCATGCTTTCTTCCAGCGTAAATTCTTCAGCTGTCCAGTCGTAGTGAAGTTTAAAACTGGATTTTGTTGTTGAATCTTGCGGATAAATTCTGATTTGTATCCAACCTGCACCGTTTGCTGCACCATTCCAGTGCCATGTGTCACCATTCAGGTAAAGGAATCCATCCGTTCCGGCAGGCATATTGACGCTTTCAAAGTTCCAAACGATTTTCCCCTTTCCATAAGAGAAGTTGGGCACATATCTATTTTGCGCATTGCTTCGTATGGTTGCATATCCTGTTTCCGGGTCAATATCTTCGGCTCCGTCTGCCCACATATTTCTAGGCTGTCTCACTTCAACGGGTACACCTTCAAATCCCGGAACATTGCTCTTGGGATAAAGCAACACATGTCCCACTCTTGTAATAAACAAATTGTTGTATCCTGCTTTAAGCGTCAGATTATTACCATCAGCTTCGGCACTTAGCCATTCCTTAAATTCGGCAGGAACCTCTACTTTCCACTCTACGCTGGAGTTGATTTCGATGTTTTTCTCTCCGCCCATGCCATTCAGTTGGTTGGTTTTTTCTTCTTCATTCTTGGGCTCGATGATGATACCGTCTTGTGTAATGGTGAATGATTTCTCCTGAAACTCTGTCTTGACAGTGATTTCAGCTGTTCTTACACCTCCTGTATTTTCTGGTATTGTGATGGTTATGGGAATTTTGTTGCCATCTTCATTACCATCGCCCGAAGCCGGAGAGATTTGTTCTACAAACTGTGTGGAAGGAATTATTTGGAATGGCTTGTTTGACACAATATTGAAAGAGATGGTTCCACCTACTGTCGGCACAATCTGGTCGTAAGGAATTACTACTAAATCTTCTTTCGAAGCCTGCTCGATAGTAACTACCTTGGTGCCTTCAACGCCTTCTGCCTTGATAGTCAGTTTGGCTGTACGTGCTTTCTTTCCTGTATTGTTTTCCATTGTCACCACAATCTCCGACACAAGTGAGCTGGCTGCACTCATCGAAGGAGTCGGCTTGCACCACTGCTGGTCACTTTCGATCGTCCAGGGAGTGTTGGAGCTGATGTTGAACACTACATTGCTTGGAGAAGTTGCCAAAGCAGTATAAGACTCCAAAGCATCTATCTGGATATTGAGAGGACCTTCCGGCTGTGAGTCGATGTCAAACTCCTGGCATGCTACAAAACTGAATGTGCACAGTGCAAGAATCAGTTGCATTAACGTGTTGCTATATAACTTTTTCATATATCTTTTAAATATTAGATTAGACAATTAATTACCATCCTGTGTTTTGAGGATTTAAGTTTGTATTCTTGTATAGTTCGCTTTGAGGGATCGGATACAGATACATGCAATCTCTCCAGTTACGGGTTTCGTAAAGGTTCTTGTAGAAGTTGAACGTACCGTCCGCCTGCTTCTCGATCTTTACTCCGTATAGTTCCCGCTGGGTAGTATCGGCAATCTTCCATCTCCGTACATCCCAGAAACGATGATCTTCGAAAGCAAACTCTACACGCCATTCATTGTACAGGCGTTCCATGAATTCATCTTTTCCCATGGAAGGAATCAACGGCATATCGGCATTCTTTCTCACTTCATTGATGGCCCACAGAGCAGAATACTTATAAGTCTCATCTGTGTAATTGACATCATTGAAAGCGTTGACCATAGATTCCGCATACGTTAGTAATGTTTCCGCATAGCGGTAAATCACCCAATGATGCTTGCTGACAGCTTCTTTACCCGGTTCAAAGCTGGTAGCTTCCTGAATGTACTTGCGCAGGAAGTATCCTGTCGGTGAACCGCCTTGTGATACGATTCCGTCGTCGGCGCCACCTTTGAAGGTTTCAATGGTGTAGTCTTTAAACGACATTCCGTTGGCAAGAATAGCGCGGTAGAAACGTTTGTCACGATTCTCATAAGGTGATTGCGGGTCAAATGCAGGGTCTTCGCAAACCCATCCTGTGTTTTCTAGGGTTACTTTGTAACCGTTGACTGTCTCGAATGCGTCCACAAGGTTTTGTGATGGGTAATTGCTGTATGGGATAAGACTGGAAGTGCGTGTTCCCGCAGTCATGCGAAGCGGGAGATTAAACATTTCGAAGTCCGAATCATCACCATTGATCCTCATCAGTACAACTTCTTTTGAGTCGAGGTTGTTGGCACTCTCCTGGGGGTCGAGAGAGTAAAGCCCTGTGTTGATAATATCTATTGCTGCTTTGGCAGACTTTTTCCACAATTCGGTATCCATAGAAGGATTATGTAGCTTACTGGCAGCATATAGCAGTGCTTTTGACTTTACTGCCATTGCAAAGCCTTTGGTCACTCTGCCGATTTCTGCTCCCGGTTCGTTTACATAGCTGTCCGGCAAGTTATTGGCAGCGTCGTCGCATTCACTGACAATGAAGCTGATAACTTCGCTGAATGGTGTCTTGCCGATTGTATTGGCTTCCTCTTCCGTCAGTACTTCCAATGGCATGGCGATGTCACCGTAGCGGCGTGCCAGTTCAAAGAAGTAGTGTGCCCGCAGCACTCTGGCTTCGTAAGGGAAATATTTCAGCTGCTTCATCCAGTTTGTATATTGTCCGTCGTGCTCGTAGCGTGTGAAGTCCACTTGGGCAATCTCTGCTATAAAGCTGTTGGCAGCACGTATACCGCGATACAGGGTCCATGAATCGTCATAAGTTTTAATAGGCGACCAGTTACCGTTATTGGTATTCTGGATATTATCTGCATAGGCTCCGAATTCGCCGTCATCACTGGCACAGTCGCGCATGGAATATCTGTCTTCGGTGAAAATTCCGCCGGAGGTCGCAAACAGTTGGTAGCCTTGTGGCATGTATGAGTATACGTGGGTAAGCATTGATTTGCTTGTACCGAAATACTTGTACATGTCTTCTTTTGTCTTCAGGTTGTTCGTTTCATCAAAGTCAAGGTAGTTGCACGAAGCAAAGACCAACGAAGACAAAATGGTTAAGAGTATGTATTTGGTTCTCATAATGTTCATTTGTTACTTTGCATTAAAAATTAAGTTTGATACCTGCCCAATAACTTCTTGTCGACGGATAAGCGATGCCAAGTTGTTCCGGATCGGCAAAATGGATATTGTCTAATGAGAACAGATTGGTGCCTTGTACGAATACTTTCAGGTCGGCAAAGCGAGTCTGCGATTTCGGGAAAGTATAAGCTACCAATAGGTTACGCAGTTTCAGGAATGAACCGTCACGGTACCACAGTGAGCTGGCGCGATAGTTATTCAAGTTTTCTTGAGTAGTCAGTCTCGGCATGGTTGCATTGGTCTTATTCTCCGGTGTCCAGCTTATTTCTTCATTCAGGAATGTATTTGAAATGTTGCCATTGCTTACAAGTGGACTATAAAGCGGACTGTTGAGCAATGAAACAGTGACTCCGGTCATTCCCTGGAAATCAGCGGAAAGCTCCAGTCTCTTGTATGAGAAGTTCAGATTGAATCCGAAATAGAAGCGTGGAACAGATGAACCGAACATTTTCACAATGTCTTTCTCGTCGATGCGGTTGTCACCGTTCTGATCTTTGTATTTCACGTCACCGGGAGCTACGTCCGAGAAGGTTTGTTGCGGACTGTTGTTGATTTCCTGCTGGCTGTTGAAGAAGCCGATAGCTTCCAGGCCGTACATCTGTCCGATACGGTTGCCCTTGGTATACAGGTAGTCGTATTCCTGATATGCCTGGTTTACATTGACTACCTCTGTATTCAGATATGACATGCTAGCACCAATACCATAATGGAAATCACCGATCTTATCATTCCAACTCAAAGAAGCATCCACTCCTTTGTATTTATAGATTCCTTCGTTCACCTGACCTACTGTGATACCGATAATACCGGAAGTAGAATTGGCACCTGACACAAGTATATCCGAACGTTTTTCGTAGAAACCTTCTACTGTTGCATTCAAACGATTATCAAAAGCAGCGAGATCAAATCCGAAAGTCGCTTTCTGTGATTTTTCCGCTACCAGGCCGATAACCGGCAGATCGCCTTCACTGCCACCGGACTGTCCTCCGGCATTCACTCCGAAGTTATAACCGGCACCGCCGCTGCCATAAGACTGACGCCATAGTTCGTGGCTCAGATTGCCGTCCCATCCGGACAGACCGTAAGAGGCGCGAATCTTAAAGAGATTGATCGGTGTCACCTTTTCCATAAATGCTTCGTTGGAAACGATCCATGCAGCGGAAACGGCAGGATAGTTCGAGTATTTGTCTCCGTCGGGCAGGTAAGCTGATCCCGAACGGTTAAATACGGCATTGAGGCTGTAACGGTTGTCGTAAGTATATGTGGCGTTCACCAGCACAGACTGATTCTTCTGAGAGTTGTTTCTGCCGTTTTTGACAACAGACTGCATATCATAAATCAATGCTCCTCCCACCTGATGTTTGCCAAAAGTGCGGTTATAATCCACCTTTGCCTGGAAATCGCTGCGTAGCATCAGCCTTTCGAAAGGCTGTGTATGTCCCAGTGTTTCGGAGTCTGTACCATAAATGGCAGGAGTTGTCACCAGTGTACCATCGCTGGTGATACTTGCATTGCTGTTCATGTAACGATACTCTTTATTGGTGGTTTCATTCATTCCTCCGATATTATCGAAAGAGACGGATGCTTCGGCTGCCAGCCCTTTGGTCAACGCACTTAAATCCTGACGGATGCTTAGGTCGGCGAGTAGTGTTCCGTATACGTTACGGATGTGTCCGTAGTCTTTCAACAGAGCTACCGGATTACCGGTTCCGTACACAGAACTACCTCCATAAATGCCATTCTCATAACGAATGGGGAATGCAGCGGATGGAATGCCATAGATTTTGTTGAAAATAGCGCTGCGTCCATAGCGGGTACCTCTGAATTCTTTCAGTCTGCCTACAATGCCGGCTTTCAGCAATGTGCTTTCCGTCACTTTTACGTCCAGATTGGTACGTACGGTCAGACGTGTGTCTGTAGGTGTAGTGTCGAAACGTGTATCTTCCGTGTTTTTCTTCAACATGGAGCGATCCCGGTAATAGTCAACTACCGTGTAAAAACGGAATTTGTCACTACCTCCGCTGAAAGACATTTTCAGGTTGTGGGTCAATCCTGTGTTGTTCAGCGTTTCATTCCACCAGTCTACATTCGGATAATCATACGGATAGATTCCTGTCCGGAAAGCATCCAGTTCCTGCGCATTGTAGCGTGCAGGCAGACCGTCTCCGCTTAATGCGGTGTTAAGAGCGTTCGCATACGTATAGGCATCTGCGAAGTCCGGAGAACGGAATTGGGTATTGACACCGAAATTATAGTCCACATTTACCTTCAGACCATTGCTTATTCCGCGTTTAGTCGTGATCAGTACTACTCCATTCGCACCACGCATACCGTAGAGAGCAGCGGCTGCCGCATCTTTCAGAACGTAGCATGATTCGATTTCCATCGAAGTGATGTCACTGATATCACGTGGGAAACCATCAATTAATACTAGCGGGGCATTTCCGTGTATAGAGAGGGTGGATACGTTATCGGCTGACGAGCCTGTACCCTGATATACATTCAGACCTGCCACTTTTCCATACAAAGCTTTGCTGATATCTATGTACGGGGATTTTTCGAATGCGGAAGCATTGACTCCGTTGATAGAGTAACTGCTGGTCCGGGAAGATACGTTCATCTGGTAGCCGATGCTCAGTGTATCTGCCAGCTGCATTTCCGAAGCAGCTTTCGATGTCTGTGCATTCAGGGATACCGAACCTCCCAGGAGCAGAGTGATTAATATATAATTTATTTTATTCATTGTTCAAACGATATTAGTTAACGTGTCATTTACCAGCCCGGGTTTTGGGTCATTCCATATTGCTTGTTGATTTCCTCCTGAGGAATCGGAGCCAGATACCACTTGGTATCCCAGTTGGTAGCCCAGTAATGGTCTCCCAGTTCGATCTTCTCGAAGGTGAACTCAGTCGGATTGTTCAGGTCGTTACCTCTGCTTCTGAGTCCGTACAACTTCTTCTTGAAGTCGCTCTGACGGTCTCTGCGAACGAGGTCGAACCAGCGTACTTCTTCAAATCCTAATTCGAGTGCTCTTTCTCTCAGTACTGCTTCGAGGAACTGATCGTGATTCATCGTCTTGGAAAGTTCCGGCAGACCTACTCTCTTTCGTACATCGTTTACCATTTTGTAAGCCTCGTCGGTAGGGCGTCCGTTGACTTCGTTGAGTACTTCCGCATATCCCAGCATGATTTCCGCCAGACGGGTGTGTGACCATTGTACCGGACCTTCGCGATCGTTGTTTTCCTGTAAGATGTACTTCATGATCAGGAATCCGCTACCGTCTTTGTAGTCGGCATGGTTGATATAAACAGGAGCTGTTGTTCCGTTGCAGTAGGTGTCTCCGGGACAAGCTACATTTTCATACAGACGTGGGTCGCGGGTGGGCACCATTTCGCCTTTTGTAAAGAACGGTTGCTTGGAGGGTGACTTCCAGTCGAAATTTGCCGGAAAATCAGTTCCGTCTTCCCACGGAAACATATCTACATAGTTCAATGTAGGGCCGCTGTAATAACGTTGGCCGATAAAGCTGCTGTGAACATCGGAGCCATATCCTTGACGGGTAGAGATTAATATTTCTGTTCCGCCGCGGTTGTAGTAGGCCTGACGATAGGCCAGACGTCTTGCCCGGTGCGTCTCTTCCGTAGGTTGAATCAGTTCGTATTCGTGCCGTTTTTGTAATTCTGTGAAAAAGGCTGCGCCTGCTTCGGCGGCATCTTTCCATCGTTGGTCGCTGTAATTTCCGTAACAGGTATATTCGTCTGCTTCCGGATGCCATTTAGTGTTTGAGTTGAAAGTCGGACTGGCTGCCCATTGCAATACCTTGAACTTTAATGCCATCGCTCCTGCCAGGGTCATACGTCCGTCATCTGCTTTCTCGGCTTTCCAGGCCAGATTGGAGTTGATGGCTTCGTTGAGCAATCCTACGATCTTCTCTACCGTTTCGGCAAAAGTGATACGGGGGAAATTCATTGTCTCGTTTACGTCTACATAGTGGTCCAGCCATGTCACACCGCCTACATATCTCAGCATTTCGAAATAGCAGAGGGAGATCAAAACTTTGGCTTCCGCGATCCGTTCACTTTTCTCGCTGGTTGTCATGTCGGGCACTTTCTCTACGTTCTCGATATATAACCAAGCGTAACGGATGGTGGTCCAGTCAGACTTGCTTCCATAACGGTAAGCAGAATTCTTTGGGACGTTGTTGGCACTGAGTGCTCCGTTGTAATAGAGCTTGACAGGCCCATCACTGATATTGTCACGGAAACTGTAACATAAGTCTGTGATTGATTCAAGTATGTTCACACCCAATTTGTAGTCAGAGCCGGTCGGTAGCCCATAAGGTAATCCGGTATATGCTTTGGTCAGCACCTTTTCGGCATTTATTTTCGAAGAGAACATTTCTTCGGTAGTCGCTCCGGAACTCTCAGGCTGGTCGCCCAGAAATTTATCCCCGAAGCTGATTTCAGAACAGGAGGAGGCTATCAGTACGCAACCTAATGCTATTCCGAGTCCTTTTATTATTCTATTCATACAGTCGTTTTTTAGAAGTTAAGATTTAAACCGAAGCTATATACTTTGATCAGCGGATAATCTCCGAATCGGTTAGGATCACTTTCCGGATCAAGATATTTAAGCGGTGAGAAGGTCAGCAGGTTGTAGCCGCTGAAGTTTAATCCGAGTGAGCTGAGGCCCAGTTTCTTCAGGAATTTCTTTCCGGTGATGGTATAACCGAAGCTCAGACTCTTCAAGCGGAGATAGGAAGCATCTACCAACCAGAGGGTAGAAGGTTCGGAGTTCCAGCTTTCCGATTCTTCCGACGGGCGCGGATAAGTAGCTCCCAGTTGGTTGTCCGGAGTCCAGCAACCGTCGTAGAAGTAGGTCAGCAAACCACGCTTTCCGGCATTTGTATAGGGGATACGGTATTCGATGTCATACATTCTGTTAACGTTCTTGGAACCTACCCATTGCATGGTGAAGTTGAATCCTTTCCAGTCGAATCCCATGTTCATGCCGAAAACGTATTCCGGACGGGTAGCATAACCTGCTACGCTCTTGTCATTACCGTCCACGATGTGGTCTCCATTGAGGTCGGCGTACATGGCGTCACCCGGATATACCTTCTGATAAGGCTGAGGCAGTTCCGGCTTTAAGGTCAGTTCGCCGTCGGCTCCGGTGATGAAGTCGCTGTACTGATAGAGACGGATGTAGTTGTATACTCCGGTCTGGCGTCCGGTAGAGCCACCGGTCTGGTTCATATAAGAGAATTGCTTGGGCACTTCGTCCATATAGAGGATTTTGTTGCGTGCGAAAGAGACGTTGGCATCCACATTATAGGTGAAATCCTTTCCGATCTTATCGCGCCAGCCGAGAGAAACTTCGTAACCGTGGTTGTCTACCTTACCAATGTTCAGGTTAGGCAGTGCAGTTGCGATGATGCTTGGGGTCGATTCCGGAGAGATCAGAATGCCTGTGCGGTGTTCGATAAAGTAGTCGAAGGTAGCGGACAGGCGGCTGTTGAAGAACTTAAGATCAATACCGTAGTTCTGCTTGTCGGCTGTTTCCCAGGTTACTGCCGGGTTACCCATACGTGAGATGGCTGCTGCCGATTGGGAAATCGGATTGTCCACACCGAAGCTGTAACTGCCCGATGATCCCCATACGGCAGGCATGTACATAAAGCGTGAGTCTACACCCTTGTCATTACCTACACGTCCCCAGGATGCTCTGAGTTTCAGGTAGTCTACGATTTTCTGGTTTTCCATAAACTTCTCGGCAGTTGCGATCCAGCCGGCAGAGAAGGAAGGGAATACACCGAAACGGGTGCTGCCCGGAGCAAAGTTCTCCGAACCGTTGTAGCCGACGTTTACGTCGAGCAGATATTTACTTTGATAGGCGTAAGTAGCACGTCCTACCAATCCTACGTAGTTACGGGGCAGATAAGTGTAGCTGTCCGGATAATAGTTACGCGACTGATTGTAAAGGAACAGACCGGATATTCTGTGGTCGCCGAATGTACGGTCATAGTTGATACGTCCTTCCAGATACCAGTTCTGTCCGCGTCCGCTGCTTTCCGAGTAAGTGAGCGGAGTATCGCTGCCGCTGGGTACATAGATAAGTGATTTATCGTAGTCGGGATCGGTCTGTGACATCGTACCGTTGGTGTCAAAGTATGATTTGTAGTACACAGTCTGCGCTTCGATGGCGCCTCCCGTACGTACTTTTTCCAGTTTGAATTTATTGTCGTAAGCACCTTTCACGGAAACGCTCAGTCCCGGAGTGATAAAGTCCAGTTTCTGTGTGATGTCCAAATCCAGATTCAATGTCGTGTCATACGTTTGATTGTAACCTTGTCCGTAGAATACGAACATACCGTCACGCATCACTTCTCCCAGCGGAACCATATCTTTAGGAATCAGTGTACGTACTCCGTTGATAAATCCCGGTCCGGCAAACGGATGTGACCAGATCTGTGCGATTACCCAGGGGTTTTGGTCTTCTCCTGTACCCGAAACGACGCTGCGCGGTTCCTGTATCTTACCTAAAACACCACCGACACCGAGTTTCATCGAAGTGGTCTTGGTCAGATTGGCATCGATATTGGCGCGGTAGTTATAGCGGTTGTAACGATAGTTATTGTCGTACATTTGTCCGGGAAGTTCTTTCAGAAGTCCGTTCTGATAAGTATAACCTACTGAGATGAAGTATCGTACATTATCGCTACCGCCGGAGATATTTAGGTTGTTCTGGCTTTGAAGATAGATATTATTAAAAATATACTTCTTCCAGTCCATACTGGGATACATGATGGGGTCTGAGCCGGTGCGATAGGCTTCTACCTGTTCCGGAGTGAAGTATAACTTAGGATTCGTAACGTGGTCCATCTCCTGCTTCATATTCCAGAAGCGTGCGAACTCGTAACTTCCGGTCTGCTCTACCAGTGAGATGGGTTGTTGCAGACCCAGTTTGGTGCTGGCGGAAATCTGCGTTTTGCCTGCTTTACCTCTTCGGGTGGTGATCAATACAACGCCATTAGCACCTCTTACTCCGAATACAGCGGTGGAAGAGGCGTCTTTCAATACTGAAATACTTTCGATTTCGTTCGGGTCGATTTGTGAAAACTCACGTTCTATTCCGTCTACTAAAACCAGGGGCTTGGATTGTGAATCATTTAATGAACCGACACCACGTACGTAGATGGCAGCAGCATCTTTACCAGGCTGTCCGGTAGTCTGTACGGAAGATACACCCGGCAGTGCTCCTGCGAGGAGGTTCGTGATACTTGTTGCCGGAGATTTGATCAGCTCTTTGTTGTCAATGGAGGAGACGGCACTGGTAAGCATGCGCTTGTCCTGATTACCGTATGCGATAGCTACAACTTCCACTTCACCGAGGTTCTGTGCATCTTCTTTTAAGGAAACATTGATGATTGTTCTGTCTCCGACCACGATTTCCTGAGTTACATACCCGATAAAGGAAATGTTCAATACGGATTTTTTGCTT
Source organism: Bacteroides sp. MSK.20.82 (assembly GCF_019052485.1). Classification (NCBI taxonomy): domain Bacteria; kingdom Pseudomonadati; phylum Bacteroidota; class Bacteroidia; order Bacteroidales; family Bacteroidaceae; genus Bacteroides; species Bacteroides sp. MSK.20.82. The sequence goes on from NZ_JAHQUN010000003.1 coordinate 342,704, forward strand.
GGGGCGACGATCGTAAAGTTACCGTCAAAGTCTGTGATTGTCCCAATGCTCGTGCCTTTCACAGTCACATTAGCTCCGGGAACGCCTTCTTTGAGTGTTTCATCCGTTACTCTACCCTTAATTGTGATACCTTCTGGGGGCAAGGCATACATCAACGGTATGAATAAAAGAAACGTAACAAGAAAGCAGAATCTTAAATTGAGCGCGTTTCTCATACTGTTTAATTTGATAGGTTAATAATATATTTAGTTTATAGTTAGGTCAACCGGGTTGGGGGTGACTTTTATTCTCTTTATTCTCTCTTCAGTTTCTAAATATATCCTTTGCTTATGTGCAATAAGGTTAACTTCATTTATCTTTTAATGATGATGCAAAATTAGGGGTGATGTGAAAAATGGACGTGCAATATTCACCAAATTAGGTGCACAAATAGCTAGAAACACTATCTGTAACAAATGGGTAGACCTTGATACAAAATTATAGACGGGATGGAAAAGGAGGCTTTGTAAGGAACAATAAAAAAGCCCATCCTGTTATGTTGCACATAGGCAATAACAGGATGGGCATCTGATTGGTTCTTCTCTTTGGAGAATATGTCTTGTCTAGAAGCTGAAGCTTAATCCTCCCAGGAAGTTAAGACCTTCTGTAGGATAGCCCAGATAATACTGGTATTTCTTATTGAGGATATTATTAATCCGGGCATACACGGATACTCCTTTGAACACATTATAGCTGGCTCCGGCATGCAGGTCGCTGACTGCTGCGGCTTTAATGCCTTCTACCTTTGTGCGTCCGATATAATCGTAACCGAGATTGATATTCAGTCCTGTGATCGGGCGGAAGTCTGCGCTGAAATTAATTTCGCAGGCGGGTTTCATATACAGGCTGTATTTTTCTTTCGCATCCCAGTTACGGTAAGTTCCAGCAGCGGACAATGCAATGAGGTCTTTGTATTCATAGCTGATCTTCATACCGGCGTAGAAGTTGTTGGTATTGCTGAATTCCAGATTCAGATATTGATGTGCTGTGACCGGAGACGAGGAATTCCCTTCCTGAGCATCACCGGCAAGTGAGGGATCATAGTTGACAAATGTTTCTTCCTGTACCTCAAAGAAATCGTCTTTCAAATCCTGATAACCGCCATACAGATTGATCCATAATCCGGGATAAGGACTCGCTTTAAATCCTATCGCTGCATTCAGCTGTTCGTATGTATCAAGAATAGGGGCTGCCGGCAAGGCATAAGGACAGATCGTTTCCAGTCTGCGGAAATCGTTGACCAGCTTGCCTCCGGTAGCTTGCGCATAGAGTACGTAGCTGTCGGAGAAGATATACTGTGCTGTTACATCCGGAGACACGCGGAATGATTTACCGCTGCCGAATGAGAGATCTACATTGGCTCCTGCACGCAGATTCCAGCTGTCGCTGCTAAGTTTATAATGCGGATTCAGTGCCAGAGCGGTACGGTTCTCATATACCTGGAGGTCGTCAGCAAGTTTCAGGTCTTTATTGTAGATGAGATTACGCATGTCCAATCCGATGTTGATGCTCTGTTCGTCGCTGATAGCGCCGCTGATCAATCCTTTGGTATGCACTTGTGTTTCTCCGACTTTGTCATTGAAAAAGAAAGTGTTATTGTTCTGACGGTTGTACATCATCAGATTGGTTTCCGCTTCGAACTGTATGGGATAATTTTCATCTGTCGATTTTACTCCCAGATGGAAGTCTCCTGAAGTAAACTTCTGCTTGCCGGGCTGAACCGGAGAAAGGTTGAAATTGCTGAGTCCGAAATTAGCGGCGATGTTGAAATCTACCTTGTTGAACTGGTGGATATAATCGATATTCGCACGGGTACGGTAATAATAAGCGTTCCATTTCGTGTCTGCTTCCGGCATAGTCAGTTTGCCATCCATTCCGTCCATCTGAAAGCGGACGTTCAACTTGTCCCTGTCCGACAGACGGAACAGGTAATTGGCAAGGAGATCCAGATTACCGTAGTTTCCATATCCGGCGCGTATATATCCGGGCTTGCTGCCGGGCTGCACTTCCGTTCCTACATAGGGACGCATTAGGTCGGCAGGAATAGAGGTAGCCGGGAAGAAAGTAGTGGCATATTCCACTTCCTTTTTGCTGACGGTAGGTTCTTCCACTTTGGGCAGCACATTCACTTTGGAAGCATCCAGAATGTCGGGATTATATTCCTGTTCTACGACGACCGTGCGGTTCATGGTCGTATCTTTCGGCTGAGTATTCTGTGCCTGAAGGTTGAACGGCATCAGAAATGCCAGTGTAAAGCCTCCTGCTATATAAAGAGTTCGTTTCATACTTTTCAATCTTTACTTGTTTAGTTTCTTTAGTCTGTCTTCAATCATGCTCTCGATATCGTCATTGCCTTGGTAATTCTGTTGCAGGCTCAGCAGATACTGGCGTGCGTCGAGGTCTTTACCCATAGCGACATATACGTCCGACAGGAGGACAAAGCTGCGTGCCAGCCAATAAGCGTGTGGCGTACTCTGTTCGATGTAGTTGAGCAGTTCTTTTTCTGCCGCCGTATATTCTTTTGCGTCATAAAGAGACTGGGCAACCTGATATTTAGCTTCGGCACCATAAGAATTACGGGTATCCTTGGCCAGTTCGCGGAAATCATCCAATGCTTTCTTGTCCGCTTTCTGATTCTTATAAGCTTTTGCGCGATAATAAAGAGCTTCGTTCTTCAGTTCCGGACTAAGCTTGGCTTCAGCCAGCACATCGGTAGCCGCGTGAATCGTTTCTACGTCGTCTCTCAGCAGGAAGGCACAGCGCAGGATACCGGTTTCGGCAAGCTGGCGGCGTTCTACATTGGTAGCTTTTTCTTTCAGCATCTTGTAGCTTGCCAGAGCTTCTGCCATCTGTTGCTGGTTGAACTGTACTTCTGCACGCATGATCAGCGCTTCTTCTGCGAATGGATTATTCGGATATTCAAGCAATTTTCCGGAGTGGAGGAGCACCATATCATAATTCTTCTGCTCATTTCCAATCTGGCAGAGGTAATAATGTGCATTCAGGCTAAATGCTCCTTCTGGGAAAGTTTGCAGATATTTATTAAGGCTGCTCTTGGCTTCTTCTGTTCTGCCACGTGCATAAATCTTTTCGGCAGCCGCATACGTAAGTGAGTCCTGTTCGCTGGCGTCAAAGCGGATGTGTCCCGGCATCGCATTGGCTAAAGCCGCAAATTCATCGATACGGTTCAAATCTACATAGATAGATTTCATATCGCGCATTGCCAGGCGGGCTTCTTCGCTGCCCGGATATTTCTCAATCACTTGTTTGTACGCATTGATTGCCTGGTCGAAGTTGCCGTTCTGATAATACAGCAAACCGATTTCAGCCGCAGCTTTCCGGCTGACGGGGCTTTCGGGATATTTCTCCAGCAATTCCTTGAAAGAGGTAATAGCTTGACCGTTGTTATCCATCAGTACATAAGAACGTCCTTTCTCATAGATGGCATTCACTGCGTATGGAGAAGAAGGATATTTGCCGACCAGTCTGTTCAGAAGAGTGATCTTACCGGTATAGTCTTTCTGTAAACCGGATACCAGTGCCAGCTGATAGAATGAGTAATCGCCGGAAGGAGTATTCATTTGTTCGGCTTGCGAGTAGTAGTGCTTGGCTTCTTCAAAGTTGCGCACATTCAGATGACAGTCTCCGATACGGTTGTAGGCATCTGCAAGCGCTGTTCTGTTTTCGCCTTTTTCCAGTTGGATATACTTTTGGAAGTAATTGCTTGCCTGTGTATAGTCCTTACGATGGAAAGCAATGTATCCTAGGTTGTAGTTGGCGAGCGCATACATTTCATTATTGGGCTGCGTGGTCAGTTGCAGATAAGCGTTGAAATCGCGGGCGGCTTCCATCATCCGGTTGAGGCGGTAGTAAGATTCTCCGCACCAGTAATAAGCGTCCGCCTTTGTTTGGCGGTTGTACTGCCCGATGGCGATGGACTGGTTCAGATATTGGAGAGCCTGTTCGAAATTGGCATTGGCAAATGACTGTGTACCCAGTTGGAAGAGAATCTTTTGTTTGGCTTCCATGATCTGTGCACTCGGCTTGGCGATCCGTTCGATTGACTTTAAAGCAGCTTCGTAGCTGCGGGTATTCATATAAACTTCTACCAGATAGTTGCTTACTTTCTCGGCATACGGAGAAGTCGGGAATTCATTGAGGAATTTTTCAAAAGCAGTAACCGATTCACCGAAAGCGGAGTAGGATGTTTCGTGCAGGCAAAGTGCATAGTTGTAAGCGGCCTGTTCCTTAATCTGCAGGTTGGCGTTGGAGGCGGCTGCCTGTTCGAAAGCCATACGTGCCTTGTTTTTTTCTGCCAGTTGCAGGTAAGAGAGTCCCATGTGCAGGTAAGCATTCTGGGTCAGGGCATCGTTGGCGGTCGTCACTTGTCCCAGCATTTCGGCTGCTTTGGAGTAGACTTTTGTCTGGTAATAGGAGAGTCCCAGCATATAAAGTGCATCCCGGCGGGGAGCAGAGTGATCTCTGTCCAGATAGCCGGTGAATGCTTCCACTGCCTGGTGATATTGTCCGAAATGGTAGTAAGCGTCTCCCAGAATGCGGTACATCTCGGCAGCGTGCTCGTTGTTCGGATAGGCCGACAGGTAGTTTTGTGCTACGATCTGCGCCTTATCATAGTTCTTTTTGATAGCATAGATTTCTGCTATGTAGTAAGGTACGAGTTCTTTGTACTTCGGGTCGTCCTGCAAAGGGAGGAAGTCTTTCAACGCTTCATCATAGCGCTTCTGAGTGTAGCGGATATAAGCGAGATAGTAACTGCAGTCCTTTGCATATTTGGGACTGCTGGCACGTAACGTTTCGAACCAGATGGCGGCTTCTTTCAGATTATCAGTCTTCATGTAGCAGGTTGCCAGTTGGTAGGTGCGGTCGTCGCGCTCCTCATTTCCCAGTAGATCGAGCCGTGTAGAATTAAAGAGTGCCAGGGCCTCATCATATTTCCCTTCATAGAAGTAGCAGGAAGCCAGTAGTGAATAGATTCGGTTGGCGTAGGGAGTATCCGGATAACAGTCGAGGTACTTGCGCAGTAACTCGATGCGGTTTTTGTCTTTCAGTTCATAAGCCGAACTGACTAACATATATTCTGCGTCCTGAAGGAGACTTGCTGTTGGCTTTTGCTTTACAAATGCTTTCAATGCAGGTATGGCAGCTGCATAATTTTTTTCCTGGAAAAGTTCTTTCCCTTCTTTATAAAGGTTGACAGGAGAGGTTATCTTTTCGCTTGTCTGTGCGGAGATGGCAATTGGTGCACAACACAACAAGGTGCAGATAATTCGTGATATTCTTTTCTTCATAATCTAGTGTTTTGACAAAAATACGACTATATCTTCCAACGAAAACCCTTTGAAAGTTATTTTATAATCATTTAAATCTTTATGTAAATTATCTCTCATCCATTTTGAATCCGAAATACTTATTCTTTTTGGACTCTTTTTTATCTTCCTGATGAGAGTAATTAAGTCTGATGTTGAATTTCATGTGATTGTTGTTTTATAATTATTGGTGGTTACAAAGATAATACGAATCTTAGTATTTTCCTCATTTAAAACGTTGTCTGATACCCAAAAGTTTAGTGCCCCTTTTAGTTAATTGTGTTGAGCCAGAAACTGTACAAGTCCCCGCCGAATGGAATCCAGCCCGAAATCTTCCGGACGTATCTCTGATAATGGCAGGAAGAAAGAATCTGCCACGTCATCCATTGCCGAGAAATGGCTCATGTCTTTTACGGTACAGAGAAAGAACATATCGAGCGTATGAACGGAAAAGCCGGAATAGATATAAATGTTCGGCAGGGAGAACTGATAGGTCGCTTTTTCTACCTTCAATCCTGTTTCCTCCCATACTTCCCTGCCTACTCCTTCTTCTCCTGTTTCGTTCATGTCGATAAATCCTCCGGGAAGGTCGAGTGTCCCTTTGGCCGGTTCTTTGGCACGGCGGCAGACCAGCAGTTCCTTCTTTTCATTCAGAATCAGTGCCACGGTAGCGGAAGACGGATTGAAATAATAAACAAAGCCGCAGTCTGTGCATTTCTTAGACTTCTCGTTGTTCACTTCGAAGTGCGGAGAACCGCATTCGGGACAGTACAGGAATTGGGCAAGAGGATGTTTCATCATAACTGATTTTATATAATAGATTGTTTGCCGACAAAAATATAAAATCTTTTCTTCAGATATGGAATAATGTGATTACAAAATGCTAAATACCCCGTCTTATTAGTATCATTAATAACAATCATATACAAATTAAAAGAATCAGACTATGAATAACAAAATGAATATTCCTTTATCAGGAATTATTCCTCCGTTGGTAACTCCCTTGTTGGACGATGATGTGTTGGATGTGGAAGGTTTGCAAAGATTGATCGAACATCTGATAGCAGGGGGAGTACATGCTCTTTTTGTGTTGGGAACTACCGGTGAATCACAGAGCCTCAGTTATAAATTGAGGATGGAAATGATTAAAAATACCTGCCGTATAGCGAAAGGACGGTTGCCGGTATTGGTATGTATTTCCGATACTTCGATTGTGGAGAGTGTGAACCTTGCCTGCCTTGCGGCAGATCATGGAGCCGATGCCGTCGTTTCCGCTCCTCCTTACTACTTTGCGACAGGTCAGCCCGAACTGATCGAGTTTTATGAGCATCTGCTGCCTCAGTTGCCGTTACCATTATTCTTGTATAATATGCCGACTCATACAAAGGTGAACTTTGCACCGGCTACGATTCAGCGGATAGCGGAGAATCCCGGCGTAATCGGTTTTAAAGACAGTTCGGCAAATACGGTTTATTTCCAGTCGGTGATGTATGCCATGAAAGATAATCCGGATTTCTCGATGCTGGTGGGACCGGAAGAAATTATGGCGGAATCCGTACTGCTGGGGGCTCATGGCGGCGTAAACGGTGGTGCGAATATGTTCCCCGAATTGTATGTGAGCTTATACAACGCTGCGAAGAATGCAGATATGGAAGAAGTGAGACGTTTGCAGGAAAAAGTAATGCAAATCAGTGCTACGATATATACGGTAGGGCAACATGGGTCCAGTTACCTGAAAGGTCTGAAATGTGCTCTCAGTCTACTCGGAATATGCAGCGATTATGTGGCTGCGCCTTTCCATAAGTTCGAACAACGGGAAAGAGGAAAAATATGGAAGGCACTTCAAAATTTGGGAGTTGATGTAGTGCTCAGGTAATTAATCAAGAAAAAATGAACGGCTATGTCTATTCTCGACATTATTATCTTTTTATTCTTCACGGGGGGAGTTGTTGTCTTCGGCTGCTCTTTCTTCAACAAGAAACGTTCGTCGGAGGAATTTACTTCGGCAGGACGTTCCCTTCCGGGTTGGGTTGTGGGAATGTCTATTTTCGCAACGTATGTAAGTAGTATCAGTTATCTGGCTTATCCGGGCAAGGCCTATATGTCCGATTGGAATGCTTTTGTATTCAGCTTGTCCATTCCGATAGCCTCGTATTTTGCTGCTAAATACTTTGTACCCTTTTATCGTTCTATCGGAAGCGTATCGGCTTACAGTTTTCTGGAAGAACGCTTTGGTCCCTGGGCGCGTGTATATGCGTCATCGTGTTATCTTTTGACGCAGGTTGCCCGGATGGGGTCTATTCTGTATCTGCTCGCATTGCCTATGAATGCCCTGCTGGGATGGGATATTAAGATGATTATCGCAGTAACCAGCGTTGCCATTATTGCCTATTCAATGCTGGGTGGTCTGAAAGCTGTGATATGGACGGAGGCGATTCAGGGATTTATTCTGATTGGTGGTGCGATAGCCTGCCTTTGTGTGCTGATGTTTAAAATGCCCGAAGGGCCTGCGCAGGTATTTCAGATAGCCATTACTGACCAGAAATTCAGTTTGGGAAGTTTCGGCAGCAGTCTGACCGAGTCTACTTTCTGGGTATGCCTTATTTACGGTATATTTATCAATCTACAGAATTATGGTATTGATCAGAACTACGTACAGCGTTATTTGACGGCAAAGAGTGATAAACAGGCTAAGTTCTCCGCTCTCTTCGGAGGTTATTTGTTTATTCCGGTTTCTGCAGTGTTCTTTATGATAGGTACGGCATTGTATGCATATTACAAGACGTTTCCGGAACTGCTTCCGGCAGGGGTCGAGGGGGACGCGGTCTTTCCCTATTTTATTGTACATGCGCTTCCGACCGGACTTACCGGATTATTGATTGCCTCCATTTTCGCGGCGGGAATGAGTACGGTGGCTACAAGCATTACAAGTTCGGCTACTATCATTCTGACGGACTATTATGCCCGTTATATAAATAAGAGACCGACAGAAAAACAATCGGTGAGAGCCTTGTATGTTTCGAATGTACTGATCGGAATAATCGGTATTTTCGTAGCGCTGGCATTTCTGAACGTAGAGAGTGCGCTGGATGCCTGGTGGGCTTTGTCCTCCATCTTCAGCGGTGGTATGCTGGGACTCTTCCTGCTGGGGTATATTTCAAAGAAGGCGCGGAATGTTGACGCCGTTTTGGGAGTGATCTGTGGCATTATCGTTGTCGTCTGGATGAGCTTGTCTCCTATCTTCTTTAAAGATGGTTTTATGAGCGAATATGCAAGCCCGTTTCATGCTAACCTGACTATTGTCTTCGGAACCATTGTTATCTTTTTGGCAGGCTTTCTCAGTATGCGTTTACTGAAAACAAAGAAGTAGAAGAAGGCAGCTTCACTGGCAGGCATATTGGTTTCATCTATTATCCGATAGAATTATTCGATTGGACTTTTTTTGCAAAGGCGGGGTTTCCGCCTTTATCTTTGCATCAGAAACAAAAAACAAAACGATGTTTCTGATGTTATAAGTCAAATCAATTAATAACAATAAAAGCAATAAAGAGTATGGAACCAATTTTAAATTCTCAACTTCCTGAATTCAGTGTTCAGGCTTTTCAAAACGGAGCTTTCAAGACAGTAACCAACAACGACCTGAAAGGTAAATGGGCAATCCTTTTCTTCTACCCTGCCGACTTTACATTTGTATGTCCGACAGAATTGGTAGACATGGCTGACAAATATGCTCAGTTCCAGGAAATGGGTGTGGAAATCTACTCGGTAAGTACTGACTCGCATTTCGTACACAAAGCCTGGCATGATGCTTCCGAAAGTATCCGTAAGATCAAATACCCGATGCTGGCAGACCCGACAGGCGCTTTGAGCCGTGCACTGGGTGTATATATCGAAGAAGAAGGTATGGCTTACCGCGGAACATTCGTCGTAAACCCGGAAGGAAAGATTAAAGTGGTGGAACTGAATGATAACAATATTGGTCGTGACGCCAGCGAATTACTTCGCAAAGTAGAAGCCGCACAGTTTGTGGCTACTCACGACGGAGAAGTTTGCCCGGCTAAATGGAAGAAGGGCGAATCTACTCTGAAGCCAAGCATTGACCTTGTCGGTAAGATTTGATAGATCTTGATAATGTGTGTGAAGGGCCGGTAACGGAGACGCTGCCGGCCCTTCTTTTAAAAGAATGAAAGGAGAAAGAGAGATGTTAGAACCTGCATTAAAAGAACAACTGAAGGGTATTTTTGCCGGACTGGAGGCTGACTTTACCTTTGATATATCCGTATCAGCCAGTCATGAAAGCCGTGCCGAATTGCTGGAATTGCTGAGCGATGTAGCCGAATGTTCCGATCACATCACTTGTATGGTAAATGAAGGAAGCGGACTTAAATTTACGATAGGAAAGAATGGTAAACCTACAGAAATTACTTTCCGTGCTATCCCCAACGGACATGAGTTTACTTCTTTATTACTCGCCATCCTGAATCTGGACGGTAAGGGAAAGAATTTTCCGGATGAGGCTGTCTGCAACCGTGTGAAAGCCTTGAAGGGTCCGATACACTTAGTGACCTATGTCTCACTGACTTGCACCAACTGTCCGGATGTAGTTCAGGCATTGAATGCAATGACCACACTGAATCCTTCCATTACTCATGAAATGGTTGACGGTGCACTGTATCAGGATGAAGTGGATGCCTTGAAGATACAAGGCGTGCCTTCTGTATTTGCCGATGGGAAACTGCTTCATGTAGGTCGTGGCGAATTTGGCGAATTGCTTGCTAAACTGGAAGCGCAATACGGTATTGATGAAACCAAGGTGGAGACGGAAGTGAAGGAATACGATGTTATCGTAGCCGGTGGCGGTCCTGCCGGAGTATCAGCAGCCATCTATTCTGCCCGTAAAGGCTTGCGCGTGGCGATTGTTGCCGAGCGTGTCGGCGGACAGGTGAAAGAGACGGTAGGCATTGAGAATCTGATTTCGGTTCCCGAAACAACAGGAAGCGAACTTGCCGATAATCTGAAAACGCATCTTCTGCGTTATCCTGTTGATTTGTTGGAACAGCGTAAGATAGAAAAGGTAGAACTTGCCGGAAAAGATAAACTGGTAACTACTTCCGTAGGAGAGAAATTCATTGCTCCTGCATTGATTATCGCTACAGGTGCAAGCTGGCGAAAACTGAATGTTCCCGGCGAGAACGATTATATCGGGCGTGGAGTCGCTTTCTGTCCTCATTGCGACGGTCCTTTCTATAAAGGAAAGCAGGTTGCGGTAGTGGGCGGTGGAAACTCCGGCATCGAGGCAGCCATTGACTTGGCAGGTATCTGTTCTAAAGTCACCGTCTTTGAATTTATGGATGAACTGAAAGCGGATAATGTCCTTCAGGAAAGACTTAAATCTCTGCCGAATGTGGAAGTATTCGTGAGTTCGCAAACGACAGAAGTAATTGGTAATGGCGATAAACTGACAGCCTTGCGCATCAAAGACCGTAAGACGGAAGAAGAACGTTTGGTAGAACTGGACGGAGTATTCGTGCAGATCGGACTTTCCGCCAATAGCAGCGTTTTCCGTGATATTGTGGAAACAAACCGACCGGGTGAAATCGTTATCGATGCGCATTGCCGTACCAATGTGACGGGAATCTATGCAGCCGGAGACGTATCGACCGTACCTTACAAACAGATTATTATTTCTATGGGCGAAGGTGCCAAAGCCGCCCTTTCTGCCTTTGATGACCGCGTACGGGGCATCATCTGATAAAATAGATTATTTATACATTTCCCCTCATGTATAAGTAATGGCCACAGAGATTGTAAAAAGTCTCTTGTGGCTTTTATTTTTTTCTTACCTTTGTGATTCTAATATTTAACCCCCAATGAGAAACATGAAAAAGATATTCTTACTGATTTCCGCGATCTTGTTAATTGTTCCGGTGCAGGCTCAGCATACGTTGAGACTGATGACCTATAACATCAAAAATGCAACAGGCATGGATGGTGTCTGTGACTTCCAGCGTATTGCAAATGTGATTAATAACGCTTCTCCCGATGTGGTAGCCGTGCAGGAAGTAGACAGCGTGACCAATCGGAGTAATCAGAAATATGTATTAGGTGAGATAGCCGAGCGGACACAGATGTATGCCTGCTTTGCTCCGGCTATAGATTATGATGGCGGAAAATACGGAATCGGTCTGCTGTCAAAGAAAGCTCCGGTTCATTTGCAGACTATAGCTCTGCCCGGCAGGGAAGAAGCCCGTGCATTGATCTTAGCGGAGTTTGAAGATTATATTTACTGTTGCACTCATTTATCCCTTACGGAAGAAGACCGGATGAAGTCATTGGAGATTCTGAAAACTTTTGCAGCTTCCTATAAAAAGCCTCTTTTTCTGGCGGGAGACATGAATGCGGAGCCGGAATCGGACTTTATTAAAGAGTTGCAGAAAGAATTTCGGATACTCTCTAATCCCAGACAACACACTTTTCCTGCTCCCGCCCCAAAGGAGACTATCGATTACGTGGCGGCTTTTAAGCAGAATGATAAAGGATTTGCCGTCGTCTCTTCGGAAGTGGTGAATGAACCTGTAGCATCCGATCATCGCCCTATTGTTGTGGAACTGCGCACTGCCGAAAAGGCGGATAAGATATTCCGTACTAAACCCTATTTGCAGAATCCGGTTGGAAATGGAATGACCGTGATGTGGGAAACCACTGTTCCTGCTTATTGTTGGGTAGAATACGGTACGGATACGACTCAATTAAAGCGTGCGCGTACTATTGTTGACGGACAGGTAGTCTGCAATAACAAGTTACATAAAATACGGCTGGATGATTTGCAGCCCGGTCAAAAGTATTATTATCGTGTCTGTTCACAAGAAATGTTGCTTTATCAGGCATATAAGAAAGTTTTCGGAAATACTGCCCGTTCTGCTTTCAGTGAATTTACTCTGCCTGTAACCGGTACGGATTCTTTTAGTGCTGTTGTGTTCAATGATCTGCATCAGCATACCCATACCTTCCGGGCTTTGTGCAGGCAAATTCAGGATATTGACTATGATTTTGTTGTTTTCAACGGTGACTGTGTAGACGACCCGGCAAGTCATGATCAGGCAACTGCCTTTATCAGTGAACTGACCGAAGGAGTGCGCGGTGATTGTATCCCGACTTTCTTTATGCGGGGGAATCACGAAATCCGGAACGCTTATTCTATCGGTTTGCGTGACCATTTCGATTATGTAGGTGACAAGACTTATGGCTCTTTCAACTGGGGAGATACCCGTATTGTCATGCTGGACTGTGGAGAAGACAAAACAGACGATCATTGGGTCTATTATGATTTGAATGATTTCACCCAGTTACGTAACGAACAGGTCGGTTTTCTGAAGAAAGAACTGGCTGCCAAAGAATTTAAGAAAGCGAAAAAACGTATCCTCCTGCATCATATCCCTCTTTATGGTAATGATGGAAAGAATCTTTGTACTGAACTATGGACTAAGCTGCTGGAAAAAGCTCCTTTTGATATCTGTCTGAATGCTCATACTCATAAGTATGCTTATCACCCGAAAGGTGAATTGGGGAATCATTTTCCGGTTGTTATAGGTGGAGGATATAAGATGGAGGGTGCTACCGTGATGATTCTTGAGAAGAGGAAAGAAGAACTCAGAGTCAGGGTGTTGGATGCAAAGGGAGAAACTTTGCTGGATATAACGGTCTGAATAATGTATATGATAGTTTGAATCATAGAATTGAATTTCACCCCAAAAGTTTAGTTTCTAACTTTTGGGGTGATTCTTTTTATATTGATAATACCTAATAGTTCCTTTACCTCTTTTTTATTTTAGCTTCCTCCTGAGATGACAATGAATGTCAGGCCCAAAATGAATAATATAAACATGACTCCCAAAAGTCTGTTTGTCGCTTTGGAGCTACCGGTAAATTCTTTCCAGATGAAAACACCCCAAAGGGCAGCAATCATCGGTGCTCCTTGTCCAAGTGCATAAGAAATGGCTGCTCCCGCTTTTCCTGCGGCAATGTAGCTTAATGCCGTACCTAATCCCCAGATGCATCCTCCGAGAATTCCGACCATGTGTGTACTTGCTTTTCCGGCAAAGTATTCCTTGTAAGTGACGGGTAGACCAACGAACGGACGCTTCATCACAAGTGTATTGAAGAGGAAGTTGCTTAGGAAGATTCCGATAGCAAAGATGAAGAATGCAGTATAAGGAGTTGCCATTCCGGTTGTCGGTGATTCAAAGTTGTTCAAATCCATGGCAGCGGCGACAAACCGGTAAAAGAATGACATCAGTATACCGGCAATAGCAGCAAGAATAATTCCCTTTTTGCTGTTATTGGTTCCCGCCTTTTGATTCTTACCGGCTGCAATACCGTTGCAAATGATGGCGATAACAATCAGCACGACTCCTGTGAATAGCCAGAACGGATCTCCTTTGGGGGAGCTGAAATAATTAATGAATACTCCCAATACCAATGCCAGTCCTACTCCCAATGGAAAAGCTACTGCCATTCCGGCAATGGATACTGAGGCGGAAAGGAGAATATTGGAAGCATTGAAAATAGCTCCTCCGATAAGTGCACTGGCAATATATGCCGCTTCCACTTGTTGGATGTCTTCCAGAAAACCTCTTCCCGAATCTCCGAAACTTCCTAGTGTGAATACCAGAAGTAGGGCGAACAGCAAGATGCCGATGGTGTAGTCCCAATAATAAAGTTCATAACGCCAATTCTTACTGGCCAGTTTTTGGGTATTTCCCCACGATCCCCAGCATATCATTGTGATAAAGCAGAAGATAATAGCTAAGGTGTAACTATTGACTATATACATAATGATTTTTTTTAAGATTTCAATTCTCTTTTCCTGTCACTTGTCTTATAAGTGCGTTGCGGGTTGCCCGAATATTTTCTTCCCCTTGAATAGTGAGATATTGGTGTTTACCGCTTTCAGAAGGAGAAAAAATACTTTGTCCGATACTGTCTATGGTGATTGTTCCCTTCTCGGATAAATTGAAATAATTATTCCCCGGTTCTATGGCTTGTAGCACGGATGTCAAATCCCATGTTTCTCTGTCATATGGCATTTCCTGATATATTTTATATGATACGCACAGAGGATGTTTATAACTGCCGGCAAAATCATTTAATATACTTTGATGAGGATATCGAATTTTGTTTCCTAGTTCCCATCCGCTGGCAATAATTGGAGTAGGCCATTCTTTGAAAGTAATTTGGGCTGCATTCAGATCATTAACAATGTTCCATTCAGGGAAGTCGAATTCATTACCATAGAGTCCTCCCATGACAGATAGTAATTTTACCTTTTGTGCTACCAAGGCTTTTCCATCCAGCTCGCTGTATTCATCTGCTTCCGAGATAAGCAAACGGGCTAGATTTGTTTCCGGGCCTAAGGCTATAAATACCACAGAATGATCTTCTTGCTCTGCCAGCAATTTACGCAACAGTTTATATCCTTCCAGAATATGATCTTTTAGGCTTCTTTTTGGATGTAATATTTTATTGTTGTCAATAATAGTATCCAGCGTTTGGCGGAGATAATGTCCGTCGTCTGTATTCATCCCATTATAAGCATAACCTAAAGGTATGTCGTATTTGTCGTTGAAACGACAATAAGCGTCAATATATTCCAGTGAATAAGGATTACACTTGCTTATAGTGATACCTAGCAAATCAATTTTTCCTTTTTTCTCATAATTAAGCAGCATTTGCATGGCTAAAACATCATCGATATCATTTCCAACATCCGTGTCGAGTATGACAGGAATTGCAGAAGTAGTCTCTTTCTGTTGTGCACAGGAACAGAATAAAGAGACGGTTATTAGAATGATTGCTATATATTTGAACATATCTTGGGTTTTTATAAGTTATTTCCAATATTCTCAATTGTATTGCTGGTTAATGATTGTTGCGAGGAATAATTTACTTTATAAAGTACGCCTCCTTTAGCATGGAGAGTCTGATTTTCTAAAGTTGCAGTTCCTTCTTTGGTAAATGTGCCATTTACATCATATCTTCCGGAAATGGTTTCTCCAAATTTACCATTCTCTAGTTTGAATTGAGAGTCATTCAAACTATAAATCAGTAAATAATTGTGCATATCTAATACGAAACCTAAAGAAGCATTATTTGTCTGGAATGTGATTTGTGCTCCAGTAGTACATATTAGTTGTTCTAATTTGTCTTTTGGCTGATTATCGTTAATATTAAATGCTGCAAAGTTCTCCGGTTTTACTTTGGCAACATCTATATAAGCTGCCGCCAAGCCTTTTATGAGACTACGAGTAGGAGGTGTAAAATCTTTTTCTTGTAAATCCCATGTATAAATTCCGTGGTCAATTTGGTCCGGTTCGGTGGTGTTGTTGATAAAGAAGTTACTGGTAGCCAAATCGTAAATATCATAGCCTCCTCCTAATGCGAAAGATGTCAAGATAAGACTCGGACTGTTTGCATAACTACCTTTGTTCTCGGCAACCAGCGCATAATTTCCTGCAATTGATGCGTATGCCATGACTTCATTTTTGAGATGTTTAACATTATCTTTATAAGCATCAACGCCAATGAAATCAATGCCTTGAAGATCGAATACATCTTTGGGGCGAGCATTAGTAGCCTCTGGAAATGGATTAATACCATCACCGTAAATTAGATTGACACGAGTTACTACTCTGTAAGAACTGTTTTTTACAGCTTTTCCTACAGTATTTAATGCATTTGTGATCATTGTCCAGGCCTTCTCTTTGCTTAGAGGGGTCCCATCCCGATATTTTAAATCTTTTTGGTCGATTCTCCAGCGCATTAACGCATCAGGTTCATTATGGATCTGAGCTGATATAACGGGGTGCTTGTCTCCATTTTGAGAATCCCAGTATCGGATGTGGTTAAATAAGGCGGTGATGGCTTTGGTTTCTCTCTCCAGTATCCATTCATCATCAAGAATCATGGTGTATTGATAACCATAATAGTTCCAAAAATTTCCTTCATCATTCCGGCTGAGCCTTTTGTTATATTCTTGAAGCACATATTGAGGTATCAGGTAGGAGAATGAATCTCCTACCATATTCGTACTGAACCAAAGTAATTCCATTTTCAAATTATACTTGTTGACGAACTGCAAGATTGAGTTTACGATACTATAATCGTACTTGTTTTCTTTAGGCTCTACCATATTCCATGAAATTGGAATTTGTACACAATTTAGTCCCAGTTCCTGAGCTTTCTTGAAGTAGTTTTCCACTTCATTAATAGTCATCTTGTCACAATTGAGAAGGGCATCAAGGCGTATTTGTGCACCAAGAAACGGAAAAGGTTTACCGTCAACAGAAACATATGTTTTGTTGTTTTCAGTCACTAGTTTACTTACTTCTATTTGAGAAAGTATTGGTTCGACGTATGTTTCATTATTATTGTCAGAACAAGCTGTTGCGAATAATGAAAAGAAAACCAGTGCGTAAGTTAGTATTATCATTCTTTTATACATAATTGGTCTTTGTTAAATTAGTAGATTATTGGATTATTGCGGGGTTCCTCCTCCTGTCATAGGCCAGCCCGGATTCTGATAGATAGGAGAAGAATCCAAATCACCTCCGGATGAAGTAACCAGAAAATGTTCTGCTGCTATCGGATCGAGATAGTGTGCCATATTCCATTTATAGCCGTTGTAAACAATGTTATTGGCTGTGATGTGATAAGGAGCAAGATAAGTACTGAAGCTACGTGGTGAAACATTTTCTCCTTCTTTAAGAATGGAGTTGCCGTTAGAATCTTTATACCAGTCCCAGCCATACATTTCCTGCCATAAATTCATTCCTAGGATATGGTAGGGTTTGGTAATCATCTGGTCCATTGAACGCCATCTATGTAAGTCCATGCTACGTAAACCTTCCGCCATCAACTCACATCTTCGTTCACGGCGGATATTATAACGTGTGGCATCAATAATTTCTCCGCCGGAATATGCCCCCCAATCAGTTTCTGCTTCTTTTGACATATCTGTAAGCCTGATTGTTTTGGTATAGTCCTCATCAATGCCGGCTCTGCGACGAATC
Source organism: Bacteroides sp. MSK.20.82 (assembly GCF_019052485.1). NCBI lineage: Bacteria > Pseudomonadati > Bacteroidota > Bacteroidia > Bacteroidales > Bacteroidaceae > Bacteroides > Bacteroides sp. MSK.20.82. The sequence continues at coordinate 360,138 of NZ_JAHQUN010000003.1, forward strand.
GCTTTCCAGTACTTTTCTGCATAGGAGTCGAGTGAACCATGCAATTCATAATAAGCTTCTATATAGTTGAGATAGGCTTCGGCTGTACGGAATATGATAGAACCGACAATACTTTGAGTGTTATTTGTGTATTTCCCGTCAGGGTTTAATCCTTTGCGTAAGGCATAGCCTGTATTGTACTTTTCTGTAACAGAAGAGGCGGTTATATTGGGTCCCCATTCTTCTACTACCCCATGATCTCCTGCCTGAGTATGCAAATTTTTCTGTCCTGGCTTTTTGATGAAGATGTCTGCACGGGTATCCCTGTTTTTAGTGATATGAATGATATTATTATCTCCCCAATAAGATGAGTTTTCATCTGCCCACATCGGGGATGCATAAATAGGTTCTCCATTTTTAAGAATAAAGGCGTCAATCATGCTTTTAGTAGTGCCTACTCCATTGTTGCCGACACATCCGTATTGACAAACTTCATTTGCCACTCCTAATCCTGTGTTGTAGCGCCTCCATAAAAGTACTTCATTGTATTTCTCCATGTCAATATCGCAGAACATACTGAAATAAGGATTTTCAGGTTCCGAAGAAGTTTGTGGGAATACTCCTGTATTGGCAGTTAATATATTATATTTTTCTGCTATGATTTGTGCCGCTTTAATAGCTTCATCAAAGAAGAACTCTGATTCTTTTTCAATACTTCCGGATTTAAATGAGTAATTAGCATTATAATCTTTATTTGCTCCCGGCCATCCCGGTCCATTGGGTACAAAAGCTGTTCCTTTAAAATTCTTCAGCCATGAGCCTTCGTAAAGTGCGACCCTTGACTTGAGAAGGATAGCGCAGTCTTTGCTTAGCCGGTTCTTACCTCCGGAAGGAGCTATGTTTTGCATCATTTCTATAGCTTTGTCCAGATCAGATAAGATAAATCTGGCTACTTCATTTCGGGGGGCTCGTTTGCTGATTTCTATCAGAGCTTCACGTTCATTAGGATAAGTTTTAGTAATAATAGGAAAGTCGCCTAATGATTTTAATCTTTCAAAATACATGAAAGCTCTGAAGAAATACATTTCTCCGATATAGTGTTTGATATTGGTCGTGTTTCCGACAATGGCATTGTTTTCATACGATGGAAGCACATTTTCAAAGAAATAATTGCATCGGTAAATATCAGCGAAATACCATGAGCCTCCTTCTTGTCCTACTTTCCAGTATCCGGGTGCATACATTACGTTAGGTTGCATACCGGCCATATTATCTGTGTTATTGTCAATTTCAAAAGTTCCATATCCATAGGTGCCATGAGTAGGTAGCACTTGATATTGATCAGTAGCAAAAGCTGCAATATTACTTTCTGTTGTCAGATATTCATTTGGAGAAAGTTGATCAAGAGGTTCTTGATTTAGGAAATCATTGCAACTTGTCAAAAAGAGCACTCCGCTCAATAAGGTTGATATCGTAAGTCTTTTCATAATATCCTGTTTTTAGAATGTGACATTTAATCCAAAAGAGAATGTTCGGGATAGTGGGTAAACGTTTCCGTGTCCCCAACTACCGCCTTCGATTGATTCGGGGTCGAAGAAGTCAATAAGGCTCGTAATGGTGAACAAGTTTTCACCGGATGCGAATATCCTAAGGTGCTGCATTCCCATTTTTTGTACGATGTTGTGTGGCAAGCTATATCCTATCTGCAGATTCTTCAGACGTAGATAAGATGCATCTTGTAAATATTTAGTTTGTGATTGCTGGTTTTTATCGGTGTTGAATAAGGGTCTTGGATAGTAGGAATTCAGATTCGTTCCCAATGGACTGGCTTCGTCATTTCGGAAATAATCATCGTGTCCTTTTAGTGCTGTGGAAAACCAGGGCCCTTGTCTACCGTTTGCACCCCAGAAGTAGTAACTACCCTGAAAATAATCTCTTTTCAATGTTCCTTGCCAGAACATTCTGATATCGAATCCTTTCCAATCGGCGGCTAATTCCAGTCCTACATTATATCGGGGCGTGGAGTTACCTATTCTTTTTAAATCACCGTGATCTTGTAAGGTGCGGCTTCCGGCATCAATTTTTCCGTCTTCATTCAGATCTTTATACATAATGTCTCCGGCTTTCCAGTCTTGTCCGAGATTACTTTGTCCACCGTTGATTAATCTTCCGATGTGTTCGGCCATTTCCTGGTCAGATTGTGCAATGCCTATCGTTTCATATCCCCATATTTCACCCACGTATTTTCCGGCATAAAATCCATCTATCAGTCCGGAAGGATTTGAATAACGAGTAATCTTGGTACGACTGTCGGCAAGTGTAAAGCGGGCACTATAATTCAATCCATTATTTAACCGGTCTTTCCACATTAGTTCCAGTTCCCATCCGAATGTTTTAAGATTTGTATTATTGGAACTGGGAACGGCTGTTCCAAGGACTACAGGCAATTTCTCCGAAGGGCCGACCATATCGTCAGTTTTACGAATGTAATAATCAAAAGAGCCGGTTAGCCGATTGTTAAACAGGCCAAAGTCAACTCCGGCATTCCATGTACGGATTTTCTCCCAGGAGAGATTATAGCTGACGAGTGAAGGTGCCCAGGCAATATTGGCTAATGTTCCGTCAATGATCCATGATCCTGTTCCTGTACCGATTGTAGAATAAGTCGGATATAAAGAAGATGTATTTTGGTTACCCAAACTACCATAAGAGGCTCTGACCTTAAATGTGTTGACAACTTTGCTGACAGGCAGGAAGAATTTTTCTCTGGCTATGTTCCAGCCTACTGATGCGGAAGGGAAAAATCCCCAACGACTGTCACTACGAAATCGTGAGGAACCGTCATAGCGTAGATTTACTTCCAGAAGATATTTTTCCAGGTAATCATAATTCAATCTGCCGAAGAATCCGGCGGTAGCCCATCTGTTGTGTCCACCTGCTACATTCGGAGCAACTTTTTGGTTATTTGAATCCATTCCGGTAGAAGTGTTGATAGTCGGTTTTCCCGGATAAATGACTCCTAGCTTCTCAGCAGCTATATCTTTATAATTATTTTGTTCGGCTTGAAACCCGAAAAGAACTTTCATATTATGTGATTTTGCAAAGGTCTTTGCATAATCTGTATAGAGATTTACATTAAAATAATCGCTGGCATAAGTGCCTTCATGTACTTGGGAATCGTTATTCCATGTATTGCCCTTAGTCTTTCCGTCAACACCTGTCTGATGAACAGTTAAGTAATCCCAGTGTGAATATTGTGTATTGTATCGATAGCTTAAATCTCCAATCAGTCGCCACCCTTTGATAGGTTCTACCGTTATATTCAGTTGTTGGTAGAGCCAAGTGTTTCGTTCTTGTTTTTCACCTCCGTTTTGCATTTGGAGCACATGGTCGTCATATAGAATACCATTTGGGTCATAGAGAGGTTTGGTAGGCCAACATTGGCGTCCGATTTCGGCAAAAAAACTTTCATTAAGATGTGTCGGCTGTACATAGTCACTTCTGATAAAGCGAGTATTGAATCCGACTGATACTATTTTTGATAATTGTGCGTTGATTTTTGCAGATGCAGTATATCTGTTTGAGTATTCATCTCCGATTCTGAGCTCTCCATCCTGACCTAAATAGTTCGCTGATAAATAGTATTGTATTTTGTCTGTCCCGCCAGTAACGCTGATATTGTGCTCGTGTGCAAAGACATTGTCTTTGAAAAAATAGTCATAATAATCAATATTATCATTTCCTTGTGAATATCCGTCTGCCCATAACGAAGGATTATTGGGCACGGGGATGGTAGAATCGGTAATCTTGCCGGCCATATAGTCTTTGATGCGGTTTATCCTTTCTTCCGAGACCCAGTTGTAAGGTCCCCATCCGGAATTGGCAGCTGCATCATTATAGTATAAGGAGAACGTGTAAGAGTCTAATGAAGAAGGCATGTTGATAGGGCTACTTACACGAAAACTGTTGTTGTAGTTAACTTGCGCTTTACCGGCCTTTCCTTTCTTGGTCGTTACTAAGATTACTCCGAATGGCGCTCTGGAACCATAAATAGAAGAAGCTGCCGCATCTTTCAGAACTGAAATAGATTCTATATCCTGCGGATTAATGGAATAAATATCTCCTTCCATACCATCTATCAAGACTAGGGCACTTCCTGTAGAACCTTCTCCGATAGTTCCGACTCCACGTACATTGATCGATTGTTTCTGATTGAGACCTCCTCCCTGATTGCTATAAATATTCAAACCGGGAACCTGTCCTTGTAATGCCTGGACTGCATTGGATACAGGGATTGCTTCGAAGGCTTTCGAGTCAATGACTCCGACAGAACCGGTTAAATTAATCTTCTTTTGGGTACCATAACCTACAACGATCACTTCATCCAATAAATTGTCGTCAACTCCCAGTGTTACGTTTATCATTTTTCTATCACCTACTGTAAACTGGACTGTTTTAAATCCGATGTAACTGAATTCAATAGTTGAACTTGGATCCGCTTTCACTTGGTAGTGTCCGTTAAAGTCAGTGACGGTTCCGGATACTATATTCCCATCTTTTACTTTTATGGAAACTCCCAGTAGAGGTTCTCCATTATTATCTTTTACTGTTCCGGATACATAATTCTGAGCATATGTATTCATTGAACATAAAAGTAGGTAGCCCAGCAGGCAGATAAGCTTATGACTTGAGTTATAAGTTATCAGGTGGACAGCTTTCTTTAAGAGAGTAGAGTGTCGATTAGTTTTCATAATCCATGAAATTTAAAAGTTGAATGATAAGGCTAATTCTTTTTCTAACATGAAGTGTTTTACTTCATCGAGAGTAGGAATAGACGGTTGGGCACCAGAACGTGTAACAGCGATAGCTGCCGCGGCATTCGCAAAACTCAATGCATCTCGGTCTATTTCCCTTTGGGCACAAATTACAGCCAATGCACCACAGAACGTGTCACCTGCTGCAATAGTATCAATCGCATTTACTTTGTATCCGGGAAGCTGAATGATTTCTTTGTCGTTTTTCATATATACACCTTGACTTCCTAATGTGATCACAGCATTGCGTGCACCTGCCTGTAATAAGCTTAGAGCGATTTCTTCAAGATTATTTCCTGTATATTCAATTCCTGAGATGAAGGCTGCTTCCAGTTCATTGACGACTAGTATATCAATGGCTTTCATCAGTTCCTCATCAATCAGGCAGGCGGGTGCGGGATTAAACAATACCTTTTTACCTTTTTGTTTAGCCAGAAGAGCTATTCTTTTAATCGTTTCGTAAGGAATCTCGGCTTGCATAACTATGATATCTGCTTCGTCAATTACCTTTGAAAAATGAATAATTGAACCGGGTAATAAAGAATAGTTAGCTCCGGGAGCTACTGCTATGCAGTTTTCACCACTGTCGGCAACAAAAATGAGTGCAGTCCCTGTGGGCTGATTAACATCATCTATGATATAATCAGTAGTGATACCTTCTTTCTTAAAGTGTTTTTTTAGAATTTCTGCATACATATCATTTCCCAAAGAGGTAATGAACGTTACAGATCCCCCGAGTCTTGCTGCTGCTACAGCCTGATTGGCGCCTTTCCCCCCGAGGGATTGCATGAAACTGGCATCTCCGACTGTTTCGCCAGGCGCCGGGAGATGGTTGACTTGTGCAACCATGTCGATGTTTGAACTTCCAATAACTACTACTTTCATTTGAACAGATTTATGTGTTTAACCTAGGTCTTATCTCGTTTATAGCACAACTTCTCTTTTATAAGGAATCGCACTCTGTGCACCGATTCGCGTGACTGCTATAGCTGCCGCCGCATTGGCAAATTTCACAGATTTAGCGAGTGAATGCCCTTCAGACAGGCAGACGCTGAATGCTCCGCAAAATACATCTCCGGCACCTGTTGTGTCAATCGTCTCTACTTCCTTTGCGGGAATCATGGTATATTCATCTTTCTCTTTTACGTAAGCCCCGTCTTTACCTAAAGTAATGACAACATTCTCTATACCTTTCTCTCCGATAGCCTGAGCGGCACGATGAGCGCTTTCTATATTCATCACTTTGATTCCGGATAACATTTCCGCTTCAATGCGGTTGGGGAGTATGGTGTGCACGTTCATTAAGAATGAGTTGCTCAGGCTGGACGCGGGAGCCGGATTGAGGATTACCTTTTTCCCATATTTGCAAGCAATAGTAGCTGCATATTCCACTGTGTCTATGGGAATCTCAAGTTGCATGAGAATAATATCAGCTTCCTTGATTTTTTCTTCGGCTTTATTGATATCCTCAATAGAAAGCGAACGGCTTGCTCCCGGTGCTACGATAATGCTATTTTCACCGAAAGAATCTACGGAGATAAGTGCAACTCCGGACGGACTTTTCTGGTCGGTAAATATATATTCCGTATTAATTTTCTCTGATCTGTATATTTCCAATGCTTGCAGGCCGAACAAATCATATCCGATTTTGGATATGAAGGTGACTTCAGCTCCCAATCGGGCGGCTGCAATCGCCTGATTGGCTCCTTTGCCACCGGGATTCATGTAGAAGGTTCCGCCTAGTATGGTTTCTCCGGGAACAGGTAGTCTGTTGGCTTTTACGACCATATCGGTATTGCAACTACCGATGACTACAATTTTGGGTCTATGAATTGATATAGTTTCCATAGTATTAAAAATTAAGACTATGCAAATGAAAGCAATAATCATGCATAGTTTTCTACATTAATAATTGGTTTATATAATCTCAAAAATGATATCTTATATTGAATTTTCCTTGTATACAGAAGAGAATAAAGGGGTAATGTGGAATGAATTTATATAATTACAAAGAGAAAATGGAGATTTGAAAAGAGTGTTTTTTTCGTCTGAAATACGAATCGGACACCTTAGCCTTTAACATTCTTTTGCGCTAGTACGTACTCTGAGGACTTCAGACAGTTTCTCTTTCCGGATTTTGGACTCCATCCACGCTGTAAAGTCAAAGAGGCGTAAAAGCTGACTTTCATATTTATTATTATATAATTCATGAATCTCAGGAGACAGCTTTTCCCAGAATGCTTCTCTGTCTTTTTTCAGGATGGGAATATTTCTTTTATTCAGAAACCATAAAATGATACGTTCTGTTTTGAAAGTCTGTTCTTTGGGGGAAGATAGACTTCGGGTGATGGAGCGGGATTCATACTGGATCAGCTCATGCTCCTGCACTTCATAAAAGACGATGAGACGGACCAGACGAATAGTTCTCATTAAAGGCAGATACTTTATATTATGGTCTATGATAGCGTTGCTGATATATTTTTTAGCAGTTTTATATTCCTGGTTGCCAATGTGCACGAGTGTGGTGTAAAGCAATAATTCACTTTTTCGGATAGGGCTTAACCAAGCTTCTTTATCATAAAGTATTTCCTGGTAGTTTGCCATAAGTTGGGTACATTTTGAGAAATCTCCTTTATCCAGATAGGGAAATAGTTGGTATTGGAAGAGAAGGCAAGTTGCATTTACTTTAAATTCGAGCGAAGTGCTGTCTGATATGAGCTTTCTTAATTTATCAAGGAAGTAGGGGATTTCGTCATAGTTGCTCACAGACCGCAGGCTGCCGAGTACTCCTTCGAGTACAGATAAATAGTATATAGGAGGATTTGACCAGAACTGTTGATTCTGCTCAAATAATGAGTCCAGTTCTTTGTATGAATTTAGGGCAGCTCTGTAATCACCTGCTCCCATCAGGTAATTAGCCTGAAAAAGTTTATGGTTTCGTGTTAATTCAAAATTACCTTCGGAGTCTGAAGAAGCGGCTATATAAAGTTCGTTGACCATAAGGTCATTCATATCCTGTTTTTGCTTTACTGTCCTGATGGAGCCAATATGAGATAAACGGTATTTCAATAAGTTGTGCAATGAAGATTGCTCTGTGATTTTCCGAATCTTTTTCAAAGCTTCATTTTGAATGAAGTGTTTGTGAAAAAGCTCCTGTTCTGTCATGTTGGGAAAGTTCAGACGGAGCAGATATTCCAGTTCCAGCTTCAAAGCTATCGTCAGAATTTCGTTGTTCTCGTAGAATTGTGCTTGTTCTATCGTATTGGATAGTATTTCGAAACACTCTTCAAACAGAGAACGTTCATAAAGCATTCGGGCTTTGCACAAATCATTCAGCAGATCGTAATAGATATCTTTCTTTTTACGCAGGGTGAGTAATGTATCCGTCAGCTTTTCATATAAGTATTGAATGGACACTTCAAATGAACCATTGGGCTTGCGTCTGTAAAATTCCTCTTTTACAGTATTTCCATTCGGTTGTTTACTCTTTATGACAATATCATAAATCACCAGATAGTCTTTCTCCTCCTTGTCCTTGATAACCTGTAGGGAGAAGTGCTTCTTTTCTGATTTAGATAACGAGTATATCAGGGATATAACGGAATCTACTCTTTTCATAGGGAACTCTTTGCATTAGTATTAGGCTGCAATATTCGGGAATTTTTATGTAAAAAGCAAATTTACCATTCTGTCACTTTGTGTTTTCAGTGGCTCTTTGTTGCGTATATTTGTGGGAAGAGGCCGGGCCTGTTCTGAAAATTGCAGGGAATTCTCATTTCCTCAGATCAGAAAAATATATTATAATGTGATTGAATGTTTTTCTGATAAGTATAAGTACGAATCATAGCTGTTTGTGCTCTGATATCTGAAATATACTATGCGTTTTGTTCTTTTTGAAATGTCGGGCATTGAACTCCATCTAGCTAATTATTTCTGTTTTCTTGACGCTTTTAGCAAGTCTTTTGACCCGTTGGATTGTTCCTTTTAAAGGAACGGTCTGTTGGTTTAAAAGGAACGCTTCATTGGTTTAAAAGGAACGTAAGATTTGGTGTAAACATACGGTTATTTATTTCTAAATATGCGGTTGTTTTTCTCAAATTATACGGTCTTTTTTGTATAAGTATTCGTTGGTACGAATAAATAAGCGCTTCTTTTGTATAATATTGCAGTGTGTTCTGAATGTGTTTTCTATTTATGCTTTTATTAAAAGATTACCTGTCATTGAATTTAATGAAAAATTGTCTTTTTGTTATTTAATATATGAAATATTGAGCATACTGTTAATTCTGGCGATTTGAAAAATCACCAGAATTGTTTTTGGGTTGATAATATTTTGCTTATCCGATATATACGTTTAGCATCAGGTAAATATAAGCCTTGCCACCGGTTTTGTTTAGTTCAAACTGTATTTTGTCTTCACGAGCCAGCCAGCCGATGGCAGATGCTAATTCCATGTCATCAAATCCGGTTGCCTCTTTGATTTCTGTTAGTTCCCATTTCCGGTTGTCTTCATTCAGTAACTGCCATAAAGTACCTGCATTTTCTCCTATAATGTGTTTATCCATACTGTTTTTTGCTTTTTAGTTTGATTGGATTGTGTTATTTTATTGCCAAATATATGAATAATCTAACGTTTTTATATGATAATCTTTTATCTTTACTATAAATTAACACGACGCTCTCTGGGAGGATAGCATTAAGATATGTTGATGCTTCGAAGGCAGATAATAAAAACATACTAGTTTGGGGGATAAGCAGCCTGTTCTCTCTATTGAAGGTTGAATGTTTGATAGTCTATCTGAAAATAATACTCATTTTGGATGGTTTTTCATAAGAAAAGCTATACCTTCGATGTACTTTTTAATAATAAAGATGAAATGTTGGATTTAAAGCAACTTACAGTTGAAGTATGCCGCATAGCTACCGAAGCCGGGCATTTTCTGAAAGAAGAGCGGAAAAATTTCCGTCGTGAGCGTGTTGTGGAAAAACATGCGCATGATTATGTATCGTATGTGGATAAAGAGTCTGAAGTACGGTTGGTAAAAGCGCTTTCTGCCTTGTTGCCCGAAGCTGGATTTATTACGGAAGAAGGCTCTGCTACTTATCAGGACGAACCTTACTGCTGGGTCATTGATCCATTGGACGGAACTACGAATTATATTCACGATGAGGCTCCTTATTGTGTATGCATCGCTCTGCGCAGTCGTACCGAATTGCTTTTGGGAGTTGTGTATGAAGTCTGCCGGAATGAATGTTTCTATGCCTGGAAAGGGGGAAAGGCTTTCATGAATGGTGAGGAAATTCATGTTTCGGATGTCCGGGATATCAAGAATGCATTTGTGTTTACTGAATTACCTTATAATTATGATCAGTATAAACCGACGGCTCTCCATCTGATTGATAACCTTTATGGAGCCGTGGGAGGCATTCGCATGAACGGTTCGGCTGCGGCTGCAATCTGTTATATAGCTAATGGTCGTTTTGATGCATGGGCCGAAGCGTTTATCGGTAAGTGGGATTATTCGGCGGCTGCCCTGATTGTACAGGAAGCAGGCGGTCGCGTGACTAATTTCTATGGTGACGACCATTTTATAGAAGGTCATCATATTATTGCAACCAATGGATACCTGCATCCTTTATTCTTGAAACTTTTGGCGGAAGTTCCTCCGTTGGATATGTAAGACTGCTGCGATTGTATAAATAGCTACTACTATGAAACACACATTACTTATAAAAGATTGGCTTTATTCTTTTTTGTCCCTTTGGTTTCCTCGTTGCTGCGTCGTTTGTGGCGGATCATTGGCCAAGGGGGAAGAGTGTATTTGCACCATGTGCAATATAAACCTGCCTCGTACCGATTATCATCTTCGGAAAGACAATCCGGTAGAAAAACTCTTTTGGGGTAAGTTTCCTCTGGAACGTGCCACTTCTTTTTTCTTTTATCGCAAAGGAAGTGATTTTCGGCAAGTTCTCCACCAACTCAAATATGGAGGACAAAAAGAAATTGGTGCTATTATGGGACGATATATGGCATCCGAATTGCAGGCTTCCGACTTCTTTCATGGAGTTGATGTAATCATTCCCATCCCTTTGCATAAGAAGAAACAGCAGATACGTGGCTACAATCAAAGTGAATGGATATCGCGCGGGATTATGGCCGTAACAGGTATTCCGGTGGATACCGAAGCAATCATACGCCGGAAGAATACGGAAACGCAAACACAAAAGTCAGCTTTAGAACGTTGGGAGAATGTAGATGGAATCTTCGAATTGCATCGTTCGGAGTATTTGGCAGGAAAGCATATATTAATAGTAGATGATGTGTTGACGACTGGAGCAACTACCGTAGCGTGCGCTTCTCGGCTGGCAGAGATTGAAGGAGTACGGATTAGTGTGTTGACGTTGGCTATGGCAGAATAGGGTAGCTTGTCGTCTTCCCGAAGACTCTCTTTAATATATAAACTATAATGAATGCCAATGCTTACATTATGTTGTTGCTGTTCTACAAATAAGTACTTTCTCTTCATAAATTAATTCGTCCGCCTATGGGCAAACGCAACGTTGCCTATAGGCAAACTTTCGTCCGGCTATAGGCGGACGAAAGAATGCCTATAGCCGGACGAATTAATTCATGTACCCAAAGAACTTACTTTATTCAGATGGAAAGTTTATTGTTAACCTTTGAATCTTTAAAGTTTTATAGACCATCAAAAGACAAGAATGTTTTTGTGAATAAAAGAAGGGGATGAGAGTTTCGGTTTTCGGACTGACCCTCTATTTTCGAAGCAGGGGGGAGAAGAGCAGAAACAAAAAAGAGGTCTATCTTTCGATACACCTCTTTTTTTGCTCTTCCTCTTGGACTTGAACCAAGGACCCTCTGATTAACAGTCAGATGC
>NZ_JAHQUN010000155.1:0-398 GCF_019052485.1 Bacteroides sp. MSK.20.82
CACGTGAAGATGATTTTCCCCGCCCGCGACAATATGCCGAAAGTTGCCTTGCCGGAAGTTGAGGTACACTGGTATGACGGCGGTATGATGCCGGAACGTCCGAAAGGTTTCCCAGAAGGAAAACAACTGATGGGCCCCGGTGGTGGTCTGACTATTTTCCACGGAACAAAAGATACATTGATTTGCGGCTGCTACGGAGAACAACCTTTCTTGTTGTCAGGCCGTGTGCCCAATGCACCGAAAGTATGCCGCCGTGTTACTTGTTCTCATGAAATGGACTGGGTACGCGCTTGTAAGGAAGACAAATCCAACCGCGTGATGCCGAAAGCGGATTTCTCCGAATCGGGACCGATGAATGAAATGGTGGTAATGGGTGTATTGGCTATCCGTCTGCAAGG
>NZ_JAHQUN010000156.1:0-377 GCF_019052485.1 Bacteroides sp. MSK.20.82
GTCCACATAATCCAGTCAGACTTTGTATACTCTTTGCGGGAGTCCAATGGCAATCCGTAAGGATTCTGTTTCGTCAAATAATAGTTAATTTCTTTGTCGATTACATTATTTGGGAATAAATTCAAATTCCACATTTTGTCCCAAATCATATTATATTTCTGACTCCAGGTATTCTCACGGTCGAAAGCAAGGCGGTAATGATCACCTTCATTTGCCATTTCTTCCCATTTCACCGCCATTTTCTTGGCTATACCTGCATATTTCTCTGCAACATCATATAAACCAAGCATATGCGCCATTTCGCTATATCCGGCTACACCCATGATCGCTTTTACTGAAAGATTGGCATTATGAGCCCAATGACCGGCGAAGTCATC
>NZ_JAHQUN010000022.1:0-98981 GCF_019052485.1 Bacteroides sp. MSK.20.82
CTTTTATTCATTTTAGTTGATACTTATAGTAGTCAACCAAATCCAGGGTAAGACAATGTACTGTTGATTTGATTGACTTGACTGCACGTTTCAATCACATTAACCATATCAGTTATTCCGATTGAGCTGTTCTCTTAGGAAGCATAAAATCAATTATTGGTCAATAATACATGATTTCTCAGTCTTTAATACCTGATTTCTCAGTTATTAATGGTTGAGAAATCAAACGTTAATAACTGACACATCAGACATTAACATCCTGTAAATCAAAAGATAACATTACAAAAACGATACTAATCAGGACGAGACAGAGTGAGAGCAACCGTTTGCTCTCATACTTGCCACCACGCTTGCTACCATCCCTGAAACATCGATGAATAAAGGGATACAAGTGGATAGTGAGAGCGTGATAGCAAAACGGCTATCTAATTCCTTATGGTGCGAACAGAAAAGAAGGGACTCTTTTTCTTTGAAAAAAGAGAAATCACTGTTATGTGAGACACTGTCCACAAACTATTCGAAATTCTTTCGGTAAGTACATCCATTTCTCCATTCCGAACATCCGTAAGCTGTCTTCCCTTTAATGATGGTTCCCTTACCACAAACCGGACACGGTTGTCCGACAAAAGTATCTGCATTACCGGTAGCCGGAGCAGAGGCAGGAGCAGAAGGAGTCAGAGCAGGAGACGGAGAAGATGCAGGAACTTTCGGTTCTGCTTTCGCCTTCTTTTCTTTGGGAGCACTTGCTTTACGCTCACGCTTCTTAGGTTCTTTCTTTGCCTTTTCTTCCGTTTGGGCAACTGCCTCCTGAATAGTGATACGTCGGTTCGTATTATCTGAAAGTACGCTCATCACGATTTCAGATACCATTTGCTTCAGTTCTTCAAGGAATTGACGGGCATCGTATGTCTTCTTTTCAATCTCACGTAGTTTCTTTTCCCATATACCGGTCAGTTCCGCAGATTTCAGCAGTTCTTCGTGGATGATCTGTACCAGTTCCACTCCCGTAGGGGTGGCTATCAGGTTCTTTCTTTCCTTGCGGATATAGTTTCGCTTGAACAACGTCTCGATAATGGCGGCACGGGTAGACGGCCGACCGATACCATTCTCCTTCAGAGCATCACGGAGTTCGTCATTATCCACCAACTTTCCGGCTGTTTCCATCGCACGAAGCAATGTTGCTTCCGTATAAGGTCTGGGCGGTTGCGTCCACTTCTCATTCAAGTCCGGAACATGAGGACCACTCTCCCCCTTGACAAAGGCAGGAAGTACATTTTCATCCTCTTCCTCTTTTTCTTCGGAAGTATCTTTCACATCTTTGGCAAAAACGACGCGCCATCCCGGCTCCAGAATCTGTTTGCCGGTTACTTTAAATTCTATCTTGTCCACTTCGCCCATCACGGTAGTGGTAGAAATCTTACAATCGGGATAGAACACCGCTATAAAACGACGGGCTATCAGGTCATAGACACGACGTTCCATATCCGTCAGATTCTGCGCATAAACGCCTGTAGGGATAATGGCATGGTGATCTGTTACCTTCGAATTATCAAATACCTTTTTCGATTTAGGCAATGAAGCACCCGCCAAAGGAGCAGTCAGCACCTCGTAGTCCCGAAGACCTTTCAATATTCCGGGACACTTCGGATAAATATCGTCACTCAGGAAAGTAGTATCGACACGCGGATAAGTAGCCACTTTCTTTTCATAAAGCGACTGAATCAGCTTCAGCGTTTCATCGGCAGAATAGGCAAACTTCTTATTACACTCTACCTGAAGAGAAGTCAGGTCGAACAGACGCGGAGCATATTCCTTTCCATCCTTCTTGCCGACATTGGTGACAATGAACGGAAGGTCCTTTATGCGTTCCACCAGCGCTTCTCCCTCCTCCCGGTTGGCGATAGGGTCGATGCCGGGATTGTCTATCTTCTTCTTTCCGCCACTCTTTTCTTCTTCCGCAGCAATTTCTTCATCGCTTTTACGGATCAGAGCAGAAAAGGTAGTATCACGATAATTCGTTTTCAGTTCCCAGTATTGTTTCGGCTGGAAGTTGGCGATCTCCAATTGGCGGTTGACAATCAATGCCAGCGTAGGAGTCTGCACACGACCGATGGAAAGCACTTGTTTGTTCTGACCGTATTTGATGGTATAAAGACGGGTGGCATTCATCCCCAGCAGCCAGTCCCCCATTGCACGGGAAAGTCCCGCTTCATACAGTGATTGAAAATCCGACTGGTCTTTCAACTTCGCAAATCCTTCGCGGATCGCTTCTTCTGTCAGCGAAGAAATCCAAAGACGTTTCACCGGACAGCGGGCACCTGCCTTCTGCATCACCCAACGCTGGATCAATTCTCCTTCCTGGCCGGCATCACCGCAGTTGATGATTTCATCCGCGTTCTGCATCAATCCCTCAATGATGTGAAACTGTTTTTCGTAAGTAGGGTTCTCTATCAGCTTGATGCCGAAACGTGGCGGAATCATCGGTAAACTACCCAAGTTCCATGATTTCCAGTTAGGAGTGTATTCATGCGGCTCTTTCAAGGTACAAAGATGACCGAATGTCCAGGTTACCTGGTATCCGTTTCCTTCTATATACCCTTCTTTTCTTGTATGAGCGCCGAGTACTTCGGCTATATCACGTGCTACAGACGGCTTTTCGGCTATGCAAACTATCATTTTTTCTCTTCTTGTTTTTATACTAACAGTCTACAAAGTTACATGATTATTTCTCACTGACCGCATAAAGATGAAAAAAACATCCCGCCTTCAGCCCGAATGGAGCTATAAGGCGGGATAAAAAAAATAGAAAAAATGATTAAATTCCGTGTTTATTCTTCATCCATCAGGATTTCCAGAATCTGGCAAGCAGCCTTCGCTACCGGAGTACCGGGACCGAAAATAGCAGCTACACCTGCCTTATACAGGAAGTCATAATCCTGTGCAGGGATAACACCGCCGGCAATTACCACGATATCTTCACGACCCAGCTTTTTCAGTTCTTCCATAATCTGCGGAATCAATGTCTTGTGTCCGGCAGCCAATGAAGAAACACCTACTACGTGAACGTCGTTTTCTACAGCTTCGCGGGCAGCTTCCGCCGGAGTCTGGAACAATGGTCCCATGTCTACATCGAAGCCACAGTCTGCATAACCGGTTGCTACCACTTTGGCACCACGGTCGTGACCGTCCTGTCCCATCTTCGCAACCATAATACGAGGTTGACGTCCCTCTTTCTTAGCAAACTTCTCAGCCAGTTCACATGCACGCTTGAAGTCGCCATCGTTTTTACTTTCTGATGAATACACGCCTGATATTGTTCTAATTATTGCTTTATAACGTCCTACAATCTTTTCGCAAGCATAGGAGATTTCACCCAGCGTTGCACGAACACGAGCAGCTTCTACAGCCAGTTCCAGCAAGTTGCCCTTACCGGTCTCTACGCATTCGGTGATGGCTGCCAGTGCTTTGTCCACTTCTGCCTGGTTACGTCCTTCTTTCAAACGTTTCAGGTTCTCGATCTGTTCAAGACGAACTGCCGTGTTATCAATCTCAAGGATATCAATCGGAGCTTCTTTTTCCAGACGATATTTGTTCACACCGACAATAGTCTGAGAACCGCTGTCGATACGGGCCTGCGTACGTGCAGCAGCTTCTTCGATACGCATCTTAGGAATACCTGTCTCGATAGCTTTCGCCATACCACCCAGTTTTTCTACTTCCTCGATACGTTCCCAAGCCTTGTGAGCCAGTTCGTTGGTCAGAGCTTCTACGTAATAAGAACCGCCCCATGGGTCAACGTTCTTACAGATATAGGTTTCTTCCTGAATATAAATCTGAGTATTACGGGCAATACGTGCGGAGAAGTCTGTCGGAAGGGCAATAGCCTCATCCAGCGCATTGGTATGCAAAGACTGTGTATGTCCCAAAGCGGCAGCCATAGCTTCGATACAAGTACGTCCTACGTTATTGAACGGATCTTGTTCTGTCAGCGACCAGCCGGAAGTCTGAGAGTGTGTACGCAATGCCAGTGATTTCGGATTCTTCGGATTGAATTGTTTTACAATCTTAGCCCACAACATACGGGCAGCACGCATCTTCGCGATTTCCATGAAGTGATTGGTACCAATCGCCCAGAAGAAAGACAAACGGGGAGCGAACGCATCGATATCGATACCTGCCGCTGTTCCGGCACGCAGATATTCCAGACCGTCGGCCAATGTATAAGCCAGCTCGATATCTGCCGTCGCACCTGCTTCCTGCATGTGGTAACCGGAGATAGAGATAGAATTGAACTTTGGCATCTTCTGCGAAGTATATTCGAAGATATCGGAAATAATCTTCATAGAGAATGCAGGCGGATAGATATAAGTATTACGCACCATGAACTCTTTCAGAATATCATTCTGGATAGTACCGGCCATTTCTTCGAGTTTAGCACCCTGTTCCAGACCTGCATTGATATAGAATGCCATAATCGGAAGTACTGCACCGTTCATCGTCATAGACACGGACATCTTGCTCAAAGGAATACCGTCGAACAAAACTTTCATGTTTTCGAGTGAGCAGATAGATACACCTGCCTTACCTACGTCACCTACCACACGTTCGTGATCGGGGTCATAACCACGGTGAGTAGCCAAGTCAAATGCTACGGACAAACCTTTCTGACCGGAAGCCAGGTTACGGCGATAGAAAGCATTTGATTCTTCGGCAGTAGAGAATCCGGCGTACTGACGGATGGTCCAGGGGCGAAGAGTGTACATCACTGAATACGGACCACGCAGATAAGGAGGAAGTCCGGCAGCATAGCCGAGGTGTTCCATTCCTTCGAGGTCCTCTTTTGTATAAACAGGCTTCACATCAATGTGTTCCGGTGTATTCCAGTCAGCGGAAATACCGTTAGCCTTTTGCCATTCAGCACCGTTAGCGGGCTGAAATGCAGCATATATATCTAAGTTTTTAAAATCTTTTCTCATCTTACTTCAATAGTTTGGCGTTAAACTCTTTCAAGGTATCCAATACGTTGACACGCACGTGGATGAAGTTCTCGATACCTGCTGCCTTCAGTTCATCCATACAAGCGGGAGCACCTGCTACGATAAACATAGCACGGCCGTTCAATGCATGGTATGCCGGAACCGCATATTCCGCATATTCGTCATCGCTTGAACAGAGGACTACAATGTCAGCTTTAGCAGCCATAGCAGCTTCTACTCCGGCTTCCACCGTTTCGAATCCGAGATTGTCAATAACTTCATATCCGGCACAAGCGAGGAAGTTGCAAGAGTATTGCGCACGTGCCTGACGCATAGCCAGATTACCGATAGTCAGCATGAACGCTTTCGGACGTTTGCCGGAAGCCTCCGTTTCAAGGCGTAATGCCTCAAATTCGCTGGCTGCACGGTCGAATACCAAAGTATCCACATCTTTCTCGCAAGTATGAGCATCACCTCCGCAGCAGCATTTTGCTTCTATCGGCTGTTTCTCACCTGCTTTTTCATTGAAGTTCGGGAACTGGTTGGTACCCAGCAGCACTTCACGACGTTGAGCAACTGCTTTATGACGGGCCTTGTTGCTTTCGTTCACTGCTGCCTGAACTGTACCGGCTTTCAATGCAGCATAGAAACCGCCTGCCTCTTCTACGGCAAGGAAGAGTTCCCACGCCTGTTTAGCGATAGACACTGTCAGATTCTCGATATAATAAGAACCGGCAGCCGGGTCAATCACCTTATCAAAATGAGATTCTTCTTTCAGTAACAACTGCTGGTTACGTGCAAGGCGTTCAGAGAATTCATCCGGAGTCGAATAAGTCTTATCGAACGGAACGACTGTCATTGAATCCACACCGGCCAATGCAGCACTCATCGCTTCAGTCTGTGTACGAAGCAAGTTCACATGAGCATCAAACAAAGTAAGATTGAAAGTGGAAGTTTCGGCATGAACCGCCATCTTCGCAGCACAACGACATTCTCCATTAGCCCCCTTATTGTCGCAATCACGCAGGCATTCAGGATGGTAGGAAGCTACGATGTTTGCCCACAGCATACGTGCTGCACGGAATTTAGCGATTTCAAGGAAGTAGTTGGAACTGATACCGAAGTTGAACTTAATTTTCTTGGCAACTGTAGCAGCAGGGATACCTGCGTCTGTCAGCTGGTTCATGTATTCATTACCCCATGCCAATGCATAGCCCAATTCCTGAGAAATGTAAGCTCCGGCATTGTTCAGCGAGATTGCATTTACATTCAGTACACGATAGAAAGGAAGCGGTTGGATAGCTTCGATCAGGGCTTTGGCAGTTTGAACCATATCGCCTTTTTCTTTACCGCGAGTCAGCATCTTGTTAAAGAAGTCATAATTGACAGAACCTCTCAGTTTCTTCACGTCATAATCCTTCTTCTGGAAATAAGCCACCAGCAGACCAGCCAATTCAACCACATGTCCCTGACAAGTAGAGAAGTTCAGTTCTACACACTCAGCCTGAATACCATTCAACAGTGTTTCAATGTATTCCGCATTGAGTTCTTTCGCTTTTACGTGGAAAGAAAGTGAATCCACACCTTTGTTCAGAATATCCAGTGCTTTGGCATTGGCTTCCTTCGGACATTCAACTTTGATTTCCTGGCGAACCAGCCACTCATTATTGCTCTTCTTGGTGCCTCTCAGATAGGGAAATTCTCCGGGAAGTGCATCTGTTGTTTTCAAACCCTCCAGATCTTCCATCCGGTAGAAAGGTTTCACTTTGAACCCTTCGTTTGTCTTCCAAACGAGCTTCTTCTCAAAATCAGCACCTTTCAAGTCGGCTGTAACCTTCTCCATCCATTGTTCGGTGGAGACAGGAGAAAAGTCTGAGAAGAGTTTTTCTTTTTTGTCTGCCATAGTTTATTTAAAATTAAAACAAGAATTAATATTGTCTTTATTTTTATTTGTCTCTTTCTAAATGTCAGTCGTTCGACTTGCAAATATAATTAATAAGTTCGAACGATTCCTCTTTTTAGAAAAAATTCGCACTACAGGTTACAGAGAGAAAATGAAGAATGATAAACTATAGAATGAAGAATCTCCATGCAACTTAAAGCTAAACGAAGCAAATTCCTCATTCTTCATTTTTAGTTCTCCTTTTATTTGATTAGCTCCGATGTAATGAGTAATTTTGCACCCGTTTTTAAAAGAACATTATAAAAACTACTAATATTTATGGATTGGTTACAAAGTTTATTGTGGGACCCTAGCTCCGTAGCGCACATTGTATTCCTCTACGCTTTTGTAGTGGCAGCCGGTGTGTATCTCGGTAAAATAAAGATATTCGGAGTATCTTTGGGAGTCACTTTTGTTTTGTTTGCCGGCATCCTAATGGGACATTTCGGCTTCACAGCCGATACACACATCCTACATTTCATCCGAGAATTCGGATTGATCTTGTTCGTATTCTGTATCGGTCTTCAGGTGGGGCCATCATTCTTCTCTTCTTTCAAAAAGGGGGGAATGACATTGAACCTGTTGGCTGTAGGCATCGTAGTGTTAAATATTGCTGTTGCATTGGGGCTTTATTACCTCTGGAACGGTCGTGTGGAACTGCCGATGATGGTAGGTATCCTCTACGGAGCTGTGACGAACACTCCGGGACTTGGTGCCGCCAATGAGGCCCTGAACCAGTTGAGCTACAACGGACCGCAGATTGCACTGGGTTATGCCTGTGCGTATCCGCTGGGTGTGGTAGGTATCATCGGTTCTATCATAGCTATCCGTTACATCTTCCGCGTCAATATGACCAAAGAGGAAGAGAGCCTGAAAACTCAGAGCGGAGACGCGCACCACAAGCCGCACATGATGAGCCTTGAGGTACGCAATGAGTCTATCAGCGGAAAAACACTGATTGAAATCAAAGAATTTCTGGGACGCAACTTTGTTTGCTCCCGTATCCGTCACGAAGGACACGTAAGTATTCCGAACCACGAAACGATATTCAATATGGGCGACCAGTTGTTTATTGTCTGTTCGGAAGAAGATGCTCCCGCCATCACCGTATTTATCGGAAAAGAAGTCGAACTGGACTGGGAGAAGCAGGATCTTCCGATGGTTTCCCGCCGTATTCTGGTTACTAAACCGGAAATTAACGGAAAAACGCTCGGTTCCATGCACTTCCGTAGTATGTATGGTGTCAACGTGACCCGTGTCAACCGTTCCGGTATGGACCTGTTCGCTGATCCGAACCTGATATTGCAGGTAGGTGACCGCGTAATGGTAGTAGGTCAGCAAGATGCGGTAGAGCGTGTAGCTGGTGTTTTGGGTAACCAACTGAAACGTCTGGACACACCGAATATCGTTACTATCTTCGTAGGTATCTTCTTAGGTATTCTTTTAGGAAGTCTTCCGATTGCATTCCCCGGTATGCCGACTCCTTTGAAATTAGGTTTGGCCGGTGGTCCGTTGGTGGTAGCTATCCTGATCGGACGTTTCGGACACAAACTTCATTTGGTGACTTACACCACAATGAGTGCCAACCTGATGCTGCGCGAAATCGGTATTGTGCTATTCCTTGCCAGTGTAGGTATAGATGCGGGTGCCAACTTTGTGCAAACAGTTGTAGAAGGCGACGGCTTACTGTATGTAGGCTGTGGTTTCCTGATCACTGTCATCCCGTTGCTTATCATCGGTGCAATTGCAAGACTATATTATAAGGTAAACTACTTCACTCTGATGGGATTGATAGCCGGTAGTAATACGGACCCTCCCGCATTGGCTTATGCCAATCAGGTGACATCCAGTGATGCACCGGCAGTAGGATATTCTACTGTTTATCCATTATCTATGTTCCTTCGTATCCTGACGGGACAGATGATATTACTGGCGATGATGTAAAGCGAACTAATTTAATTAATAAATAAAGCCGACCAAATTCAGAAAGAATTTAGCCGGCTTTATTATTATCGGGATTTTGTTTTCTTTTTCAATTACATTCCAATCTGTAGTTTTTTAGCCACAAACTCTTCCACAAACCGCACCGTCTCCTCAATCCCCAAAGAAGAGGAATCAACACACAAATGATAAGTAGCCGCTGCTCCCCATGTTTTATAACTGTAGTAATTATAATACTCCGAACGTCTCTTATCCGCTTTTTCTATCATCTCTTCCGCCGCCTCCTCATCAATACGATGCATCTGACACAACCGTGCGATACGATCTTCTTTAGTAGCCGAGATAAAGACATTTGCACAACGGGGATGTTCCCGTAAAATATAGTCGGCACAACGTCCGACGAACACACAGGATTTCTCTGCCGCCAGACGACGGATAACATCACTCTGCACCTTAAATAAAGCATCATTGCTCAGACAGTTGGTACATGGCATTGCCCCTTCACTGATGAAAGGAAAACGCATACCGAACAGTCCGCCGATAATGCCTTGCGAGGCTTTTTCATCAGCTTTTTCGAAGAACTCCTTACATAAGCCGCTCTCTTCGGAAGCCAGATTGATCAGTTCCTTATCATAAAAGTCGATTCCCAAACGGGCAGCCAACTTCTCTCCTATTTCTTTTCCGCCGCTACCTAACTGGCGACCGATATTGATAACATAATTACCGCTCATAGTACATTTTGTTTTATGGTTTGATAGCAAACATACGACTTTTTTCTAAAAGATGCACCATTATACAAAAGTTATATTTAAAAGAAACAATCGGAAAGCATCCTTTTTTCATATATACTCTGCCAATAATACATCTACATGGCACAGGAGTCCGGCTATCACCCACCTATTTTTTCTTCTTGCCCCACTTGGGAGTTATACCGATAAAGAACTCGAAGTTAATTCCCGGCATCGGACGGGATAATACCGAAAGATACTCTTCGTCAAAGAGATTATTGACTGTCCCTTTTAAGGATAAATCTGCCCAACGGAGTGAGAATCCTTTTTCAAGGGTCACGTTGCTCATGAGATAGGGTGGAAGATGTCCCGTATAGGATACAGCATTACTCGTCATTGTATAACGTTCGCTATAGTAACACCATTTATAAAGAAGCCCCCAACTGCGATATGTCAGCCTGCCTGATAACGTAGCTGAATATTCGGGTATGTATGGTAACTGCTTCCCTACTGACTGGTCAGCCTTGCTCGTAGGTTCACCTTCATTAATAGAAGGAGTCCACGCAAATGTTCCATTTAATCCAAGCTTCCATGCTTTATCAATTGCAACTGCATAATCAGCCTGTACTTCCACGCCATAGGCGTGTACTTTTTTAAGATTAACGGGGGAATAAAATCCCTTCGACGTAGGTAGCCAAATAATCCAGTCGTTTATATGTTGATCGAACCAGGAAGCCGAACCGGATAATGTATAAACATTATCCTTATCCACAGAAAAGGACAGCCCCGTTTCGTAAGTAAATCCACTTTCATTATTCAATGCCGGATTGCCACCCGGCAAAAAATAAAGGTCATTCAATGTCGGAAAACGATAATTACGGGTAATAGAAGCCTTTGCCATTATATTGCCTCTTTTAGAAAGAACATAATCTACAAAAAAGGCAGGAATAACCGGTGCCCATTTAGTCCCGAACATCTCTCCCCGCAGGACCAATGACATACCCAACCGATTGACCGGCTGCCATTTCAATGAGACATTACCCGACAACTCAATACGTCCTTTATCAAAATAAACAATAGAATCATTCTTCCTTCCCTGACCATACTTATCGTTCTTATTATCATCTTTATTCAGATCTTTATCCAAACTATTCACCAAATGCTGATGAGCCGACACACCCGCCGTCAAAAGGAGTTTATCTGAGAAAAAATACTCTCCATCCAACTGCCCGTAGAAAGTATTGACTTTACTACGTGAACGGGTCATTGTAGCCATTATACCATTTCCCAAATCCCGCTTATAGTCGTACGCCAACCATGTATGCACATAACCTCCCCTTGCCGATACTTTCCAGTTTTCACGCGTATGATCCCATGATAAAACACTTCGCAGTGTATGTTCCCGTTGTCGGTTCTCGAAATCCATAAGATCACCCTGATCGGTCGTCAGTAATGCCAGTTCACGGTTAGAATCAGTATACCACGCATTCAGTCCGAAGCGATCACCTTTACCCGTATTGTAATATACCTCCTGTAAAATGTGCAGATCTTTGTATGCACCACTACGATTACGTTCTATGGGATAATACTGTTCGATTATATTATATTTATCATCATAAATATTCTCTTTCTTATCATGATTACGATATTTATAATCATTGGGCGACGACTGATAGACCGCCCGCGTCGAGATCTGCCAATGTTTATCTCCATACTTCAATTGCAGAAACTCATCGAAGGTACTAAATGAACCGATACCTTGAACATATTGCATTCCGAAGCCTTCTTGATGAGCAGGCACTGTAGATAATTTCACCAATCCTCCCAAACCACCACCAGCCATATTCACCGATGAAGTGCCATGCAGCAAAGAAGCGTCATCTATAAAATAAGATGGAATCATCGAAAAGTCAGTCATCCCCAACATTGGATTGTTGATACGCATACCGTTCCATGTTACCTGTGTATGCGAAGCAGACGTTCCCCGAAATGATACAGTAGAAAGCGTGGCACGTCCGTAGCTTTTTACAAAAATAGAAGAATTGAAAGTGAGTATATCCGCCATTGACAAGGCTATATTCTCCTTAAGCACAAGTGAATCAAATCTGGTCTGCTGTACGCCTATATCTTTCATCGGGCGCTTTCCTAAAATTTCCACTTCACGAATGACAATTCCCTTTTCCGCCCAATTCTTATTGTCGCTGCTGTGTTGTTGTCCACTCATTATAGATGGAAGTAATAAAAGAACTCCTACAAACTGCACTAATAATATATTTCTCCTCATATTCTTCTCTACCGATTACTTCCAACAAAATGCTCCGGGAATAATTCCAACATAAAACTCATCCACAAGTTCCCCATCCTCCGTATAGCGATAAATCATCCCCTGTTGCTGATAGTCAATGGCGTCAGCCACATAGACATCTCCGTTTTTCGGACTAACTGTCAACCCATAATACTTCGTATCACGATACTTGAGGAAAGGACGTACGGGAACACGTTCTTCATCGACAGACATACGCCAGATATCTTTGTTAATCCAGTAAAGCTCATCACCCGCACCATTAAGCTGTACTTCCGAAGGAGCATCTCCCAACTGAAACTTAAATTGTTTCTCTATTTTAAATGTCTCGGCATCAATGCGATAAAGCGACGGCTCCTCATATCCGTATGGACTTCCTTTATACCCTCCATCAGTAATCGTCCACATCTTGAAGTTCTTATCCATCACTAGAGAAGTAGGTTGTATACCTACAGTAAGCTGATCTACCACCTTGTCCGTTGTAGTATCTATCTTTAATATACGATTCTGATAAGACCAGCAATTCACATACACATACTTGCCATACTGCACCATTTGCTCTGTCGAGCCTGTTTCCATCGTCATATCCGGACATTCGATATATCCGGTTATCTGATAAGTTTTGGGATTGACAATAAAAATACGATAATCCCATATTTGTGTAATATAAGCTTTCTCATCCGAAATAAAATGAATATAGCGTGGAGAAGTAAGTCCCGTAATGCGTCCCACCTCTTTGAATGTATTGGTGCTAATAGCGAAGATTACATGAGAATTATTCACTACCACCCATCCAATAGTATCCCGGACAATCATTGATTGCGCTACATCACCCAACTTCATCGCATTAGCCCGGTAAAAGATCTCATTCTCCACCTTTTTCGTTTCCGGATCATAATAAGATAAGGTAGCATTACCGTATTGAAAATTCCCCTCATTCATAATGAAAAGTCCATCTCCTGTAGCCCTGAAAGGCTCCATCTTGCCATAATCCCATTTCATACAACCGACAAAAGCCGTCAGACAGAAGACAATAAATAAAACAGAAAGTAAAATTCGTTTCATAATTAAAAGCGAGAAAAGGTTATTAACTAACTTGTCGCATCACTCTTCAGACATCTGCCGGCAAATCAGGATTTGCGACAAATATCAAACATAGCATTTGTACCGACCGGTTGAATGAGGAATCAATTGAATATAGGAATGAACTATACCAGTTGATTTCTACCCGAAAACCCGCGGGTATAAATCTGCAGCGTCAAGGCAGGTCTTCTGACTCGTCCCCATTTATCACGCCTTCCCAGTGATGTCACCAGTGGCAAAGAATGTGATAAACTCATCTCCCGAAAGAGAGGACTTACAGCAGCAGGTACTGTCCCGGATTTACACCGGATTCCCTTTTCATCGTTTTGGAAGGTTAGACAACTCCAAATACGAACCTTGCAGGTGCAAAGATACTATAATTATACTTCACGCCTCACTTCTCCCCTGTCTTTTTTTTAACAGGAACAAATCTGATGAACAGAATCTTTTAAAATGACGTCACTATGAACATGTATATATGATAAATATAGGATAGATAGTCTTTATAGTGAATTACGAATATTTAAATTCCAAGGATTCTCAATTGTCTCAATCGTTTTTTTATTAATAAGAGAAGCCATCGTGCGTCCCATCAATTTGAAATCAGTAGAAAGAGTAGTAATCCCTCCTGCCAGCACTTCTTTCAAAGGGGTATCATTATAAGATATAATACCGAAATCTTTTCCCGGAACTAACTGCTGACGGTCAGCCTGCTTCAACAAATTGACCAAGTCTCTATCATTAACAACCATAAACACCTCCTGCTTTACAATCTCCCTTCCCTGAATTTCGCCAATGCACTCATGCGTAAAGCCATGCTCTTTACAAAAAGCCCGTAATCCGTCATAACGTTCAAAAGGTTCTTTCGAATCTTTCTGAACCATTACAATATGCTTGTACTTTCGCAAGTTGGACAGACCATACACTAATGCTTCATAAGTATCTTTTTCAAAGTTCTGGAATACAGACGAATATTTCCCTTTCAATTCCGAGTGATAATGATCGAGTAGAAATACGTTTCCGGATAAACTCTCCAGTAAAGGACCAATATCGGCAAATTTGCCGGACATTATAATATAGGTAGTATATTTATGGTTTGCATTATTCACCAAAGTCTCAAACACCTTCCGATTATAGTTATGAAAATAAAGATCAACAGTAGCTGAATTGCCTACTGTCTCCATAAAAGAATTATAAATATCTTCTTTAAATTCATTGAACTCATTGAAAAGCAGAAATATATTGTGTTTGAACGGAACACGCGTACTTACGATATAATACCCGACTCCAGGATTCGATTTAATGATACCTCTCGATTTCAATTCTCGTATTCCGGAAAAAACAGTATCACGAGACAAGCCGTACATTTCTCTAAATTCATTAAGAGAAGGTATCCAGGCACCTTTCTTTAATCGTCCTTCATTAATCCCGTCGATCACATAATCAACTACCAACTTATATTTTGATTTATTGCTTTTCATCGTTCGTTATTTTTGCGCAAAGATACAAATATCACAGCCATACTGGTACGGAGTGGTATGTGTTTTACAACATACAGACCAGTTCGTACTAGTCAAAAAGAATATTCTATCTTTGCGGCAGATTCATCTTCATATAAATTAGAAAGTTAAACATAAAGTTAGAAACATGAAAAGTACAAATCTACTTAAATCCTTGGCAGTTATAGCAACACTATCCGGAACTCCACATAGCGCGGTACAAGGACAGACTGGGAAAGTACAATTTGCGAACATTGAAAACGTAAAAGTGAACGACGCATTCTGGAGCCCCAAATTTAAAACATGGAATGAAGTAACCATCAATGATGTACTAAACAAATTCGAGGGTAAACACACCAACGCCCCGGAACAGCACAATGCTTTCTGTAATTTTGATAAAGTGGCCAAAGGTGAACGTGGCACACAGGGACACTTCGGAGAGCCGTGGTTCGACGGACTTATCTATGAATCGATTCGGGGTATTGCAGATTATCTGGTCATGTATCCGGATAAAGAACTGGAAACACGTATTGACAGATATATCGACCGTATCGAAGCAGCACAAATGACAGAACCAACCGGATACTTAGAGACTTATACACTTCTGAAAGAACCGGAACACCGTTGGGGAGACAATGGTGGTTTCCTCCGGTGGCAACACGATGTGTATAATGCCGGCATGATGATTGAAGCCGCTGTGCATTACTACAAAGCAACCGGAAAAACCAAACTGTTGGAAGTCGCCACCCGCTATACAAATTACATGGCAGACTATATGGGACCAGCACCCAAGAAAAATATTGTTCCCTCTCACTCCGGCCCGGAAGAAGCCATTATCAAACTATACTGGCTATTCAAAGAACAACCGGAACTTAAAAAACAATTATCAGTGTCCGTAAATGAAGACGCTTACTGGAAGCTAGCTACTTTCTGGATTGAAAACAGAGGGCATCATTGTGGCTATCCTTTATGGTTGACTTGGGGCAATGGCAAATCCGAAAAATGGATCAGAGATGCCCAATATAATGCTCCTGAGCATGGCGAGCATAGTCGTCCGACATGGGGAGATTATGCTCAAGACTCAATTCCGGTATTTGAGCAACAAACCATTGAAGGACATGCCGTACGCGCCACACTATTAGCAACTGGTATCACTACTGCCGCTTTGGAAAATCATTCACCTAAATATATAGAAACAGCCAAGCGCCTTTGGGACAATATGACCGGTAGACGTATGTTCATCACAGGAGGAGTCGGCGCTATCCACGAAGACGAAAAATTCGGTCCAGACTTTTTCCTTCCTCCGGGTGCCTATCTGGAAACTTGTGCTGCCATTGGCGCCGGATTCTTTAGCCAAAGAATGAACGAGCTAACCGGTAAAGGAATGTATATGGACGAACTGGAACGCGTTCTATACAACAGTTTGCTTACCGCAGTTTCACTCAAAGGAGACAATTATACCTATCAGAATCCCTTAAACGCAGAGAAACATAATCGTTGGGAATGGCATGGTTGCCCTTGCTGTCCTCCAATGTTCTTGAAAATCACATCTGCTCTTCCGGGATTCATCTATGCATCAGACAAAAAAGGAGTTTATATTAACCTGTTCATAGGCAGTGAAACAGAAATCAAGCTTTCTTCCAAAAACAGCGTACAATTAAAACAAGAAACATCCTACCCTTGGAAAGGCAAAGTCAATATTTCCGTAAATCCACAGAAAACAGACAAATTTCCGATTAAAGTACGTATCCCGGGATGGGCACAAGGCATTGAGAATCCATACGAGCTTTATCAATCAAACTTAAAAGGAGCGCCCCAACTGTTCGTCAATGGGAAATCTGTTCCAATTAAAATCGTTGACGGTTATGCCGAAATCAATAGAAAGTGGCAGAAAGGAGACCTAATCGAGCTTGAACTACCTATACAACCCCGCATCATCACCGCACATACTAACACAAAAGATTTGAGCAACACAGTTTGTATAGCTTCCGGTCCTATCATCTACTGTTTTGAAGACGTAGATAATCCGGATTTCAAAGATTTCCGATTAGACACAAATGCTCCATTGGAAATCATTTATCAAAAGGACTTACTGAATGGAGTGAATATAATCAAAAGTAACGGAAAAACGACTGCTATTGCTATTCCTTACTACTCGATAACTAATCGTAAAAGAGATAGCAGTCATAAAGTATGGGTACCTAAACTCTAAATTAAGTTGTGAAGTTGTAAAGCAAACAATACCGGCACAGCCAACGTGAACGCCGTAGTATTCGTCAAATAACTTTCCGCATCAATACTGAAAAGTTAGATTCAATACATTCACCTCCCAGCGAAACTTTCTCGTAAGGGAGGTGAATTTTCTTCTTTTTTACTACTTTTGTCCTCAGATAAAAACATCCGTATGAAATTTAAATCCATTATTTCAACTATCACGCTATTATGCCTCCTTTCTTTGGCAAGCTGCGTATACAATAAAAAAACTTCTTTGGAAGCATTCAAGCAAGACGTATACATGCCCGAATATGCTACCGGATTCAAGATACTGGGCGCAAAGAATGCCCAAAGCACCTTGATACAAGTATCCAACCCGTGGCAGGGAGCCAAAGATGTAACAATGTCCTACTTCATCTCCCGCAATGGTGAGCTCCCCCCCGCAGGATTCACCGGACCGACCATCCCTGCCGGAGCCCAACGCATCGTATGTATGTCTTCTTCCTACATCGCCATGCTCGACGCACTGGGACAGATGAACCGCATCGTCGCCGTATCCGGCATCAATTACATAGCCAATCCCTACATCCTCGCTCACAAAGATTCTATCAAGGACATGGGTCCTGAAATAAACTACGAGCTGTTACTGGGATTAAAGCCGGACGTCGTACTGCTATATGGCATCGGTGATGCCCAGACAGCCGTGACAGACAAGCTGAAAGAACTCGCTATCCCTTATATGTATGTAGGAGAATATCTGGAAGAGTCACCGCTTGGCAAAGCCGAATGGCTGGTTGCCCTCTCCGAACTGACAGACAGCCGTGACAAAGGCATCGAAGTATTCAGTGAAATCCCCAAACGCTATCAGGCACTGAAAGACCTTACCGCATCCGTAGAGCATCACCCTACCGTGATGTTCAACACCCCGTGGAACGACAGCTGGGTGATGCCTTCCACCCAGAGCTATATGGCACAACTGGTCACTGACGCAGGAGCCGACTATATATATAAGGAGAACACCTCCAACAGCTCCGCCCCCATCGGCCTGGAAACTGCCTACGGACTGATACAAAAAGCAGACTATTGGATCAATGTAGGCACGGCATCCACACTGGACGAACTGAAAAACATGAATCCCAAGTTTGCCGATGCCAAATCTGTCCGTGATAAAACAGTTTATAACAACAACCTGCGGATAACCGCCACAGGAGGCAATGACTACTGGGAATCGGCAGTCGTACGTCCGGACGTCGTATTGCGTGATCTGATTCATATCTTTCATCCCGAACTTGTATCCGACTCAACCTACTATTACAGACATCTAGAATGAAGCAACCTCGTAGACACACCACTCTTTTATTCATCACTTTGGGAATAATCGCCGTAGTCTTATTATTAATAGATATGGCGACAGGGGACACTTATATCCCCATCCCCAAAGTATGGGCCGTACTGACGGGAGGCGAATGCGACGAGATGACACGCAACATCCTTCTCTCCATCCGCTTTATCCGGGTAGTAGTAGCAGGGTTGATAGGTATCGCCTTGTCGGTCAGCGGCCTGCAAATGCAGACCGTTTTCCAGAACCCGCTGGCAGACCCTTATCTGCTGGGAGTCAGTTCCGGTGCGGGACTCGGAGTGGCGTTGTTTATATTAGGTGCCCCGTTGCTAGGCTGGGCAGATTTCCCACTTTTGCAATCCGCCGGCATCGTAGGTTCGGGCTGGATAGGGACCGCCGTCATCTTGCTGGGCGTAGCCATCATCAGCCGGAAAGTAAAGAATATACTGGGCGTACTGATCATGGGAGTCATGATAGGCTACGTAGCGGGAGCCATCATCCAGATATTGCAGTATCTAAGTTCGGCGGAACAACTGAAAATGTTCACCCTGTGGTCAATGGGATCGCTCAGCCACATCACAGCCGGACAGCTGTCTATCATGATACCGGTTGTGTGCATAGGTCTGCTGCTCTCCGTAGCCTGCATCAAGTCACTGAACCTGCTCTTGCTTGGCGAAAACTACGCACGCACGATGGGCATGAGCATCAAACGCTCGCGGACGCTTGTCTTCATCTCTACAGCACTGCTGACAGGAACAGTCACCGCCTTTTGCGGCCCCGTAGGATTCATCGGACTGGCAGTGCCGCACATCACCCGGCTGCTGTTTGATAACGCCGACCACCGGATACTGATGCCGGGCACCATGCTGACAGGACTTATCGCCATGCTGATATGCGACATCATCGCCAAGAAATTCCTGCTGCCGGTGAATTGTATCACCGCACTGCTGGGAGTTCCGGTTATTTTATGGGTAATAGGTAAAAACTTGCGTATATTCAAATGATTCAACTCAAAGACCTGACACTGGGATACGAACAGCGTACGCTGCTGGAAAAAGTCTCCGCCCACATCACGGGAGGACAACTCGTCGCACTGCTCGGCAGAAACGGCACAGGAAAAAGTACACTGCTGCGTGCCGTCATGGGACTGGAAAAGCCCCAAAACGGAGAGATTATCCTGCACGGGAATAACATCGCTTCACTGAAACCGGAAGAACTGGCACGGAACATCAGCTTCGTCACCACCGACAAAGTGCGCATTGCCAACCTGCGATGCAGAGACGTCGTCGCACTGGGACGTGCTCCCTATACCAACTGGCTCGGTCAGCTGCAAGGAGAAGACAAGGAGAAGGTGGACAACGCCATGCACCTGGTAGGCATGGACAGTTATGCGGAAAAGACGATGGACAAAATGTCCGACGGAGAATGCCAACGCATCATGATAGCCCGTGCCCTTGCACAGGACACTCCTGTCATCCTGCTCGACGAACCTACCGCCTTCCTTGACTTGCCCAACCGCTACGAACTCTGTCTGCTTCTCCGGAAGCTGACGCAAAAGGAAGGAAAGTGTATCCTGTTTTCCACACACGACCTGGACATCGCTCTCTCACTTTGCGACACAATCATGCTGATTGATAATCCTCAACTCTACAGCCTGCCTACCAATGAGATGATAACGAGCGGACATATAGAAAGACTGTTCCATAACGAGTCAATCACATTTGACGCACAAGCCATGAAAATAAGAATCAGATAAATATCCCATATCCTGATTAAACAAAAACAAGCATGACAGGCGGAAATTATCAAATGATAATTTTAATCTCCTTACATCCATCTACCTTTGCAGATGTTTTCAACAAACTAAAAATAAGAAGTTATGAAAGATAGTATTGATTTCGGTAGTATGGACATCTCCACATTGTTTCGTAAGTTATTAGTTCCTACGGTACTGGGAATGGTATTCTCAGCTATATTCGTTATTACAGACGGCATATTCGTAGGTAAGGGAATAGGCAGTGACGCCCTAGCTGCCGTCAATATAACAGCTCCACTTTTTATGATCGCAACAGGCATCGGACTAATGTTCGGAGTCGGAGGCTCAGTAGTCGCTTCCATCTATCTGTCTCAAGGTAAACGCAAGGCAGCAAATATCAACATTACTCAGGCTCTTGTATTCTCTACGTTCATCGTATTAGTGATGTCTGCTTTATGTTTTTGCTTCGTAGGGCCATTGGGATGCTTACTCGGAAGTTCAGACAAATTATTGCCTCTTGTCATAGAATATATGATCTGGTATCTACCCTTCCTCGTATTCTATGAGTTATTGAGCACAGGCATGTTTTTCATCCGGCTGGACGGATCTCCCAATTATGCCATGATGTGCAATGCCATCGCAGCTATATTCAATATTATATTCGACTATATTTTCATCTTTGAATTTGGCTGGGGAATGATGGGTGCTGCCTTTGCCACCAGCCTGGGAACAGTAGTAGGTGGATTGATGACTGTAATCTATCTTACGCGGTTCTCCCGCAACATTCATTTGCATCGCATCAAGCTAAGTTTGAAAAGCCTGATGCTAACGCTCCGTAACGGTGGCTATATGATAAAACTGGGAACTTCCGCTTTCATCAGTGAGGCTTCCATCGCCTGTATGATGTTTTTAGGGAATTATGTCTTTATCCATCATCTCGGAGAAGACGGAGTAGCTGCGTTCAGCATTGCCTGCTACTTCTTCCCCATCATCTTTATGGTATACAATGCCATCGCACAATCCGCACAGCCGATTATCAGCTATAATTTCGGTGCCGGGCAACCGGATCGGGTTCGAAAAGCCCTACATCTTGCCATCCGTACAGCTTTAATTTGCGGAATCAGCTTTTTCATCATCACGTTTCTATGCCGTCAGAATATTGTTTCGTTGTTCATTGACCGAAGCTGTCCGGCCTTTGATATTGCGGTCAATGGCATTCCTTATTTTGGGGTTGGATTCATATTTTTTGCCGCCAATATGATAGGCATCGGCTATTACCAGAGCATCAGACGAGGTCAACGAGCCACCATCATCACTCTTCTGCGGGGAGTGGTATTCATGCTGATCGGATTCTTTGTACTTCCACTTGTTTTAGGAGTACCGGGAATATGGCTGGCGGTTTCGTTGGCAGAATTGTTAACGACTCTCTATATTATCGGAATTTATTTCAAAGATCGCTTCATGGTCCACCGACTATGAGTATATTTGCAACATGGATGCATTCATTAAAAAACTCTGCGACAAATATAAAGTATTGGAAAGTGACGTACAGACCTTACTAGGCTGTATGGAGGAAGTACATTTCAAAAAGAGAGACCTCATTGTACGTGAAGGGACAAAGAACAGCAACCTTTATTTTATAAAAACGGGAATATGGCGGGCATATTACCACAAAGACGGAGCAGATGCCACCATCTGGTTCGCTTCAGACGGAGAAGCAGCTTTCTCCGTCTGGGGATATGCAGACAATGCTTATTCACTGATTAATATTGAAGCAATGTGCGACAGTGTAGCCTACAGTATATCCCGCGCAACCTTGAATCAATTATATCATTCTTCCATCGGACTAGCCAATCTGGGACTGCGGCTGATGGATCACCAGCTTCTTCTGCAAGAAAACTGGCTCATCAACTCCGGCAGTCCACGAGCGAAGGAACGTTACCTGACTCTTATCAAGGAGACTCCGGAACTGTTGCAATATGTGCCTTTAAAGTACATTGCATCTTATCTGTGGATAACACCGCAGTCGCTGAGCAGGATTCGGGCATCCTTATAATCTTCACTTTTTTTATGAGTATAAGATCAAATATTTCTCTCAAACTCAAGTGAATAAATAAAACTGTCCGCACGATAATATCCTATATTCCATTCCAACGGACACCCTTCGGGATCATAAACAAACCTTTTACGCACCAAAATTGGATCTCCGACCTTTATCTCAAGCTTACCAGCAATGTACTTGTCAGCCAGCCTGGCACTAATATCTTCTTTAGAAACTTTTGCAATAGCATGATAATCTCTTTCCAATATCTCATAAAGAGGTCTGGAGAAATCCTCACTTCCTGTTAAACCTATTTTAGGATTAAAATAGGATATAAAGTACACGAAAGGGTATTCTTGATTTCCACGTAAACGCTCTAACTTCAGTATTCTTTTTACATCAGGAGCATTAAAAAAAAGGGCTATATCATCTGTAGGCTTTGTCCAGCTAACATGAAGTTCATAATTCATTGGTACAATTCCCAAAGTTTTCATTTCCTGTGTGAAACTCATCCAATTCTGAGCTTTGGAACATACAGCTGAATTTACAACAACTGTACCTACTCCCTTTTTCCTCATCAGCAATCCTTCGTTCACAAGGTTATTAATCGCCTGTCTCAAGGTATTACGAGATATGCCCAATTGTTTAGACAAATCAATTTCATTTGGAAGCATTTTACCTTGTTTATATTCCTCCCCTTTGATAATAGTCCTCAACTGTTCTTCTATCTGAAGATAAAGGGGGATTGCGCTGTTATGGTTAACTAATATCTTCATGATTAACTTTTTTACAAAGATAAAAATAAAAATAAAAACAGGCAATACTTTTTGTTCTTTTCAAGAAAAAGAATACATTTGCAAATGTTTATATGTTCAGACATACTAATTAATTAAATCATAATAACTATGAAGTATTATTTGGGAATAGACATAGGTGGTACACATATAAAAGGTGGAATCGTCAACCTTCTAACGAATGACATTCATCAAAACATACTATCTCACGAAGAACTGAATGCCACAGATTCAACATCAAGCATCATTACGAAAGTCAGAAAAGTTATTACTGACATTCAAGCCTGTATGCCCCTATCTAAATTAGGCGGAATCGGTATAGCCATGCCCGGTCCTTGCGACTATGCCAAAGGTATAGTTGCCATTTATGGTGTGCCAAAGTTTCAGTCACTTTTCGGTCTTAACCTTAAAGAAGAAATTAAAAAAGTATCTGACCTGAATACTGTTTTCATAAATGACGCATCCGCTTATGCCCTTGGAGAGTATTATGCAGGAGCAGCAAAAGACACAAGTAGAAGCATTATAGTCACAATCGGCACCGGACTTGGAAGTACATTTCTTGAAAATGATACTGTTTTGAACGAACTGACAGAAGGAATACCTGAACATGGATATCTCTACAACATACCTTACCGAGACGGAATGGCAGATGACTTTTTTTCGACAAGATGGTTTGTAAATACATGGAATATGCTATTTCCAGATAAAAAGGTAACTGGCGTAAAAGAAATCGCACTACGCGCTTCGAACGGAGACAATAATGCACAGTCATTATTTGAAAACTTCGCTTCAAATTTCGTAGAATTCATAACCCCATTCCTGCTAAATTTTAAACCGGAGAAACTTATTATAGGAGGAAATATAGCGAAAGCTTCTGACTTCTTTTTAGATAATATTCAGTTTCAATTAAAGAAACTCAATTTAATCACTAAAATAGATATCTGTAAATTATGGGATATGTCGCCATTAATCGGATCTGCTATTTACACAAGCAACATACTTGAAAATATGGAAAATACAAAAGAGAAAAGACACACACAGCAATTTATTGCACCTACTAACTCTACTGCCACCCCATCAGGAGAATATGATATATACCCGGCATTTCCATTGGGAAAAGGCAAAATTGGGAAAGGTATAAACCAACTAGCTGACTGGATAGAAAAGCATTCCCAAATAAAAATAGATGGTTATATTGGAGTCTTTTGGGATGAATTAATCATTAAGTTAGGAGAAGAACTCAGAAAAAGAGGAAAGAATGTGCGATTCTTTCATTCCAGTGTAGCAATGAAAGATCCACAGACTATTGAAAAAATGATTGCTCCTTATCTTGGAGGAGATAATCCGTTATTCGGCACCATTACTGATAAGCATTTGGTTAATTGGTTTGATGAAAATAAGCTTAATTCCATACAACCTGACCCGGAAGCAGATTTAAATATATTTATAGGTACAGGAGCAGCCCTATCTCAATGGAAAGCTCCCCTGATTTATATTGATATTCCTAAAAATGAGATTCAGTTTAGAATGCGCGCCGGAGCCATCAATAATTTAGGATTAGATTATCGAAAAGACAATCAACAGGCTTACAAACAACTATATTTTGTAGACTGGATTGTTCTTAATAAGCACAAAAAGCAATGCCTGCCTCTGATTGACCTACTTATTGACGGACAAAGAGAATGGGATGAACTATTAATGATTTCAGGAAATGACCTACGAGAAGGATTGCACAAAATGAGCCGCAATTTCTTCAGAGTTCGTCCATGGTTCGAGCCTGGCGCCTGGGGAGGACAATGGATGAAAAATCATATTCAAGGATTAAATAAAGAAGTAAATAATCTGGCATGGTCTTTTGAACTGATGGTACTTGAAAACGGACTAATGCTGGAGAGTGACGGATATCGGCTTGAAGTATCTTTCGATTTTCTTATGTATAGTGATTATCAGAATATATTAGGAGAATGTTCGGAAACATTTAAGTACGATTTCCCGATACGTTTCGACTTTCTAGACACCTTTGACGGAGATAATCTTTCTATCCAATGCCATCCACGCCCCCGATATATACAAGAGCATTTTAACATGCCATTCACCCAAGATGAGACATATTACATATTGGATTGTAAAAACTCGCCATGTGTATATTTAGGCTTTCAAGACAACATCGTCCCTGAGGAATTCCAATATACCTTGGAACGAAGTCAACAAAAAGCAACGAAGGTAGAGATAGAAAGGTTTGTTCAAAAACACCAAGCTAAAAAGCACGATTTCTTTCTTATTCCCAATGGCACCATACATGCTTCAGGAAAAGATTGCGTGGTATTGGAAATAAGTAGCGCACCCTATATTTTCACATTTAAAATGTACGACTGGATACGCATGGGATTAGACGGGAAACCACGACCTCTAAACATTCAACACGGAATGAATAATCTATATTTTGAAAGAAAAGGGGAAAAAGTAATCCAGGAATTGATATGCCATCCATATATCATGAAAGAAAATCAGGAGTGTACTATAGAGCATCTACCTACTCATAAAGAGCATTTTTATGATGTATATCGTTACACCTTCAAAGACCGTATTCAAATGAATACAGAAAATACATGCCATGTATGTATGATAGTAGAAGGAGACTCCGTTTGCATTGAAACAGAGGACGGCATGAAACAACGCTTTAATTATGCAGAGACTTTTGTCATCCCTGCTGCTGCCCGATCATATACAATCATAAATGAAAATCCCGACAAAAGAATAATGTTGGTAAAAGCCTTTGTAAAAAAAGAAGTTACTTTGAAATAATGTCTTAATAAAAACATCTTATCCAACTACTATGAAACGAACTATTGTACAAATTATCTTTTTCATATATTGTATTGCGAATGTATATCCACAATACAGCACAATCTGGCAACTTGGCAAAACAGATAATTCATCCAAGGAGTTTGCCTTAGCACCGGATGGAAAAGATCGATTTATTATCTCCGGATTTGGGGATAATAAAAAATATTTTTATGCAGGCGAACACACACCGGCCGATTTTCCATACATTATACCGGGGCCTACTGCTGAATGGGCTGGCTCATCTTACTGGGCAGGACAATGCAGGATACAACTTCCTATTTTAATAAAACTATCCGATGTCAATCCGCTAAAGAAATATCAATGGAATATTTTTATAGAGAATGTAGAATACGAAGACTGTATGTTCTTAAGACTGGAAGTCAACGGAAAGAATTACGATTCTCCTATAAAGCCTGGCACCAAACAGCTAACATATTCAATACAGCCCGGAATTCTAAAGGAAGGGTACAACAAGATTGTAATGCAGTTATTCAACGGTAAATCCCTAACTTTTGACGCCATTTGCCTAAACGGACCTCAAGAGACACAAATCAATAAGATAGGTGATACTCCTATTATTTCAATGAAAATGGCTGATTATGAATTAGAACAAGGGAAAACAAGAACACAGCCTCTTCTACTGAAAACTATAACTAAAAAATCCGGAACACTTAAAATACAAATCAACCAAAAGAAGATATTCAAACAAGTAGAAGAAGGAGAGAATATCTACGAAATTCCAACCGGAAAACTTAAAGACCAGTCTAAAATCAAAGTTAAAATATCAACAGAAGGACAAACAGTAGCAACTCAAGAATTTATCCGTAGTAACCAGCAACTACGCAGATCAATTGATTATGTTGATCAGTTTGCTGGTTCCAGTGGTTCACGATGGATGATAGGCCCCGGACCATGGATGCCATTTGGAATGGTAAAACTTATGCCCGATAACGAAGATGCCCATTGGAAAGCAGGATATGAATATAACGTTGAAAACATAATGGGATTCAGCCACATTCACGAATGGACAATGACAGGACTCTTAATGATGCCAACTACGGGAGATTTAAAAATACAACCCGGAACAGAAAAACAGCCGGACTATGGGTATCGCTCCCGAATTAATAAGAAAACCGAAACAGCCCGAATCGGTTATTATTCTGTTAATCTTACAGATTATAATATCCAAGCAGAATTAACAGCAACTACCCGCAGTTCCCTTCAGCGATACACATTCAACAAAGCAGAGCAGCCACGAATACTAGTTGACTTTTTCTTTCCAGCAGAATACGACTGGAATTTAGATGATGTATACGTAAAAAAAGTATCTGACACAGAAATAGAGGGATGGACCTTGAACGATTGCCGGTCAACAGGATACCATGGAGTACAAAGATATAAATTACATTTTGTCATGCAGTTTGATAAGCCATTCAAAACAATGAATGGCTGGATACGAAACAAAGTATATAGCCAAATTGAACAGCTACATAAATCAAACATGAAGTCCCGACAGGTATTTACAGTCGAAAATAACAGTCAAGACAAACTGGACGCAGGAATCTTCCTCGACTTTAACCTTAACACTGGTGATGATGTTATGGTAAGGACAGGTATTTCATTAGTAAGCATTGATAACGCACGGCTAAATCTGGAAGAAGAAATAGCGAGACCATTCGGATGGAATTTTGATAAAGTTGTCACCAATCAACAAGATACCTGGGAAACACTTTTC
This sequence comes from Bacteroides sp. MSK.20.82, assembly GCF_019052485.1. Lineage (NCBI taxonomy): Bacteria > Pseudomonadati > Bacteroidota > Bacteroidia > Bacteroidales > Bacteroidaceae > Bacteroides > Bacteroides sp. MSK.20.82. The sequence continues at coordinate 27,198 of NZ_JAHQUN010000022.1, forward strand.
CAAAGAGTCAGTATCACAACAGACAATTACCTCTTAAAGCAAAAATTCTACACCAATCTTTACCGTTCTATCAGTCCACGGACCATCTGGAATGATGTAAATGGGGAATGGATAGATATGAACGGTAACAAAGCTCTTATAGACAAGCCAGGTAAAAGCGTATATGGAGGTGATTCTGCTTGGGGAATGCATTGGACATTAGGTCCATTTTATAATCTTCTCTATCCGGAGTACATGTCCAATTGGATTTACACTTACGAGCAGTTCTATCGTCGTGGCGGCTGGCTTCCCAATGGTAATCCCGGTATGAAATATTTCAGAGTCATGATAGGCAATCCTGCTTTGCCATTGATAGTCTCCGGCTATCAACATGGAATTCGTGACTTCGACAGTCAACTCATGTATCGGGCATTAATTCACCAACAAACAGCCACTATGATAAACTATCCCGGAGGAGGACAAGTCGGTAACGAAAGTTATCCCGATTATATAACCAAAGGTTATGTACCTCTATACGATGACGCATGGGATTGGAATTCTCCGCATTATCAATCATACGTTTCCAATACAATGGAATACTCATATCAAGACTATTGCGCTGCTCAATATTTTGACGCTCTTAATAAAAAAGATGACTTCAATACATTTATGAAACGTTCTGATAACTGGAAAAACATATTCGACCCATCAACCGGATATGTACGCCCCCGACGTCCCAACGGAGAGTGGATCGAAAACACCAACCCATATCATGCTCCCGGATTTTGCGAAGGCAGCGCTTGGCAATTCACCTGGTACGTTCCTCATGATGTAAAAAGCCTCATCAATTTAATAGGAGAGCGTCAATTCATCGACCGGCTGAATGCCGGATTTGCAACATCCGAAAAAGTAAGCTTCAATGCTTTAGGAGATAATATGGGAGCTTATCCTATTAATCATGGGAATGAAACAAATATGCAGGCAGCTTACCTCTTCTCTTATACCAGTGAGCCGTGGCACACCCAGAAATGGGCACGTGCTATACAAGAAAAATATTATGGAATGGGTCCCCGAGACGCCTATCCGGGAGACGAAGATCAAGGCCAAATGAGTTCTTGGTACATCTTAAGCAGCATAGGACTTTTCCAAATGGATGGCGGTTGCAGCAAAGATCCTGTATGGTTACTGGGGAGTCCGCGATTTGACCGGGTAGAAATTCTGTTAGACAACACCTATTACTCTGGAAAAAAACTTATCATAAAAGCAGAAAATGTATCCAAAGACAATTGTTACATTCAATATGTAAGATTCAATAACAAGCGCCTTAGTAATAACTATATAGAATGGAGTAAACTCAAAAAAGGAGGAACACTTCATTTCATTATGGGTGACCGACCAAATCCAAATGCATTTAAATAAATAAACACATATGAAAAATAAAAGTAAGATACTACCAGTTCTTTTTGGTTTCTTTATTATGGGGTTCTGTGACTTAGTAGGAGTATCAGTCACCTATGCGAAAGATTATTTCAGTTGGAGCGAAACCCAAGCCGGTTTCCTGCCATCAATGGTATTTATATGGTTTTTACTCATCTCTATTCCGATTTCTATCTGGATGGACAAGAAAGGTAGAAAAACAATATCACTGATAGGACTTTTATCTACTTTTATTGGAATGTTACTTCCATTACTTACATTCACACAGACAGCCTGTTATATCGCCTTTGCACTTTTAGGCATAGGAAATACCATCCTTCAAGTGTCACTTAATCCTTTATTAACCAATGTTATCGCTGAAGGAAAATTATCAAGCATTATGACAGCCGGACAATTCATCAAAGCACTATCTTCTTTTGTAGGACCTATAGTGGCCGGATTCTGCTCTGTTTATTTCAACAACTGGATATTAATGTTTCCCATATTCGCCGCCATTACTCTAATTTCCGGAATCTGGTTATTTTTCACTCCAATAAATGAGAAAGACGACAAAAGATTAACATCCAGTTTCTATCAAGTTATTTCTCTCCTGAAAAATAAAACCATCTGCCTTTTATTCGGAGGCATCATTTGTATTGTTGGCTTAGATGTAGGAATGAATGTATTTACCCCAAAACTTTTAATTGAAAATGCAGAGTTGACTAAAGAAATCGCAAGTTATGGTACAAGCTGGTATTTTGCCGCTCGCACTTTGGGGACCTTATGTGGTGTAATTCTATTAGCAAAGTTTTCCGAAATTTATTATTATCGGATCAATATGTTCATTGTATTAATAGCTTTGTCCTGCATTTATTGGATACATTCTCAATATATTATTTTGTTATTAGTATGCATTATAGCCTTTGCAATGTCTAGCATATTTGCCGTCATCTACTCGCTAGCCTTGCATACATTACCCTATAAAACCAACGAAATATCAGGACTCATGATAACTGGGATATCCGGTGGCTCCATCATTCCTCCTCTCATGGGAGTTTGCGCAGATTATACCGAAAGCCAATCAGGCTCCATCCTTGTCATGCTAATTTGTGTAATCTATCTAATTTTATGTTCGTTTCATAAATTTAAAACCATACACACAAAGCCGCATTAACATTTATTCTCAAAACAACCATTCATATATAAATTTATATTAAATAAATAAATCTTTCTAGTTTTCCTGCTTTAAATATATATATTTGCAATATGTATATACATATAAACATTATATAATACATATATCATAAGCAATTAATACTATGTAGATTAAAATATACAGCCTTTATATACAAGAAATCACATTAAATCTAATATAAAACCCTTATGACTTACTTTTTAAAATCACAGAGTATGAAGAAGCTTTTATGCAACTTACCACGCTTCGTATTATGGATAGCTTTCCTTCTAATCATTGAAAGCTATGTAACCTTGCAAGCTCAAACCAGTAGTAGTAACAACTCATCCAAAGCAATATCAGGGAAAATTGTGGATGAAACAGATTTGCCTATTGCAGGAGCTACTGTACAGGTGAAAGGATCAACAAAAGGAGCCATTTCGGATATAGATGGCTTATTTACTATTTCATCCGAACCAGGCTCTATTTTGATTTTCTCATTTTTAGGATACCAATCTATTGAATACAAGATAGATAAAGTACCTCAAACCATTAAACTTTTGCCAAAGGTAGATGAATTGGATGAAGTTACTGTGGTTGGTTTTGCTAAACAGAAAAAAGAAAGTGTGATTGGAGCAATATCAACCTTAAAACCTGAAAGATTAAAAATTCCAACCAGTAATCTGACTCAAGCCTTAGGTGGTAATGTTGCCGGAATTATATCTTACCAGTTGTCCGGTGAACCTGGAAATGACAATGTGGAATTCTTTATTCGCGGTGTGACAACTTTTGGTTACTCTAAAAGTCCACTGATATTAATCGATAATATCGAATCATCTACTACTGATCTTTCCAGACTGTCCGCAGATGACATTGCTGCTTTCTCTATAATGAAAGATGCAACAGCAACTGCCATTTATGGTGCACGCGGAGCTAATGGAGTCATTTTGATTACTACCAAGCAAGGCAAACCCGGTAAGGTAAAAATTAGTGCCAGAGTGGAAGGTTCATTGTCAGCACCTACAAAAAGAATAGACATGGTAGATCCTATCAGCTATATGAAATACCACAATGAAGCTGTACTCACACGTAATCCGTTAGCTGTCCGGCCTCATACCGATGAGAAAATAGCATCAACAATAGCCGGCAAAAATCCCTATGTATATCCGGCGGTAGACTGGTACAATGAATTATTTAATGATAATGTATTTAATTCACGTGCCAACATCAATATGAGCGGAGGTAGTGAAACTGCCAGATATTATGTTTCTTTAGGCATATCGGATGACAATGGTATCATGAAGGTAGATAAACGAAACAATTATAACAGTAACATTGATTTAAAAAAAATCTATGTACGTTCTAACATTGATATTGATGTGACCAAGACGACTACATTTTCTGTAAAATTCAGTGGCAATTTTGATGATTATACCGGTCCTATTGTAAGCGGCAATGATCTATACCGAAGAGCAATGGCAACAAGTCCTGTTTTATTCCCCAAATATTATATGCCTGATGAAAATCATACATCTACTTCACATATTTTATTTGGTAACGCAGGTGATGGTAATTACATCAATCCCTATGCGGAAATGATACGTGGTTACAAACAATACACCAATTCGGTTATTTCTGCCCAGGCGGAATTAAATCAGAAATTAGATTTTATAACTCCAGGACTTAGTATCAAAGTCTTCGCAAGTACTACCCGAAATTCATACAGCGGACAACAACGTTCTACTTCACCCTTTTATTATTCAATCAGCTATTATGATAAACTAACCGACACATATACTTTAAGGGAGCTGAACCCTAATGGTGGACGGGAAGATTTGGATTATACAGCAGAAGGGAATCAAGTCAGCAGTTCGTATTATTATGAAGCATCTCTCAACTACAACCGTACGTTCCGGGAAAAGCATAATATCACCGGATTATTAGTAGGAGTTCTGAGAGAGAATAAGAGCGGAGGCGCAAGTTCGATACAGACATCTTTACCAGCCCGTAACATTGGATTATCAGGTCGTTTTACATACGCATACGACGGACGATATTTTGCTGAAGCAAACTTTGGTTACAATGGTTCCGAAAGATTTGCCAAAAATGAACGATTCGGACTCTTTCCTTCGATAGGAGCAGGCTGGATGATCTCCGAAGAAAAGTTTTGGAATCAAGACCTTAAGAATATTATCAATAAACTGAAACTAAAAGGAACTTACGGTTTGGTAGGTAACGACAATATTGGTGCATGGAATGACAGATTCTTTTATATGTCCGAGGTAAATCTAAACGGTAGTGGTGCAAATTTCAGTTGGGGACAAGATTTTGAACGGAATGTCGGTACTATCGACATGATACGCTATCGAAATGACAAAATCAAATGGGAAATTGCTCAAAAAATGAATTTAGGTCTCGAAGTTGGGCTATTTAATATATTTGACATACAATTCGATTACTTCACCGAATATCGAAAAAACATCTTTGGCGAACGCCAAACCATCCCGTATGAAATGGGATTCAGTGCACCTCTTTATGCTAATAAAGGAGAAGCTTCTTCACATGGATTCGAAGTGCAGGTAGATGCCAACCACGCTTTCAATAAAAACTTCTGGTTAGGAGTGCGTGGCAATTTCACTTATGCAACAGGCAAATATGAGCATGTAGAAGAACCCTATCGTCCTTACCCTTGGCTTAGTCATATTGGAAAACGTATTAATCAGACTTATGGATTAATAGCGGAAAGACTGTTCATTGATGAAGAAGATATTGCAAATTCACCTGTTCAGACATATGGTGAATATATGCCCGGTGACATAAAATACAAAGATGTAAATAATGACGGAATAATTAATGATGAAGATATTGTTCCAATAGGGATTTCCTCTTCTCCAGAAATTGTATACGGCTTCGGAGTGTCGATGGGATACAAGAATTTTGATATTTCTTGTTTCTTTCAAGGAGCAGCGAGATCTTCTTTCTTTATTAATTCCAAAGCAACAAATCCTTTCATGCAAATGGATTTCGGAGGAAATAACCTCAATGGTATGATGCAAGCATATGCGGATGATTACTGGTCTGAATCGAATCGTAATATATACGCTACTTTCCCAAGATTGTCAACTACTGACATTGCAAACAATAACAGAAACAGTACATGGTGGTTACGCGACGGTTCTTACTTGCGTTTAAAATCAGTCGAAATCGGATATACATTACCTAAAAGGCTGACCAGCCATCTAGGTATGTCCAATTTGAGAATCTATGCCAGCGGACTAAATCTTTTCGCATGGAATCGTTTTAAATTATGGGATGTAGAACAAGGAAACGACGGAATGCAATATCCTATTCAGGCAGTTTACAATTTTGGTATTAACTTAAGCTTCTGATTACATTATGAAATACAAACATTTATTCACTAGTACATTATTGGCGATATTAATCACATCCTGCAACTATCTTGATATCGTGCCGGATAATATCGCAACGCTTGAAATGGCATTCAACACTCGGGCTAATGCTGAAAAATATTTAGCCACCTGCTATAACTTCGTACCTACAGCAGCCAATCTTGATCACAACTCCGGCCTCATCTGCGGTGGAGAAATGTGGTATCTGAAACCAGAGTCCCACTACTATAAAAATATAACCTCATTCAACATTGCACGTGGTATGCAAAACTCTAACGACCCCTTACTAAATTACTGGGATGGAGGTCAGGGAGGCTACAACATATTCAGAGGAATCCATGAATGCAATATTTTTATAGACAACATCGATCGCGTACCTGACATGCGTATGGAAGAGAAAAATAAATGGAAAGCCGAAGTGATGACTCTGAAAGCATATTATATTTATTATCTCATGTTGCACTATGGGCCCATTCCTTTACTTAAAGAGAACATCAGCGTAGAAGCAGACTTAGATATGATGCAACTGGAGAGAGAAACGATTAATGATGTCGTCACTTATACAACTGATTTATTGGATGAAGCCATGAACATCCCTTCCGGATTAACATTCAATGTGACTTCTCCACGCACGGAATTAGGGCGTATCACATTACCTATTGCGAAAGCAATCAAGGCTAAATTACTAATACTGGCTGCCAGTCCTTTATTCAACGGCAATACGATGTATGCTGAATTTGTCAATTCAGAAGGGATACCTTTCTTCGACCAAGAGTATAAAAAGGAAAAATGGGAGGCGGCAGCCGCAGCGTGCCTGGATGCCATCAACACTGCCCACGAAGCCGGAGCTTCTTTATACAAATTTGATGAGAAGCTAAATTATACTCCTTCATCAACTTTACAACAAGAGTTGACACTACGTAACACAATTACCGGTCGTTTTAATTCTGAAATAATATGGGCATTAGGTTCCAATGCAACAGATGGAATACAGAATCTATGCCAAGCGCATTTAACCAGCTATTCATTGGGGAACAGAATGATTCGTAGTTGCTCACAACTTGTGCCGTCATTAGAAATTGTAGAACAATTCTATACAGCGAACGGAGTCCCGATGGATGAGGATAAAGATTATGAATATGAAAACAGATATAAACTGACAACAACTCCAGAAGATGATCCTATTCATTTTACACCAAACTACACAACTATCAAGATGCATTTAAACAGAGAGCCTCGTTTTTATGCCTATATTGGTTTTGATGGTGGAAAATGGTTCTCCATCGAATGCTGTAACGACAATGAAACGAGCTCCTATCCTATCAAATCAAAGAAAGGAGATATTGCCGGCGTTTCAGACGAACTATATTCACCGACAGGTTATTTCACAAAGAAATTGGTTAGTTATCAAAACGTAAACACCAGTGCGACCAATATCAATTACGTATATTCTTTCCCGATTATTCGCCTGTCCGATCTATACCTGCTATATGCAGAAGCTCTCAACGAGCTTAATGAAACTCCGACTACAGATGTATACTACTATGTACAACAGGTCAGGAATAAAGCCGGTCTGGATGAAGGAGGTTCTTTGGTAAATACATGGCGTAATCATTCCAACCGCCCGGATAAGCCAACCACCCAAAGAGGAATGCGTGAAATTATACAGAAAGAGCGAATGATAGAGCTTGCATTCGAAGGCCATCGTTACCATGATGTACGCAGATGGAAGTTAGGCTCTACATATCTGAATACTCAGATAAAAGGCTGGTCGGTATTAGAGCAGGACCCGGAGTACTTTTATAATGCACGAGTTCTCTTCACGAGAAAATTCATGCCAAGAGATTATTTATGGCCTATTAAGACCAATTCTATCAACAGAAATCCGAAACTTGTTCAGAATCCTCAATGGTAACTTTTAACATAAAAATGACAAAGATGAAAAATATAGCTTTTATACTTTTAATACTTGCAGCAGTTTGTTTTGCAAACTGCGCCGGTGATTACGAGGCCGAACCACGCGGTACGAATGATGGAAAAGCTCCGGCACCGATTACTAATATATCGGTGAAGAATGTAAACGGAGGAGCTATTATTAAATATACTCCTTCCGATGATGTCGATTTATTATACGTCAAAGCTATCTTCACTAATACCCGCGGAGAACAGCAGGAAGTAAGATCTTCCATGTATGTAGATTCTTTGGTAATAGAAGGGCTGGGGGATACACAAAAGAGAGAGGTCAAACTTTACTCTGTAGACCGCCACGAAAACTATTCCACACCGGCTATCGTGACTATTGAGCCTCTGACTCCTGCAGTCGTTCAGACACAAGAATCATTAAAAGTGACTGAAAGTTTTGGAGGTTTCTTCCTCGATTTCAATAATGCAGCAAGAAGTGCATTATCTTTCTACATTTACAAATGGGTAGATGAGCACAATGAATACGAGATCCATGACGTATACTCCTCACAACAGGAAGAAGGCCGCCTGACTATAAAAGGCTTAGAACATAAATTATTGAAATTAGCCATCTTCGTTAGGGATAAATGGGAAAACACTTCCGACACATTGTATGCCGAAATTACTCCTTGGAAAGAAAGCTTATTAGATAAAACAAAATTCCAACTTGTCAAAGTTATGGATGATGTCAGCTGGGATTACCACGAAGGTTATCATTCCCGTCTATGGGACGGGCAAATAGGTGGATGGAACTGGGGACATACCGAATACCCGATACCTTTCCCGCATGCCTTCAGTATTGATTTGAATGTCAATGTACGTCTCAGCCAATTCCAATTCTGGCAACGTCTGGACAGCCAAGACTTATTATATGCCCATGGAGCTCCCAAGTACTTCAAATTATATGGCTGCGAAGAGGGTAAAGATTTGCAGAATCCGGATAACTGGGTGGTATTATTTGATGGAGAAATGAAGAAACCATCCGGCGGGGCATTTGGTGATGCGCTTACTCAGGAAGATATTGAGGAAGCCCAAAGAGGCCATGTATTTACCCTCAACCAAGATGTACCATTCATTCGCTACTTCCGGTTCCAGAGTTTAATGTCATGGTCGGGAATGGAAACATCAGTTATGTCAGAAATCACTCTTTGGGGAGATATCCAAGGTGAAGAATAACCTTATAAAATAGACAGAAATGAAAAAAGTAATATATATAATAACTACTATTCTCCTGTGTATGACCTCCTGCACAGATATTCATGATACCTATTCTGAATATATCAAAGACGGAGAACAAATTTATGTAGGAAAGCTGGCGGATGTAAAAATACATCCGGGATTTCAGCGTATGATGATAACGGGGTCTATGAAATATCTAGCCACAGCAAAGACTTGCATAATAGAACTTGTAGGTTACGACAAGGTTTTCACAACAGACATTGACAGAACGCAACCTGAATTCAGTTATGAAATCAAAGATGTGGAAGAAGGCAACTATTACGTTAAAATAACCACAAAGGATAAAGAAGGTAATACCTCACTATCCGAAACCTACAATGTAGATGTATACGGAACGGAGCACATAGCGACTTATTATCCCAAGCGAATTACCGATATACAATTCGTCATTGCCGACAACTCGCTCAACTTAATTTGGAATCAGGCAGACAATGTGGTGGAAGCAATAGTTAAGTACTATGATTCAAATGAGCAACTACTAACTTTAACAGTGAAAGGAGATGCTGCTTCAACCAATTTACCTGATTGGAAAGCTACTTCTATATTAACAGTAGAAACACGAATCCTACCCAGCGAAACAGCATTGGATATCGTATCCCTGCCCATTTCAGAATACACTTTGCCCGACGATCCGATTGTAGAAATCCCCAGAACTAACTTTGCCAACGCAAATATGCCTTCAGATGTTGTAAACGGTTATGGCGGTTCAGTAGAAAAGTTATGGAACAATGATACATGGAATTATGACAGCGGTTATCATGCCGGCGATAATCAAGGAGTTCCTCATCATCTGACCATTGACATGGGACTTACAGCAACGATTACCGAATGCGAACTGTTCTTTACCGGATATGAAAGAACAGACTGGATGCCTCGATTATTCCAAATATGGGGAATTGAAGATGTAGAAGACCTGGAAAGCCATGAACCGGATGTTCCATCTATAAACCCGGCTTGGGAAGAAAGTGCGAAAGCAAAAGGATGGAAACAGCTGACTACAAAAAACATTTCTGTTTCCGGTTGGCAACCCAGTATTAAGTTCGCCTGCGATAAAGAACACGAAAATATAAGATACATCAGATACCGTATTGTAGAATCACTCTCAGCTCCACACGTAGGAATGGGGGCCTATGGTTCCGCCAGCGAAATCAAGTTCTGGGGTAAAAAGGTTAGTTTGTTACAGTGATAACAGTTGAATTTGTTTTTGCATAGGAGTGTATACAAAAAAAGAATGATACATTCCTATGTAAAAAACAAATTTGTATCTTGAATCCAAAAGACCGAAAGTTAATATGAAAAGAATACCATTGAGTTTATTCACGTTTTTATTCCTCCTATCCGGATTATGTGCAGCACCTACCAAGACTGTCTGGCAAATCGGGGAGAAAAATCATAGTGCCAGTGAGTTGGCATTGTCCCCTGACAAATACAAAGAGTTTCTGGCAAATGATTTTGGTTGGGAGGACAGGTTTTATATCATTGGATTGTCTTCCCCTCAAAAAGATTTTCCTTATGTTCTGCCGGGACCTGCCGATCATTGGGGAGGAACAAGTTATACTGCCGGTATACGGACTCATGTTTTAAACATACTCTTTGGTATGAAGGAAGTTCCCGAAACGGACTCATGGAAATTAATCATAGACCTATTAGATACTCACCACGAATTTCCGGCACTATTTAAAATAACGATCAACGGAAAATCATGGAAATATGCACTTCCCAAAGGAAGTGGAAAATCAATAGACGGTGACTATTCACAAATCAAACCGCATACGATCGAAATTCCTCTGAACTCCGGAGTGATCAGAAAAGGAAGCAACTCCATCGCGCTTACAAGTCTCGAAGGCTCATGGATTCTCTTCGATGATATCAGACTTATGGGGCCGGATAATGCTGAACTAAATGAAGTCAACAAATCCGTTTATCTCCGGGATGTTAAAGCTGCGGACTTTCAAACCACCAGTCCTGTAGCCCAACCACTATTAGTAGACATAGAACATCTTTCCGGGCATCCTCTCCTTGAAGTGAAAGTAGATGGAAAAAAGATACTGGAACAACGTTTGGAAAAAGGAAGATACATACTAGAAGCTCCGATGCCAGTTGTCAAGTCTCCCAAGACAAGCCATTACATCATATCCGCCGATGGTGCAATCTTAGATAAAGGAATGATCAGACGCGCACCTCACAATACAATCACACTGGCCGATTACATCGATACACGAATGGGAACTGCGCACTCCCGTTGGATGATAGCACCAGGTCCGTGGATGCCATTCAGCATGGTCAAATTAAGTCCGGACAATCAGGATAGCGGTTGGCAATCGGGATATGATCCTTCATTCGAGAGCATAGGTACGTTTAGCCACATACACGAATGGACCATGGCGGGTCTGGGCATCATGCCTGCCAACGGTCCTTTAAAAACGGAGATAGGCAGCCAGTCTTCCTTAGTCAAAGATGCCAATTCGTATCGTTCAGCCATCGACAAAACAAGTGAAGAAACGAAAGTCGGATATTATAAAGTAGACTTGACCGATTATCAAATCAAGGCGGAACTGACTGCCACCTCCCGGTGTGGTTTTCAGCGTTATACATATCCGCAAGATAAGGATGCCCGTGTCATGATCGACCTGAAAATCCCTAGTGAATACGATTACCAAATTGTTGAAGGAAGTATAAAGCAAACAGGAGCACGACGGATCGAAGGATTCAGCAAGCAGCTATCCAAAAATGTATGGTCGGCGGATGCGGATCAGAACTATACAATTTATTTCGTGATTGAATTCAATAAAGATATCAAGAAATTTGGAGGATGGCACGATCATACTTTATGGGAAACAGATACTATGACAGCCAGCTACCCTCAGCGATTCGGCTGTTATGCCGAATTTGATACTACCGATCATCCGGAAGTTATGGTACGTTCCGGAATATCTTATGTAGATATGGCAGGGGCTTCCAACAATCTTTCCAATGAGATAATGGAACCATTCGGGTGGAATTTTGAAGCTGTACGCAAACATCAGTCGGATAGTTGGAATAATATTTTAAACAGAGTCCGGATATACAGCAACGATTATCGGGAAAAGGTAAGATTTTACACCAATTTATACCGTGCTTTCTGCCGGAATACTTTCAGTGATGCAGACCGCAGATGGGTGGATGCAGCAGGCAACATTCAAAAGCTGGACGACCCGGATGCTGTCGCTTTGGGATGCGATGCCTTCTGGAATACTTTTTGGAATCTGAATCAGGTATGGAATCTGATTGCTCCCGAGTGGTCATCCAGATGGGTAAAATCGCAGTTGGCTATGTATGACGCCAACGGATGGCTGGCAAAAGGCCCCAGCGGAATGAAATACATACCTGTAATGGTGGCCGAACATGAGATTCCCCTTTTAGTAAGTACTTACCAAATGGGAATACGGAATTACGATGCAGAAAAAATGTTCCGGGCAATCGTAAAGATGCAAACTACCCCAGCTCAACGTGTAGCCAATGGGTTTGCCGGCAACAGAGATTTGGAAACTTATCTGCAACATCAATATGTACCTGCCGACAAAGGACGTTTTTCTAACACATTAGAATACTCTTATGACGACTGGACAGTCTCTCAACTAGCAAAAGCACTGGGAAAAGAGGAATATTACCGAACATTCTCCAACAGAGGCAACTGGTGGAAAAACGCAATCAACCCGGCGACAGGTTATGCCCAAATGCGCTACAGCAATGGAGAATGGGAAAAGAACTTTGATCCGTTCAAATCAGGAGCTAACCATCATTATGTAGAGGGAAACGCCTGGCAACTTACTTTTTTTGTACCTCAGAACGTTCCCGCACTCACCGAAATTATCGGTAAAGAGCTCTTCATCGACCGGCTGTCATGGGGATTCAAAGCCAGTGAGCCATGGAGGTATAATGCCCCGGGAGACCAGTATTGGGACTTTCCAGTAGTACAAGGTAACCAGCAATCCATGCACTTCGCCTTTCTATTCAACTGGGCAGGCCAACCGTGGCAAACGCAACGGTGGAGCCGTTCCATTATCGACCGCTATTATGGCTTTGACACATCAAATGCCTATTTGGGAGACGAAGACCAAGGACAAATGAGCGCTTGGTTTGTCATGGCTGCATTGGGATTATTCCAGACGGACGGAGGTTGTAACGCAGAACCTGTTTATGAACTGGGGAGTCCTCTGTTTGAAAAAATAAAAATAGATTTGGGAAAACATTTCGGTAGAGGAAAGCAATTTATCATCAAAGCTAGCAATACTTCGCGGGAAAATAAGTACATCCAGTCCGCCAAACTAAACGGCAAGAAGTTGAACTCTTTCAAGTTTCCGGCAAAAGAACTGCTCAAAGGCGGCACATTGGAACTTGAAATGGGAGATCGTCCGAATAAAAATTGGGGAATCAAATAACATCATAAAAAAAATAGTAACAAATGAAAAAGATCTTACTCAGTCTTATCACAGCAGCCGTTTTATTATCATGTCAGTCATCACGTGACACATCACACAAGTATACAGCCATCACTCCGGGAGTAGAATGGCTCGACACCAACAACGAGAAAATAAATGCTCACGGAGGCGGTATATTATATCACGAGGGAATTTACTACTGGTATGGCGAATGTAAAAGTGATTCCACTTACTGGAATCCCAATGTTCCCGGTTGGGAATGTTATCGTACGGAAGCCGGTGGAGTAAATTGTTACTCTTCCAAGGACCTTCTCAACTGGAAATATGAAGGACTCGTTCTCCAACCGGAAATATCTGACACACAATCCGATCTCCATCCTTCCAAAGTGCTGGAGAGACCTAAAGTTATATACAATGACAAAACCAAGAAATTTGTAATGTGGCTGCACGTGGACAGTGACGACTACAATAAAGCTGCTGCCGGAGTCGCTGTTTCCGATTCACCGACTGGTGTTTTCACCTATCTGGGTTCGATGCACCCGAACGGGCAAATCAGCCGGGACATGACCCTATTCAAAGATGACGACGGCAAAGCTTATCATATCTACTCTTCCGAACAGAATTCTACATTATATATCAGTTTGCTGTCCGACGATTACCTGAAACCTTCCGGCACTTTCACACGCAATTTCGCAGGTAAATTCCGGGAAGCCCCTGCTGTGTTCAAACACAACGGACTATACTACGTCATCAGTTCGGGATGTACCGGCTGGAGTCCCAATGAAGCGGAATATGCAGTGGCTACCCAAATTTTAGGACCATGGACCGTAAAAGGAAATCCTTGTGTAGGAAAAGATGCCGACAAAACCTTCTATGGACAAAGTACCCATGTACTGCCGATTCAAGGAAAGAAAGACGCATACATAGCCATGTTTGACAAATGGAATAAAACAGACCTAATTCACTCAACCTATATCTGGTTGCCTATACAGTTCCGTGAAGACGGAAGCATGGCTATTCAATGGCTGGATAGCTGGTCACCTGATACATACGAATTCTAATTAAGATATAGCAACGGCATATCATTTTCTAAAAGGAACTCACATGAGAAAGATAAAAATTAAAGAAATCGTTTGTATCATCGGATTGTTGGGAACTCTCACAGCTCATTCTCAAAATACAGTCTGGCAAATAGGAAACAAAGATAAATCCGCCAAAGAGTTCAAGTTCTATAAAAACGATTATCGGAACTACATCAATGATGTTTATCTATACGAAGTAGGGAGAAATCATTCTGCTGATTTTCCTTACTTTCTGCCGGGGCCTAGTGATGCCTGGGCAGGTGGCATATCAGGGCAGGCTGTTATTGGCTTTTCATTGGCCGAAGCTCCTTCTCCGACAACCCAAATACAACTACGACTTCTATTTGCAGAAACTCATCCTTCCTCACCTCCCCGACTGGAGGTGAGGCTCAACAGCTTCGAGAAATCCATCCAAACACCCAAAGGCACAAACCCTGAATATCTGGACACAAAAGAAACAACTTCAAAAGAGTTATCCGTCACGCTTGACATTCCGGCTGATGAGTTCAGAGCAGGAAACAACACACTCACGATCCGAAATATATCAGGCAGTTGGGTAGCATTCGACCAGATAAAGCTGACATCTGACTCTCCTCTGCAAACAAACAATCTTACGACCAAAGCCAGTCTCGTATCTTCCGCCTTCTCTCCTGTATTGGTGGTCGGAAAGAAAAAAGAACTGAGACAGCCGGTCAAAATAAAAGCAGTCAACTGGCATCATAAAAAGAGACCGGTGGAACTGCAAGTCGGTAATTTCCCACCGGAAAGATACGTATTGTCCCCCGGAATAAATAACATTGAGACATCCATTCCGGAAGTCACCGCTCCATGTGAGTTACCGATCATACTGAAAGAACAAGGAAAAACCGTCAGCAAAATCAATGAAAAGGCAACTCCTGTCAAGAAATGGACAGTATATCTCGTTCAGCATACTCACACAGATATAGGCTACACCAAACCTCAAACCGAAATCCTGTCGGAACATCTCCGGTATATAGATTATGCCATTGAATACTGCGAACAAACAAAAGACTACACAGATGATGCGAAGTTCAGATGGACCTGCGAATCGGCGTGGGCTGTAGACGAGTATTTGAAAAACAGACCGGAAGAACAAGTGAACAAACTAAAAAAATACATTGCCGAAGGACAAATAGAAGTTGCATCCATGTATTTCAATATGTCGGAGATTGTAGACGAAAACTCTTTCAAGACTTTCCTTCAGCCTGTCAAAGAATTCAGAAAACATGGAATTCCCTCTGCGCTGGCCATGCAGAATGACGTCAACGGAATTGCATGGTGTCTGGCAGATTATCTGCCGGACCTCGGGATAAAATACCTGTGGATGGGAGAACACCATTACAAATCGCAGGTTCCGTTTAATATGCCGACTGTCTTCCAATGGGAATCTCCGTCAGGTAAACCGATCCTGACTTACCGTGCCGACCATTATAATACCGGCAATTTCTGGGGAATAGAGCAGGGAGACATTCAAAAGACAGAACCGAAGTTACTACATTATTTATCAGAACTGGAGCGTAAGCATTATCCGTTTGATGCAGTAGGCGTACAATACTCCGGTTATTTCACGGATAATTCACCGCCCTCCATCATTGAATGCAAACTCATCAGAGAATGGAATGAAAAGTACGCATATCCTAAGCTACGAAGTGCCACTGCATCCGAATTTATGGATTATGTAACGGAGCGATACGGGGATAAAATTCCCGCATACAGAGCCGCATATCCAGACTGGTGGACAGACGGTTTCGGTTCTGCCGCAAGAGAAACAGCAGCTTCACGCAAAACTCATTCGGATATGACAGCGGTAGAAGGGCTACTGTCTATGGCTGTATTAAAAGACAAATGCCTGCCACAGGCCACTCATCAACAAATAGAGCACATACATGAAAGCCTGCTATTCTATGATGAACACACGTTCGGAGCATCCGAAAGCGTCAGTGATCCGTTGTGCGAAAACAGTCAGGTGCAATGGGGAGAAAAGTCAGCCTATGCATGGGAAGCAGTCAAAAGAACACAAATGCTGTATGAAACCTCCGTCGGTTTACTTCAAGGAGACCTCCGCAGAGGCAAGAACCCGACCCTTACGATTTTCAATACGTTGAACTGGAAACGTTCGGAGATGCTGACTGTATATATTGATTTTGAAGTGATCCCCCGAAACCAATTCTTCGAAATAACAGACTTTCAAGGACATTCGTTGAAAGTTCAACCGATCCGTTATCGCAGAGAAGGGTGCTACTATGCAATTTTCGCAGAGGATATTCCGCCTATGGGATACAAGACGTTTGAAATTGTCTTCAAACAACCGTCTACTGATACAGGAACTATTACAATAAACAATGCCAGTATCGAAAATCATTTCTACAAACTACAACTCAACCCGGACAAAGGAACGATCCAAAGTTTGTATGATAAAGAATTGAATTGTGAACTGGTCGATAGTTCGTCTCCATGGGAACTGGGTGCTTTTATCTATGAGAAATTAGGTAATCGTGACCAATTGGCCCAATATCGCCTGGATGATTACAACAGAACAGGATTGAGTGAGTGCCGGATCATCGACAGTTCGAATGGACCTATTTATCAACGTATCCTGTTGCAGGGAAAATCTCCGGGAACAGACGAAGCATTCGGGGTCAATCTGGAAATTAAATTATATCATGATACCAAACGAATAGAACTGGAGTACGCAATCAAGCGTCTGCCGGAAACGGATCCCTCAGGGATATACGTTGCTTTTCCCTTCCAACTGCCCGAAGGAAAACTGGCATTCGACGTTCAGGGCGGAACAGTTATATCTGGCAAGAATCAACTGGAAGGGACATCTACAGACTGGAATACTGTTCAAAACTTTGTATCGGTACAAAATAATCAGGCGCAAATTATTATAGGAAGCAGCCTCATCCCCCTCTATCAACTAGGAGACATAAATCTCGGTAAATTTCAATATCAGAAACAATACGAAAGGCCTCATGTCTACTCGTGGGTGATGAATAATTACTGGAATACCAACTTCAAAGCTTCCCAAGAAGGAGAGTTCCGTTGGAGTTACCATCTGACCTCTTCCGTTGACCCATCTAACAACCTTGCTACCAAGTTTGGCTGGAGCTCACGTATTCCTCTATATGCCCGGGTAATGCCGACAGGAACAGAGAATCATAAACCCACAGAGTACTCAGCCTTCCATTTTGAGAAAGACAATTTCCTGATGACTTCATGTACCCCCTCTAAAGAAGAAGGTTATATACTACTGAACATTAGAGAGATAGATGGAAAGAGAACCAACCTCAGGATTTTAAATGAAGACGGGCAAACCATCCCCTTCACAATAGTAAACGCTATTGAAGAGAAATTGGAAAATGAAACGTCAGAGCATATATTTGAGGGGTACCAGAATAAATTTATAAAGATAAAACGTTTTTAATCAAAAGAATCAAATGCGTAGTCTACCCTAAAAAACGGAAGAATCATCACCACAAAGAGACGAGGAGATGTCAAAAGTCAGTAGCAACTCTCCTAATACTATTGACTTTTGCCCCTCATCATCTGTCAGAACGACCGGAAAGTATCTGCTCCAAACTTTCATCGACCACTCCCGCCAACTGAAGATTGGACAGCAAGCGGTCATAAGAAATCCTCCCTACTCCTTCCATTTTCAGCAGCCATCTCCATCCCTTTCCCGATACTAATTCCAGCAGTTGCCCTACCGTCCGGATTTCTTCTTTATACAAGACATTAGTCAGCCTCGTATCGGCCACTTTGCCGACAGACAATTGGAGTACCCTTTCTTCCTGATTCAAATTTATATTCTTGCTTTTATCCGCCAAAGACTGAAAACGGGCATCTATGATATGTTTCCGATAAGTAGCCAACACATTCTTTCTCACTTTCAGTCCTCTGAGATGAGAATTATAAATCTGTAACGCCCTGTCATAAGTAATTCGATGCCGACCGGCAACTTTCTCTATTGACTCCCCCATAGAGATGGAGTAGAAAATATCACGGGCTCCGGGATGAACAATCAATTGGGAAAGTTCACGAATAATAATTTCATATAGAGGTTTACACGTTTTCTGTGTTCGCAATACATATAGCAGATCATCATATCTGGAAATAATAAAGTCGCGTTCCAGCTTTTTCTCTTCCACAATCTTTGCCAGATAATCCGCTTGCAATCCAAGCCTTTTGTGAGCTTCGAGATAGGCAGTCAGACTTTCGTCATCCAAGAACAGTTGGTTGCCCATCCGGCAACTGGTAATGTAACCGAGATTCGCCCAGTTTCGCAGAGTTGCTTCCTGAACGCCATGTCTTTCAGACATTTGTTTTGTTGTGAGCCAATAGGACATAAAAAAACGGAACTAAGTTAATACTCTTACCTAGTTCCGTACCTTTTATATTATAAAAGAGTACGGAGCTGTCACATCCCGCTAATAGGAGGTAGTAACGGCTACCTGATGTATACGGGCAGACAGCCCGTACCCTATGAGAAGTCATAGAAGTACAGGCGTCTTCCCGGCATACATCAAAAAAATCCGTTACAATTTCCTATTAGCCGAGGAAACGCGCAATCGCACACCTTTAAACGGTATGCTACGTTCCGATGACAAAGTTACAAATAGTTTTCGGAAAATAACAAAAGAGGCTAATAAATGTTTGGGGAAAATTAGAAACAAAGCAATCGTCACTATTATATAAATTCAAAAGACTATGTTGTAACAATTAACATTACCAATCCATCATTTTATATTATATAAAAGTAGAACAGAATCTGAATTATTTCACAATATCATTCAGATCAAAGTAGAGCAAACGTGTAGCAGAATCCACATCTTCATCATTCAATGGGACAAAACCGTTTTTCATATAAAAAGGCACAGCAGCCGCATACGCATCAACAGTTAAAAAACGGCAACCTGTTTTATTCTCAATAATAAAATAACTTTTAATAAAATTCAATAGGAATGAGCCTATTGATTGACCTTTTACAGACAAGTCAACACCCAAACGACAAATCTTTGCAGCAGGATAGCTTTTTAAACGCTTCTCATTCACAAACCGATGTTTGCGGAAACGATTGAATTCAGTTTTATTTTCAAAATCAGACAAAGAGATCCTGTCATTGGCAAGACTGAAATAAGCAACCGATCGCTGATTAACTTTATTCTCAAGTACATAACTGACAGCCAGCAAAGCTTCCCGATACAGGAAAGATTCATTCAAAATAAAATCGTTCAAGTCGGTATCTCCGCAATCGAACGATTCTATTTTTTCTGAGGTATCTAGTTTACGCATCTCATACGTTGTCTCTATTAACTGACGATCCATATCTATTTTTTAAATATTTTCATTGCCAGTTCGTAGTCTTTCAATCTTTTTGCCCGCTGCTCGGAGGTCTCCCTGCGTTTTTCTTTCATCCGCTCTTCAAACCGCCGTGCATCTTCTCCGAAAAGTATCGGAGTTTCTTTAATCGGTCTTGCCATACTCACCTATCTCCTTTCTTCATTTAATACGCTACAAAAGTAACCTAATAAATCGGGAAGTGCAAGTAACCAGGAATTTATCTTCGAGACATATATGTCTCAAATACACTCACTATATCTTCTCTATATTTCTTTATATCAAAAAGAGATTGCCGCTATCTTCATAAAACACGGAATAAAATACGAACCGACCTTCGATATATACATCGAGAAATACGATTGGTAGAAGCAGAATTATTCTCACCCCTTTGAGAAAATATTCTCATAGGCATGAGTATTTTTTCTCACTGTGGTGAGAATTTTTTCTCAAGGCGATGAGAATAGTTTGAGAACTTTATTGCAGTTGCCCCGCCGCTTTCAAGTAAGCCACATAGTTTACATACAACTGAAAATGGGCATCCACTTTCGTCTGATACGCCTGTTGCCACATAACTTGCGCTTCCAGATAATCCGAAAGAGTTTCCAATCCCACCTCATACTGTTTGCCGCTGACTTTCATATTCTCTTCCGCCTGTTCCAGCGAACGTTCTGAAAGCTCGCATTCCAGTCGGGCCTCATCCAAATTATTAGTGGCCTGCGTCAATTCAAGCAACATCTTTTCATTGGCATTTTCCTGTTCAAGACGAGTCTGTTCCAGTTTTACCTTGGCAGAGCGCACCTTATTCATACGTTCGCCAAAATGAAACAGAGGTACTGAAACATTCAGAAAGACGGAGAATGATCCTTTTTTCATCAAAGTTTCGTCATTGATTTCCAATCCATGGAAATAGTCATAACTTCCCTTCACTCCCACACGTGGCAGCAGTTCACTCCGATTCAGCTTTACCTGCTGCTCGGCCATGGCGATCTGTTTATTCAAAATACCATATTCGGGACGGGCACTGATATCGGCAACCTGTGTCTTCCACTCTTGCTCCACTTCCGGAAATTCATCCGAGATATCAATCCCCGCTGTCAGAGGCCGACCGATATAGTGGCAAAGATTCATGCCGGCAAGACGGAGCGCATTATCCGCCTTGCGCAATGCCAGCTCACTCTCATTAAGTTTCACTTGTACCTTCAACACATCATTCTGAGGTTTCATGCCATGCTGGTGGGCACTCTTCACATTCCGAAACAGCTCATTGAGCAACACATGATATTTCTCCGCTACTTTCTTCATTTCTTTGGCTTTCACTAGTTGCACATAAGCCTTGTCTGTATTCAGAATCACTCCGGATGCAGTCAGTTCCTCATTCAGATGTGCCATTTCCTTGCCGAGCAATGACATTTTATAGGCGGCGCGAATCTTTCCGCCCATATAAAGCGGTTGTTCCACTTGTACTCCGCCTGTATAGACGGTCCCGACTTTATAGTCCAGATTCAATCCGGGGAAATAAGCGTAACCGCTTGTTGCCAACTCTCCAGTAACGGGATCGGGCAGGAATACCGGCAGATTTCCTCCCCGAATGCCCAAGCTGCCGTCTGCCGTACTATACAGTCCGGTTCCGCTTGCTGTAAAATTGGGGAAGAAGTTAGCTTTATAGCTGAGAGACAGCAGCCGGGCTGCCTCCGTCTGTTTATCGGCAGCAGCCATTTCCTTGTTATATTTTAGAGCCATTTCACGGCATTGTTTCAGGCTGAGCTTCTCTTGTGCCGAAACAGAAAGAGAAGCCGCCATTCCAAACAAAACACTAACAGCTACGAGAAATTCTTTTTTCATTTGTCTGTCTTTTTGATATGAAAGAATAATGCATACAGAATCGGGATAAAGAGCAACGTGATGAGCGTGCCAAACAGCAATCCTCCCATGATAGAAGCTGCCAACGAACCGAACATAGCATCGGGCAACAGCGGAATCATTCCAAGAATAGTGGTCAGCGAAGCCATCATCACCGGACGGAGACGACTCTGGGAGCTATCGATCAACGCAGTGACCGGTTCTACTCCCTGGCTGATCTGCAACGTAATTTCATCCATCAGCACAATTCCGTTCTTTATAATCATACCGATCAATCCCAATGTGCCGACAATCGCCACAAAATTGAATGTCTTCCCGGTCAGCAACATCACGGCGACTACACCGACAAAAACCAACGGTATGCAGCAGAAAATGATAATCGGCTTACGATAGTCTTTAAACAGCATAATCAGTATCGAGATCATCAGAATAATGGCAAACGGGAAGTTCTTGAACAAATACTGCATAGATTTCGTACTGGCATTCCTTTCACCCTGCCATTGCAGTTTATAACCGTCGGGCAATGGGATCTGCTCTATCTGTGCGGCAATGGACTGGCGTGCCTTCTCTGTTTCTATTCCCGGAACAGGCGAACACTGTACACGCTGGCTACGCTGCCCGTTATAGCGGGGGACGACGGGATCTTCCCACTGTACATCGATCCGCTTGCTGATCTGTTTCAACGGAGTAGTTCCCATCAAGGTTTCTACCAGTTCGTCTTTCGAAAGCGTTCCCGTTTTCAGTTTCATCATCATCTCCTGCGTCAACAAGCCATTCAAAGAAGGAAGAGAAGAAAATATTTGTGTGTTATCCAAATCCTCAATCGGTCTTCCCTGTTCGTCAAGGCAGCGCAGATAGATATTGTCCCGATGGATTCCTTCGTGGAAAGAACCGATGGGAATGCCACTGGTGGCCGAAAGCAACGAGAGGCTTACATCATTACGGCTCAGTCCGATAGCGCGGGCAGTCGGCTGGTCATATTCAATGGTCAGCACGGGAATCTGCGGCTCCCAGTCCGTAGTTATCAGATATACATCCGGACAGCTTTCCATAATGCTGCGGGCACTGTCTGCCAATTGATGCAAAACAACCGGGTCCGGCCCCGTAAACTGTGCCTCGATCGGATATTTCTTGAACATCAGGTTATAGCGGTTCAGTTTCACGTAGGCATCGGGGTAACGAGACGAAAGATATTGCTGAATCTCGGGCATATTATCCACCAATGCATCGGGAGAAGTAAAGTCTATAATCAATTCACCGTATGCCAAAGAAGGATTGGCTATGTTACGCACCAAATTATAACGACCGGGGGTACCACCGACGGAAGCTGTGACATGGGTCACTTCCGGACGAGTTTTCAGATAGGCTTCAATCTCTTCCAAGTCACGTGTGACACGGGTATAATTTGTTCCTTCCGGCAATTTATATTCCATATAAAGCTGATCGTACACCATATCCGGAAAGAAACCCTGTTTCATGAACCGATAGCTGAAAGCTGAAAGAGCAACCAACGCTACCATCGCAAAGACAAAACTCCAGCGATGAGCCAGACTAAACCGCAGCAAGGAACGTAGGACGGCATAAATCTTTCCTTCATACACCCGTTTTCCGGTAGTTGACGCTTCTTTCGAAACTTCGGGATGCAAAATTCGGTTGGCCATCAACGGTACGTGCACCAGAGCCAGTACCCAGCTAAGCAGTAACGAAACCGCCAGCACGATAAATAAGTCGCGCGTATACACCCCTGCAGTATCGGGAGACATGAAGATAGGCAGGAAAGCAATGATAGCAATCAAAGTGGCTCCGAGCAAAGGCATCGCAGTCTGCCGCCCGATAGCGGTCATTGCCTCCATACGGCTCTTGCCGGCTTTCAGATCGACCAGTATACCGTCAATAATAACAATCGCATTATCAACCAGCATCCCCATAGCAAGCACAAATGACGCCAGCGAAACCCGTTGCATCGTGCCATCCACAAAATACAGGAACAGAAAGGAGCCGAACACCGTTACCACCAGACTGATTCCGATAATAACTCCACTCTTGAATCCCATCGTTATCATCAGAATGACAACTACGATAATGACCGATTCGATCAGATTAAGAATGAATGTTCCCAACGAACCGGATACACGTTCCGGCTGGTAGAATACTTTATGACACTCCACTCCTGTCGGAAGCCGCTCCGCTTTCAATTCGTCCAGTTTCTGTTCTACCCGTTTGCCAATCTTGATGATATCCGAACCGGAAGAAGCCGCAATCAGTATTCCCATGGCACGCTGCCGGTCATAAAAGAGTTCATTGCGGGTAGGATTCTCATAATCTTTCTCAATTCGGGCGATGTCACTCAAACGTAACTGGTCATCATCGTGCCCCTGAATCAGCATACGTCCGATATCTTCTACCGTCTTGAACTTGTCACTCACCGTTACCCGAATACGATTATCGCCATTATCGTAGTATCCGGTATAAGTGGTTTTATTCTGTCCGTTCAAGGTAGCGAGAACTTCGGCAGGTTTCACGCCCAGATTCGCCATCCGGTCCTGCAGTAAAGAGATGTTGATGCATTCCTCACGCTTTCCATACAAGTCAACCCGTTCCACTCCGTCCAGTTCGCTGACTTCCCGCTTTATCAGTTCGGCATAATCAGACAGTTCCCTGTCCTGCAATCCGTCTCCTGTCAGCGCATAAAACATACCGTACACATTTCCGAAATCATCTTTCACAAGGGGAGTAGCAGCGCCTTCGGGAAGTTCCGCCTGTGCATTCGCTACCTTACGCCGCAACAAATCCCAGCATTGTTCCACATCTGCCTCCTTGACGGTCGTTTTCAGTTCCACCTGAATCAGGGAGAGATCATTGTAAGAATAACTTTCTACATTATCTATATTCCCCATTGTACGGATATTCTTTTCAAGTACATCCGTCACTTCCAGTTCCACCTGATGTGCGGACGCTCCGGGATAGGTAGTCACTACCATGGCGACTTTCACCGTTACTTCCGGGTCTTCCAACTTACTCATTTCATAGCTGGAATAAGCTCCTCCGACTATCAGCACCGCAATCAAGAAGTAAATTAACTTCTTATTTTCAAATGCCCATTTACTTATATCGATCATAGCAATCCTCCCACATTGGTTTTAGAAGCAGGCAAAAGGGGTTCTACCTGTTCCCCATCTTTCACATGATGTACTCCCGAAGCAACAATCAAGTCACCGGGCTTCAAGCCCTCCGCAGTCACCAGGCACCTGCCGCTGCCCAGCAGACGGGTGACTGTCACATCACAACGACGGATGGTCCGGCTGGAAGCATCATAAAGGAAAACACTCGCCATCCCCTTATCACGAAGAACCGCACCCGTAGGAACGGACAGATGACGCACTTCCCCTTCGGTACATTCTATAGTGACCATTGTATTCATTCCGGGGGAAGGAAGCGCCTGCGCTTCACCTTTCTTCAACTGCAAACGCATCGTATACAGTTGATTGGCATTCGCTTTAGGGGTGACATTTATCAGATCGAGCGCATACTCCTGACCGGGATAAATGTCGAACGTACAAGTGTAACCGGTGAACTGTTGGCGACGGATATATTCTACTGCCGGAAGATTAATTTCCACCTCCGGTGTCCCCTCGCTGATAATGGAGACAACGGGCATACCGGCCGCAATAGTCTCATGGGAATCAAAAAGACGTTTCTGTACATATCCGCTGAAAGGAGCATACAAACGGGTATATTCCAGCTGATCTTTCGCATGATTGTACTTGGCGGTTATCTGTTTCAACCCGTACATCGCTTTATCATTGGCGTCGGGAGTCGTTACATTCTCCTTATAAAGTGCCATCACACGCTCCGCCTCCGCCTTCACACTTTGATACTCCGCTTCCGCAGCATCCAGCTGAATCTGATAATCAGCAGGGTCCAGTTCGGCAAGCAGCTGTCCTTTGCGCACATACGTTCCGTCGTTGACGTACATACGCAATATAGTTCCGCTTACACGGAATGATAAACTTATATCCTGCGCCGCCTTCACCCGTCCGGGAAATTGCAAAGCCGTCTGTCCACCGGCAGAAAGTACAGTATCAATCTTCACTGTAGGTTTGCTATCTGTAATCTGTGTACGTTGGCTGCAAGATGCCAACAAAACGACTAAAATTCCTGTTAATAAAAAGTTGAATCGTTTCATATTTTCATTTGTTATTTAGTTCATGCAAAAGTATCCCAAGCAGATAAAAGTAAAAAGGTTGATTTAAGCTATAAATTGTCCGATTTGCAGTTTTTTCAACTTAAAATCCTCAAATACTTTGCTATTTGTATTTATTTATACGTTTCTTTGCAACAGAAACCACCCCAAAAGAAAAGAGGAAATGGAACAACAGATACCTTTTAGTTATGTTATAATATCTCCGGAGAATGCTACGGAAAAAGAAGGCTATATGATATCTACCATAGACAAGTGTGGTTTCTTTTTTTGCCAGAAAGGAGAAGTGGAAGTTGCCCTGAATGACAAGTCGTATTTAATAAGTAAAGGAAGTGTCTGCATTTATATGACAGGCAGTCTCTTGCGCATCCAGCGTATCAGCAAGGATATAAAAGGGATTATGCTGGAGGTGGATTTGAATTATATTATTCCGATCGTTAATAAGATAGTCAATTCAGAAAACCTGCTCTATCTACGGGAAAATCCCTGTTTCTCAATTACAGAATATCAATACAACTATCTGGAACAATTAATCAAAGCCCTACAACAGCGAATGGATATAAAAGCACATGACATCCCGCTGCAAAGACAGCACCTGATATCCGAGCTCATCAAATCATGGGGGCAAACCTTATGCTATGAATTGCTGAACGTTTATTTTACCAACCAGCCTCTCAAACCTTTATCGCAAGACAAAAAGGATAAAATCTTTCAGAACTTCGTCATTACCCTCTTCCGCTATTATCAGCAGGAACGGGACGTTACCTTCTATGCCAGTAAACAGTACCTTTCTTCCCGGTACTTTTCTGCTGTCATTAAAGAAAAATCCGGTAGTACCGCCCTGCAATGGATTGTACAAATGGTAATTACCGAAGCCAAACAACTGCTCGAAAACTCCGATCTCACCATCAAGGAAATTGCAACAAAGCTGAATTTCCCGACTCAGTCTTTCTTCGGTAAGTATTTCAAGCAATACGTAGGTGTCTCTCCGAAAGAGTATCGGAATAAACAGATCAGGCAGTTGCCTTTCTGAACTGACGGAACTGCCACCAAAGCATCCCTCCTGCAATCAGACTGGCTATCAAATCAGAGATAGGCATACTGATCCACACGCCGAGCTGCCCGTAAAACCGGGGAAGAATCAACAGGCAAGGAATCAGTACAAGCACCTGACGGGAAATAGAGAGAAAGATAGCCTTGCTCGCCATACCGATACTCTGGAAGAAGTTGGAAGTCACCATCTGAAAACCGACAATCGGGAAAAACATCACAACAATCCGTAAGCCCTTTGCCGAGATATTCACCAATTCTTCGTGCGTCGTAAAGATAGAAACAGCCAGTTGCGGAATAAACATTCCCATCAGAAAACCGATGGTTGTAACAATGGTCGCGGCATAAATCGTTATTTTCAGCACTTGCGTCACGCGCGGATACTGTTTGGCGCCGAAGTTATAGCCGGCAATGGGCTGCATTCCCTGATTCAAACCCATCACAATCATAACGAAGAGGAATACCAGACGGTTGACAATGCCGAAAGCTCCGATAGCCAGATCCCCTCCGTGCTGTTTCAGCCCCTTATTAATAAGGATGACGATAAAGCAGGCGGCAAGATTCATCAGAAAGGGAGCCATACCAATGGCCAGAGAATCAAAAACAATCTTCTTTTTCAGTCGGAAAATGCCTTTATGAAAATGCAGGAGTTCGTCCTTATTACTAAACAGCTTGAACTGCCAGAGAAGTGCGATGACCTGTGCGGTAATCGTAGCGATAGCCGCACCCTGTATTCCCCAGCCAAAGCCGTAAATAAAAATAGGATCGAGTATCGTATTAATGACCACGGTAGCAATCGTAGCATACATCGCCTTCTGTGGATGCCCTGCGGAACGAAGTACCGCATTCAGGCCCAGGTAAAGATGGGTGATGACATTTCCCCAGAGGATAACCACCATATAGTCGCGGGCATAGCCGACAGTCGCCTCACTTCCCCCGAAGAAGTAAAGAATCGGATCGAGGAAGATCAGGGTAAGAACCGTAAAAGCCAGTCCGATGATAATATTTAATACCAGCACATTGCCAAGTACCCGTTGTGCCGTATCATAATCTTTCTGTCCCAGCTTCACCGATACCAGTGTAGCCGCTCCCACACCTACCAGCGAACCGAAAGCCGCTGCAAGGTTCATCAGCGGAAACGTAAGTGCCAGCCCCGAAATAGCCATTGCCCCCACCCCGTGACCGATGAAAATACTATCTACCATATTATAAAGAGAAGATGCCGTCATGGCGATAATTGCCGGAATGGCGTACTGCATTAAAAGCTTCCCGATCTTTTCCGTACCCAGCGCAGTGGGTGTCTTTTGTCCTGTCATACCTATTGTTTTGAGGGCGCAAAGATACAAAAAAGAGACGGATTACAGGATATATGAGAAAAGTTTCGTATTTTTGCCTCCAAAATTGAGTTAATACATAACGAAATGAATATATTAGAACTAAGTGAACAGGAAATTATTCGGCGCAATAGTCTGAATGAGCTTCGTGCAATGGGTATCGATCCGTACCCCGCTGCAGAGTATGTAACCAATGCTTTCTCTACTGATATAAAAGCAGAATTCAAAGATGAAGACGAACCGCGTCAAGTTTCTGTAGCGGGCCGTATTATGAGCCGCCGCGTGATGGGCAAGGCTTCGTTCATCGAACTGCAGGACTCTAAAGGTCGTATACAGGTATACATCACACGTGATGACATCTGTCCGGGAGAAGACAAGGAATTGTACAACTCTGTATTCAAACGCCTGCTCGACTTAGGTGACTTCGTAGGTATCGAAGGTTTCGTGTTCCGTACACAAATGGGCGAAATCAGTATCCATGCCAAGAAACTGACCGTACTTGCCAAGTCTATCAAACCGCTGCCTATCGTAAAATATAAAGACGGCGTAGCTTACGACTCTTTTGAAGATCCCGAACTCCGTTATCGCCAACGTTATGTGGACCTGGTAGTAAACGAAGGCATCAAAGAGACATTCGAAAAGCGTGCCACCGTAGTGAGAACACTGCGCAACGCCCTCGACGAAGCCGGATATACGGAAGTAGAAACACCGATCCTGCAATCCATCGCAGGCGGAGCAAGCGCACGTCCGTTCATCACTCACCACAACTCACTGGATATAGACCTCTACCTGCGCATCGCAACGGAACTTTATCTGAAACGACTCATCGTAGGTGGTTTTGAAGGTGTATACGAAATAGGAAAGAACTTCCGTAACGAGGGAATGGACAGAACCCACAACCCCGAATTCACTTGTATGGAACTTTATGTACAGTACAAGGATTACAACTGGATGATGAGCTTCACCGAAAAGTTGCTGGAACGCATCTGTATCGCCGTAAACGGAAGCACCGAAACCGTTGTAGACGGAAAGACAATCAGCTTTAAAGCTCCTTACCGCCGTCTGCCTATCCTCGACGCCATCAAAGAAAAGACAGGATATGACCTCAACGGCAAGAGCGAAGAAGAAATCCGTCAGATCTGCAAAGAACTGAAGATGGAAGAAATCGACGACACCATGGGCAAAGGCAAACTGATTGATGAAATCTTCGGTGAATTCTGTGAAGGCAGCTACATCCAGCCGACTTTCATCACCGATTATCCGGTGGAAATGTCGCCTCTGACAAAGATGCACCGTTCCAAACCTGGACTGACCGAACGTTTCGAGCTGATGGTAAACGGCAAGGAACTGGCCAATGCCTACTCGGAATTGAACGATCCGCTGGATCAGGAAGAACGCTTCAAAGAACAGATGCGTCTTGCCGACAAGGGTGACGACGAAGCAATGATTATCGACCAGGATTTCCTGCGTGCTTTGCAATATGGCATGCCTCCTACATCCGGCATCGGTATCGGTATCGACCGTCTGGTGATGCTGATGACAGGACAGACCACCATTCAGGAAGTACTGTTCTTCCCGCAAATGCGTCCGGAGAAAGTAATCAAGAAAGACCCTGCCGCCAAATACATGGAACTGGGTATTGCAGAAGACTGGGTGCCGGTCATCCAGAAAGCCGGCTACAACACAGTAGCTGATATGCAGGATGTTAATCCGCAAAAGTTGCACCAGGACATCTGCGGAATCAATAAGAAATACAAATTAGAACTGACCAATCCAAGCGTGAACGACGTGACCGAGTGGATAAATAAACTTAAATAAGTTGAGAGTTGAGAGTTGAGAATTGAAAGTTGTTACTTGAACAACCTTTTTAATGACCAACTCTCAACTTTCAACTTTCAACTTTCAACTAAATATGAAACTACCCGGTAAGATAGCGATAATGGGCGGAGGAAGTTGGGCTACAGCCATCGCAAAGATGTGTCTGGCTCAGGAAGACTCTATTAATTGGTACATGCGACGAGATGACCGCATCGCTGATTTTAAGAGACTTGGACATAATCCCGCCTATCTGACAGGGGTGAAATTCGACACGAAGCGTATCACTTTCAGTTCTAACATCAACGATGTCGTGAAGGAATCGGATACACTGATTTTCGTCACCCCCTCTCCTTATCTGAAAGCTCATCTGAAAAAGCTGAAAACAAAGATTAAGGATAAGTTTATTATCACTGCTATCAAAGGAATCGTACCCGATGACAACGTGATTGTATCGGAATATTTCACAAAAGAATATGGCGTACCACCCGAAAACATCGCAGTACTGGCAGGTCCCTGCCACGCAGAAGAAGTAGCGCTGGAACGCCTCTCTTATCTGACCATCGCCTGCCCGGACAAGGACAAAGCGCGCATCTTCGCCCGCCGTTTGGGAAGCAGCTTCATCAAGACTTCCGTCAGCGACGACGTAGCCGGCATCGAATACAGTTCGGTGCTTAAAAATGTATACGCCATTGCCGCCGGCATCTGCAGCGGACTGAAATACGGCGATAACTTCCAGGCAGTACTGATATCCAATGCGATTCAGGAAATGAACCGCTTCCTGAATACAGTACATCCCCTGAACAGAAATGTAGATGATTCTGTTTATTTAGGAGACTTATTGGTGACAGGATACTCCAACTTCAGCCGTAACCGCACGTTCGGTTCGATGATAGGCAAGGGATATTCCGTTAAAAGTGCGCAGATTGAAATGGAAATGATCGCGGAAGGATACTACGGCACGAAGTGCATCAAAGAGATCAACAAGCATCACCACGTCAACATGCCGATACTGGATGCCGTATACAATATCTTGTATGAACGCATCTCACCCATGATAGAGATCAAATTGCTGACTGATTCTTTTAGATGAGAAAAATAGGTAATAAGTAATAAGTATTAGGTATTAACCGTAGCCACCTAAGCTTTACGTCTCATGCATAATACTTATTACTTAATACCTATTACCTATTACATATTACTTAAAATTGATAGATATGATTAGCTTGAACATTGAAAAAACATTTGGATTCATCTCCAAAGAAAAGGTTTCTGCTTATGAAGCCGAGGTAAAAGCTGCACAGGAAATGCTGGAAAAAGGAACAGGAGAAGGTAACGACTTCCTGGGATGGTTACATCTGCCTTCGTCCATCAGCAAAGAGCATCTGGCTGACCTGAACGCTACTGCAAAAGTATTAAGAGACAACTGCGAAGTAGTGATCGTAGCAGGTATCGGTGGCAGCTATCTGGGCGCACGTGCCGTAATCGAAGCGCTGTCTAACAGTTTCACATGGTTGCAGGACAAGAAAACTGCTCCTGTCATGATCTATGCTGGACATAACATCAGCGAAGACTATCTGTATGAACTGACCGAATATCTGAAAGACAAGAAATTCGGCGTTATCAATATCTCCAAATCGGGAACGACTACCGAAACCGCTCTTGCTTTCCGTCTGCTGAAAAAGCAATGTGAAGACCAACGCGGCAAAGAAACCGCCAAGAAAGTCATCGTTGCCGTGACAGACGCCAAGAAAGGTGCTGCACGTGTGACTGCCGACAAAGAAGGATACAAGACATTTATCATTCCGGACAACGTAGGCGGACGTTTCTCTGTGCTCACTCCGGTTGGTTTGCTGCCGATCGCAGTTGCCGGATTCGACATCGACAAACTGGTTGCCGGTGCTGCCGATATGGAAAAGGCATGCGGTTCTGACGTTCCGTTTGCAGAAAACCCTGCGGCTATCTACGCTGCTACCCGCAACGAACTGTACAGACAAGGCAAGAAGATTGAAATCCTTGTCAACTTCTGCCCGAAACTGCACTACGTAAGTGAATGGTGGAAACAGCTTTACGGAGAATCCGAAGGTAAAGACAACAAGGGTATTTTCCCCGCATCTGTTGACTTTTCTACCGACCTGCACTCTATGGGACAATGGATTCAGGAAGGCGAACGCTCGATCTTCGAAACTGTGATCTCACTGGATAAAGTAGACCATAAACTGGAAGTTCCTTTCGATGAAGCTAATCTGGACGGCCTGAACTTCCTTGCCGGCAAACGGGTGGACGAAGTGAACAAAATGGCCGAACTGGGAACTCAGCTGGCTCACGTAGACGGCGGTGTACCCAACATGCGCATCGTTCTTCCGGAACTGAGCGAATACAACATCGGCGGTCTGCTGTACTTCTTCGAAAAAGCTTGCGGCATCAGCGGCTATCTGTTGGGCGTGAATCCTTTCAACCAACCGGGCGTGGAAGCATACAAGAAAAATATGTTTGCTTTGCTGAACAAACCGGGATACGAAGAAGAATCAAAGGCTATTCAGGCTAAACTGTAATATCCAATAACTGACAATAAAAAGAAGCGGCCTCTCCGGAGACCGCTTCTTTTTATTATATTTCCTTCGTTACGTTAAAGTGACTCACTCCCTTTCAGGATTCATTCATTCTCAACGACTTCTGTTTTCAAGTCAATCACTTCCTGCGCTCCTTCACACTCCGCTTTTGAAGAGAGATAAAAAGATAATTGTACATCACCATTTTTATCTACATGCTCAATAGTGGCATGAACCAGCACCTTAGTCTTTGTCACGCCATCTTTGAAGCGCAACTGCCCTTTTTCTTCGTCTGTCAGATTTCCTTCGGTAGTGACTTCTGTCTTTTCATAACGGAGCTCAGTCTTCATCTCTTCCCCATTCTGAAGCTGGAAAGATTTCAGTTCGGCTCCATTGCCGTCCAAGATCAAAAACGCATCCACCTTATCTCCCACTTTCAAAGCAGGCATTTCACTCATCCGGTTTGCATAGTCTTCGCGGATGGTTTCTCCATCGCCTTGATCTACTTTCACATATAGCTTTTCTATCGTGATAACAGGGCTTTCTCCGCTATCCGAACAAGCACCCAGAAACAATGGCAGCAGAAACAATACTTTCTTTTTCATGCTATTGACTAGTTTTATCATGCTACAAAAATACATATTATCTTCTAAACGACAAATTATCATACGATTTATCATCCAAAACACAACCAGCAACTATCTCCTCCATTCTGTTATATCTCTCATTTTTTATGACTATCTTTGCTTCGTATATCTCTTTTTATCCCAAGAATAAATGAATTCTAAATAAAAGAACAATGGAAAAATTAGTAAGAAGACCGAATGCAGTGATATTGTTTATCAGCTTGTCACTACTGATGATGTTAACCACCGGTTGTCAGGAAATCAAACTCAAAGCAGGCATCGAGGCTGCCAACAAACAATGTCCGATAGACATGGGAGAGACCGGAAAAATCACCAGCATCGTCTATGATGGAGAGAACGTAGTGTATACCTTTTATCTGAACGAAGAGGCTGCCAACATCAAGACTCTGCAGAAAAATCCGGAAAGCATGAAGACTTCCCTGAAAATCATGTTCCAGAATCCGAATAAAGAAGTAAAGTCATTGCTGGACCTTGTTGTAAAATGTAAAGCGGGCCTGCAAATGATATATATAGGTAAAGATTCGGGAGAGCAGGTAGTCTGCGAACTGACAACAGATGAAATTAAGGAAATTCTCAATAAGGATGTCGACACCACCGAAAGCGACCTGGCTAAACTGGAAACGCAGGTACAGATGGCAAACTTACAGTTCCCGATACAGGCAAGTGAGGACGTTCTGATCGAGAAAATCGAACTCAGCGATGAAGCAGTGATTTATATCTGTCGTGTTGACGAAGATCTGTGTGATATGAACCAGATTAAAGCAAATGCCGCAGAGGTGAAACAAGGTATTATCGAAACATTAGGCAATCAGACCGATCTTGCTACCCAACTGTTTATCAAAAGTTGTGTGAATTGTGACAGAAATATAGTCTACAGATATATCGGCAAACAATCGGAAGCTCAGCATGATGTAGTGATCACCGTGCCTGAACTGAAAGATATGCTGAAAAAAGAATAAATATCAAACAGATTCCATCTAACCCAATTATGAGAAAGAAACTGAAAGCCGTCCTGTTCGATATGGACGGCGTGCTCTTTAACTCCATGCCCTATCACTCCGAAGCATGGCATCAAGTCATGAAAACTCACGGCCTTGATCTGAGCCGGGAAGAAGCATATATGCACGAAGGACGCACGGGGGCATCGACTATCAATATCGTATTTCAACGTGAATTAGGAAAAGAGGCCACACAAGAGGAAATAGAAAGTATATATCACGAAAAAAGTATCCTGTTCAATTCTTATCCGGAAGCAGAACGTATGCCCGGCGCATGGGAACTTTTGCAGAAAGTAAAGAGTGAAGGGCTGACTCCTATGGTAGTCACTGGTTCGGGACAGCTTTCTTTGTTGGAACGTCTGGAACACAATTTTCCGGGAATGTTTCATAAAGAGCTAATGGTGACCGCTTTTGACGTGAAATATGGCAAACCTAATCCAGAACCTTATCTGATGGCATTAAGAAAAGGAGGGTTCAAAGCTGACGAAGCAATCGTTATCGAAAATGCCCCATTGGGCGTGGAAGCAGGACATAAAGCCGGAATTTTCACAATCGCGGTCAATACCGGTCCGTTGGACGGACAGGTGTTGCTGGATGCCGGAGCCGATCTGCTGTTTCCTTCTATGCAGGCACTCTGCGATAGCTGGGATACAATCATGTTATAAACCTATAAATACCGATTCTACTATGCAAAAGTTATTATCCTTACCTCCCAACTTAATTGACAGTTTTCATCAACTGGAAGAAGTGAATCATACTGACTGGTTTTGTACATCAGACCCTGTAGGCAGCAAGTTAGGCTCCGGAGGAGGAACGACCTGGCTGTTGCAGGCCTGCCATCAGGCTTTTGCACCGGAAGAGACTTTCAGCAAATGGATTGGAAACGAAAAAAAGATTTTGCTGCATGCGGGAGGACAAAGCCGCCGCTTGCCCGGCTATGCTCCTTCGGGCAAAATACTGACTCCCATACCGGTTTTCAGTTGGGAGAGAGGACAAAAGCTGGGACAGAATCTGCTGTCGCTGCAACTTCCGCTATACGAAAGAATCATGAAGCAGGCTCCGAAAGGCTTGAACACGCTGATAGCCAGCGGAGACGTATATATCCGTTCGGAAAAACCGCTGCAAAACATTCCGGAAGTAGATGTCGTATGTTATGGTTTATGGGTGAATCCTTCACTGGCTACTCACCACGGAGTATTCGTATCGGACCGCAAGAAGCCGGAAGTGCTCGACTTCATGTTGCAGAAACCTTCTTTAGAGGAATTGGAAGGATTATCAAAGACCCATCTTTTCCTGATGGATATCGGTATATGGATATTAAGTGACCGTGCCGTTGAGGTATTGATGAAACGGTCATTAAAAGAAGGCACGAATGATATCAGCTACTACGATTTATATTCGGATTATGGCCTGGCACTGGGAGAGCATCCCCAAACGACAGACGACGAAGTAAACAAACTTTCGGTAGCAATCCTGCCTTTACCCGGCGGAGAGTTTTATCATTTCGGAACGAGTCGGGAACTGATTTCTTCCACACTCGCCATACAGGATAAAGTGCGTGACCAAAGGCGTATCATGCACCGGAAAGTAAAACCGAATCCTGCCATCTTTATACAAAACTCGTTTACCCAAGTGAAGTTATCTGCAGAGAACGCCAATTTATGGATTGAGAACAGCCACGTAGGAGAAGGATGGAAATTAGGTTCACGACAGATTATTACAGGAGTTCCCGAAAACCATTGGAATATAAACCTGCCGGACGGAGTCTGCATCGACATCGTTCCTATGGGAGACGCAGCCTTTGTCGCACGGCCTTATGGGCTGGATGATGTTTTCAAAGGTGATTTAAGAAATGACTCGACCACCTACTTGGGGAACTCTTTCACACAGTGGATGAAGGAAAGAGAGATTGGGCTGGAAGACATAAAAGGACGTACAGATGATCTGCAAGCTGCTCCTGTTTTCCCCGTAACGACTTCCATCGAAGAACTGGGTATTTTAATACGCTGGATGACAGCTGAGCCACAACTAAAACAAGGAAAAGAGTTATGGCTGAGAGCTGAAAAACTATCCGCTGACGAGATATCGGCACAAGCGAACCTGGAACGTCTTTACGCACAGCGCAGCGCTTTCCGCAGGGATAACTGGAAAGGATTGTCCGCCAATTATGAGAAGAGTGTATTCTATCAGCTTGACTTGCAAGACGCAGCCAATGAATTTGTCCGGCTCAATCTGGATGTTCCCGCTGTCTTGAAAGAGGATGCCGCACCCATGGTGCGTATACATAACCGTATGCTTCGGGCACGTATCCTGAAGCTGCAAGGCAATGAAGGCTGCAAAGGAGAAGAACAAGCTGCGTTCCAGCTACTCCGTGACGGATTACTGGAAGCCGTTGCCGGAAAAAAGAACTATCCGAAGCTCAATGTTTATTCGGATCAGATCGTATGGGGACGTAGTCCGGTGCGCATTGACGTTGCAGGAGGATGGACAGATACACCTCCTTACTCTCTCTATTCGGGAGGAAGTGTAGTCAATCTGGCGATTGAGTTGAATGGGCAGCCGCCGTTACAAGTATACGTCAAACCATGTCACGAGTTCCATATCGTACTTCGTTCCATTGATATGGGAGCTGTGGAGGTTATCCGAAGTTATGAGGAATTGCAGGATTACAAGAAAGTCGGTTCGCCTTTCTCCATACCGAAGGCAGCACTTACCTTGGCAGGATTTGCCCCATTATTTGCGGCGGAATCTCATGCGTCATTGGAAGAACATCTAAAAGCGTTCGGTTCAGGACTGGAAATCACTTTACTGGCTGCCATTCCGGCAGGTTCGGGACTAGGTACCAGTTCTATCCTTGCATCTACCGTACTCGGAGCTATCAATGATTTTTGCGGACTGGCATGGGATAGGAACGACATCTGCAATTATACACTGGTATTGGAACAATTACTTACCACCGGCGGCGGATGGCAGGATCAATACGGCGGCGTATTCCCCGGCGTAAAACTGTTGCAATCCGAATCCGGCTTCGAACAACATCCATTAGTACGGTGGTTACCCGACCAGCTCTTTGTGCAGCCGGAATATCGGGATTGCCATCTGCTTTATTATACCGGAATCACCCGTACAGCCAAAGGCATCTTAGCTGAAATTGTCAGTTCCATGTTCCTTAACTCCGGAAAGCATCTTAGTTTATTAGCAGAGATGAAAGCCCATGCGATGGATATGAGCGAAGCTATCCTGCGAGGTAATTTCGAAACTTTCGGCAATCTTGTCGGCAAAAGCTGGATACAAAACCAAGCATTGGACAGTGGCACGAATCCACCGGCAGTAGCAGCTATTATCGAACAGATTAAAGATTATACGCTAGGATATAAATTGCCCGGTGCAGGAGGTGGCGGTTACTTATATATGGTGGCTAAAGATCCGCAAGCGGCCGGATGCATCCGTCGGATATTGACCGAACAGGCTCCTAATCCGCGTGCACGCTTTGTTGAAATGACGCTTTCCGATAAAGGATTACAGGTATCGAGAAGCTAAGAAAAAAGTTATATAAGAACAAAAATCCCTTGATAACCACTGATTATCAAGGGATTTTTATGTGACCCCGGTGCGATTCAAACGCACGACCTTCAGAACCGGAATCTGACGCTCTATTCACTAAGCTACGGGGCCATTTCCTAAATGCGATGACAAAAGTATAAAAAATCTTCTCATCTTCCTAATGATTCATCTTTTTTTATAGTTCTTAAGTCAGTATCGCCCCTTAACATTCTGTTATTTTGAAATGCTTTAGAGCATATACTTTATCAATTTGACAATCTTTTAGAGATTATCCAATACAGATATCAATATTATTCCTATCTTTGCCGACAATTAACAATCAACAATCCTATGAGTTACTTGATAAAACCAAAGAACTATAAACCGTTACTCGACTTAAAACAAACAGAGTTGGGAATCAAACAAATAAAAGAGTTCTTCCAGTTAAACTTGTCATCCGAATTACGCCTCAGACGCGTGACAGCCCCTCTTTTCGTATTGAAAGGGATGGGTATCAATGACGATTTGAATGGTATAGAACGTCCCGTTTCATTCCCTATCAAGGATTTAGGTGACGCACAAGCAGAAGTCGTTCATTCATTAGCCAAATGGAAAAGATTAACTCTCGCCGATTACAATATCGAACCGGGATACGGTATCTATACCGACATGAACGCCATCCGTTCTGATGAAGAACTCGGAAACCTCCATTCGCTCTATGTAGACCAATGGGACTGGGAACGTGTCATCACCAACGAGGACAGAAACGTAGAATTCCTGAAAGAGATCGTAAATCGTATCTACGCTGCCATGATCCGTACAGAATACATGGTATATGAAATGTATCCGCAGATCAAACCTTGTCTGCCCCAGAAATTACATTTTATCCATTCGGAAGAACTACGCCAACTCTATCCGAACCTGGAACCCAAATGCCGCGAGCATGCCATCTGCCAAAAATACGGTGCCGTATTTATCATCGGTATCGGTTGCAAGCTAAGCGACGGCAAAAAACATGACGGACGTGCACCGGACTATGATGACTACACATCCACCGGCCTGAACAACCTGCCCGGACTGAACGGTGACCTTTTACTTTGGGATGATGTACTGCAACGCTCCATCGAACTATCCTCTATGGGTGTTCGTGTAGACAGAGAAGCGCTACAACGCCAGCTCAAAGAAGAAAACGAAGAAGAGAGACTGAAACTTTATTTCCACAAACGATTAATGGACGACACACTTCCACTATCTATCGGTGGCGGTATCGGTCAATCCCGTTTGTGTATGTTCTACCTTCGCAAAGCTCATATCGGAGAAATACAAGCCAGCATCTGGCCGGAAGATATGCGCAAAGAATGTGAGGAACTTGATATACACCTTATATAATTGCTATGAACGTACAAATAGAAGAAAGCTGGAAAACACACTTACAGCCGGAATTTGAAAAAGATTACTTTCGCACACTGACGGAATTCGTAAAAAGTGAATACAGCCAGTATCAGATTTTCCCTCCGGGAAAACTTATTTTCAACGCCTTCAACCTCTGTCCTTTCGACAAGGTGAAGGTAGTAATCATCGGACAAGACCCGTACCACGGACCGGGCCAGGCACACGGGCTCTGTTTCTCTGTAAACGACGGAGTACCTTTCCCTCCTTCTTTGGTCAACATCTTTAAAGAAATAAAGGCAGACATAGGTACAGACGCTCCTACTACCGGAAACCTGACTCGCTGGGCTGAGCAAGGAGTATTATTGCTCAACGCCACTCTGACTGTACGCGCTCATCAGGCAGGCTCTCATCAGAATCGTGGATGGGAAGC
Source organism: Bacteroides sp. MSK.20.82 (assembly GCF_019052485.1). Classification (NCBI taxonomy): domain Bacteria; kingdom Pseudomonadati; phylum Bacteroidota; class Bacteroidia; order Bacteroidales; family Bacteroidaceae; genus Bacteroides; species Bacteroides sp. MSK.20.82. The sequence continues at coordinate 67,067 of NZ_JAHQUN010000022.1, forward strand.
TTTTACAGATGCCGCTATCCGCGCACTGGCAGAAGAACGGGAACATCTTGTATTTATCCTGTGGGGAGCTTATGCTCAACGAAAAGGAGCTTTCATCGACCGCAACAAGCATCTGGTACTTAGCTCTGCCCATCCCTCTCCCCTTTCTGCCTACAATGGTTTCTTCGGAAACAAACACTTCAGCCGTGCAAACGATTATCTGAAAGCAAACGGAGAAACGGAAATAATATGGTAAGAAGTTGAGAATTGAAAATGGAAAGTTGAGAGTCGGCTGCACAATAAATGATGACGCTGCATAGTAACTCTCAACTCTCCATTCATCTTATTATTGCTAGATATTGTTATATATCTGTCTACACTTTTCTATTCTTAAATATCCGCATTAGCTTACCTTACACAACACTAAGTCTATTTAATCTTAAAAAAATATTTCTCATACATAAAGCTAGCCAATAGATCAATCCTATAAAACAAGATTAAATCCAAACACCATATAATATTATCAGTATTTATTTCACTACTACAAAATATACAATGAACTATTGTTCATAAATTCTATAGAATTGAAAATCATTAATTTAAGTTCAGTTCTTTTTCCATAAATAATTCTACCTTTGCTTTGTACTCATGAGACAAAAAATTATCAACCTTTAAACCAAAAGTAAAATGAAACGAACAAATTTATTTTTCGGTTTGGCATTTGCATTATTCTGCTCATTGCCAATGTATGCACAAACAGTATCTGAAGATGTAGATATCAACACTACATCAGAATCTGCAACTCCCAGATTTGTCAACATGTTCATTAATGATAATGGTGCCATTTATCCCATTTACGTACCCAATTTATCTGAAAACACAAAGATTCAGGAAGTTTGGAATGAAGCCTCTGCTATCTTGGGCACAAGGTATTTTGATCTTTACTATAATGGTCAAAAGTTGAGCTTAGACAAGAGTTTCGCTGATTATTGGATCACAGGTAATATTTCTGTTTACCTTGAAGTTAGAAGGCGTTAAGTTAACAATTACTTTTCTTACAGAGAGAGTGTGTTGTCCGGAGCACACTCTTTTAAACAAATACTTTTTCTTAGTCTATTTCTCTCTCTTGCCTAAATAAATTATATATACTATATTGATCAAACACATGCATTTTCATTTCTTCATCGCCAAAATCTGTATTTAATAGACTTTTATCTATTTCGTATCTGAATTCAAATCACAAAATACAAAATTAAGTGATTATATATAAATGATAAATATATTCTTAGATAAATATTCATCATTCATAAACTTAAGTTCATCAACACCTCTATATTTGCATTTTTTATTACTAATACATATTAAACGCATAGCATTTTCCATTACATTTATAACAAAAAGCCTACCATAACTCATAATAAAACGAATAATATGCATAGTAAAAATGATTTCAACATTGAAAATTACATAAAAGCTCTATCCACATACATACCAGCGTCCTCCATGGTCAAACTAAAAAAAGCATATAAAGCCTTCACTTTTACAAAACACCCTAAATCAACTATTCTTGAAAACAGACAACTGAATGATTCATTTTGCATCCTTATATGTGGGACCATAAGACATTACACAATAGATAGTAACACAGCAGAAGAACAAACATTACGATTCACCCTCTCAGGCAATTTACTGTGTCAATATGGAACCGCTACAGAAGCAACAGAATATTTAAGCTGCCTATCTGAATGTACCATTTTATCTGTCTCAAATACAATTTTAGCAGAGATAGGAGAAGAAACAAATTTGAGAATATACTGTCAAAATATTATAAAAGAAAACTTAGAGTTAGAAGTGGCTCTATTAAGAATGCCACCAGAAAAGCGATATATAAAACTATGCAAACAATATCAAAACATATTTCTGACGGTCCCATTAAAATACATTGCGTCATTTTTAGGAATCACTCCCCAAGCTTTATGCAGAATTAGAAAGCGTTTACTAATAACACCCTAATACCACTGAATATTACTTTGCGTCTGACTTCTCTGCTCATATTTCAAGTCTTGAAGAATACTTGCATTAGCACGAATCGTAACATTATAGTATTTCCAACGTCCAAATGGTGAAAGACTGGCAGACAAGTTAAAGCAGTGCAAATCACGAGAAATCGTACAGGAAGTCTGCGTTATTTCCTTCGCTTGGAAATCGTAACCCGAATTGAACGAAAGCGACCAGTTATTGGAAATCTTCACATTACCATTCATATTGATATTGTGAGTATAAGTAAACGGATATCTCATCGAATAGCGATTAATAGGCTTAGTCCTATCTTCACGAATATTAAATGAATAACTGAAACTTAAAGACCAAGGCATCTTGAATACTTGATAACCATCCGGGTCGGCTTGCGCCTTCTCTACTTTCTTGGTCGTAGTTCCATCTTCCGTACCTTCAGAATCTTCTCCGTCTCCATCTTCTGACTCCTTCTTGTCTTTATCCTTCTCGTCTTCCTTCGGACCGAACCACTTTTTCCAGGTATCGTTATTAAAGGTATAGTTAAAAGAAGAACCATACCCCTGAAAACGTCCGAAACGTCCATACGACCATTCAGTTCGATTACCTTCGACCACATTACCACTTTTATCAAACGTATAAGCGTAAGTAGCAAATGATGCATTCATATTGAAAGTATAATTCTTTGTCAGTTTCAGTCGAAGATTCATACTCAAGGGGCTCCATGGCTTTTCCTTTGCAGCCATATTATATGACATATTCACACTCAAATCATCAATCAAGCTGACTTTCTTTAATGTATCCTTCTTAGCATCATAATATTTCATCTCCAGATTATTAGCAATCGAGAAACTAACCGTTCTCGAACCCTCACGTGAAGGGACTCCAAAAGGCTGTCCCGTATAGGGTGAATAATACTGAGTATTTCCGTTATTATCCGTATACTCTTCCCAGTATTTACTAAATGCAGGAGCACCACTGATACCAACCTGCGGAGTGACAACGTGGCGAATCTGTATCTCTTTCTTCTTCATGAAAAGAGGTTTGTACATACCATACAGTTTAGTACTTAAAGACAAACTGGCTGAATAGTTGGAAACACGATAAAAGCCATTAATAGTATCATTCAGATTCTGTTCCAAACGCCCTGTTTCCTCATTATACGTCTGATTTATCTTGCGGGTGTACCAACGCTCCGTATAATTCACCGAAGGATTGACCTGCAAATACTTGAACAGTGTAAAAGTAGCACTGACAGGAATATTATGGTTCATCGCATTTTCCCATCCGCTGATGCCGGTCTTGAACAGACGGTCGTCTTTAGTACGGATACTGTTCGTCAGACGTCCTGTATAGCTGACAGAAATCTTCTCATACCAACGCTCGGCTCCGGCAGCCTTCTTCCGCTTGAAGGGAAACAGACGGCTCAATGTAATATTAAGGTCAGGAAGCGTTACTGCAATGGATGAGTCACGCATGGTCTGCGCAATATTGGTCGTTCCAGACAAGGTCAGACCGATATCGGGGAAACTACGGGAGTAACTGATACTTGATGTCTTTGTATTCTGAGTCAACAACTGGGAGTTATAAAGGTTGTTGATGTTAGATCGTTCGTAACTACTGGTAGAGAAGTTCACACTGGCGGAGAAAGTACTGTTCGGACTTGCCTTGGCATCCTGACGGTGGTTCCACACTACCTTGAAGTCTTTGGCAACCGTATAATCCGGCATTCCTTTGTCTCCGGTCTTGGTCACCTGATAATCCGCCTGCAATGTACCGGAGTATTTGTACCTCTTATTATAATTGGTCAATCCGGAAAGCCGCCATGAACCTTTCGTGAATATATCTCCTGTCAGCTTCAAGTCCATGATGTCACTCATAGCAAAGTAATATCCGCCTTCCGCCAGACCGAAACCACGGCTTGAATCATCCATATACGTCGGCATAATGAAACCCGAAGAATAGCTGCTGGAGAAAGGGAAGAAGAAAAACGGCACAGCCAGCGGCAGGGGAACATCTTCCACCACAAGATAGGCAGGTCCTGTCACTACATTCTTCTTGGGGCGCACTTTGGCTCTTGTCAACTGCATATAGAAGTGAGGATGGTCATGATGATCACAAGTCGTGTAGCGACCGTGCTCCATAAAGATTTCATCATTTGCTCCTTTCTTGGCTCTGCTACCGGTCACATAACCTTCACCCTGTTGAGTGATAATATCGGTGATTCCCGCTTTTTTGCTCTTGAAGTTATAGCTGATTGTTTCTGTATCGTATGCAGTTTCACCTTCTTTAAAGACAGGTTTACCTTTGATCGTTCCCGTCGTGTCTTTAATACCATAGGCGTGTACTGTACTACTGTCCAGATTCATGGAAATCACTTCCGCTGCCAGCTCAATGTTCTGATAGTTGACTTTGCCGCTACCATAAAGCGTAGCGGCACCTCCCAATGTAAAAGTGGTGGAGTCGTTAGATTCATAAATAACCGGTGCATCGAGCGGTTGTTTCTTTGTCGGTGCTACAGAGTCAACGCGTACCACAACTGTATCCGCCCCTAACGAATCTTTCCTGTTAAGGGAATCCGTTTGTGCAGTGTTGGAGGCAATCATCCCTCTTCTTCGACGCTGAGACGTAGCCTCATCAGGAAGCATCAGCAAGACAATCAGCAATATGAATGATATAATTATTTTTGCTCTCAATGGCGCCATTAACTAATAGTTTTACGCTTGAAGTGGCAAAAGTACACAATCTTCATCAATAATGCGTGAGAATCTCCGTTATTTAATTATTTTTTAGTGCTATAAAAACAAAGAGCACCACCCATCAAAGCGGTTTAGACCTTCTTCACCATATTTTGCAATGCTTTTCCGGGCTTTTTCTACTGTCTTTTCTTCGTCAAGATGAGTTTTAGAAAAGAATTTATCGGCAAAACAGATTATTTGCTCTTCCAGAGTGACGGGCACCATCTCACGATGAGGAACAGGAAGCTGGCGTTCTATGATTTCTTCCAGTGTCAGTCCGGCTCCGGTGTGACGTTCGCAAACCAGTGCATGGCGTTCAAAACCTTCTTTTCGTAAAAGGTCTGCACCCAGATAGCCGTGCGCGATGTAGGGATGCTCTCCGAAACATTGGATGGTGGGAGCATCGGTCATAAAGATTCCTATATCGTGCAGAAGCGCGGCTTCTCTGACAAAGCTGCGGTTGATAGGTAAGTTAGGATGTGCATCTACAATCTTCAAAGCTTTTTGGGCTACAGAAAGGCTATGTATTAGTAGAATGTGTCGTTGTTCCGTATCCTGCGGATAAAATTTGTCGATGATTTCTATTGGATTCATACTTTTTCACTAGTTATTACTTGTTCCCTTACTGATAAATGATATTTTTGTGCAATATTACAAAAATTTACTGATATGCAAGCCAGAAGTTCCCTCATTCTTTTCTCTCTGTTCATAATACTGTGTTCTACATACGCCAGTGGAAAAGTAATTACGGGTGCCGAGCGTATGGATCAATACCTGCCGTTAATCAAAGGAAAGCGGGTAGGAATGGTGGTAAACCACACTTCCATCGTCGGCACAGAGCCAATTCATCTGCTGGATACTTTATTAAAACAAAAAATCGATATAGTGAAAGTCTTTGCACCGGAACACGGTTTCCGCGGCAACGCGGATGCCGGTGAAACAGTAAAAGACGGAAAAGACAGCCGTACGGGAGTAACCATCGTCTCGCTCTACGGAGATAATAAAAAACCGACTGCCGCCCAACTGAAAGATATCGATGTAATCTTGTTCGACATCCAGGATGTGGGCGCACGTTTCTATACATATATCAGTACGATGTATTATGTAATGGAAGCTTGTGCGGAAAACAAAAAAGAGATGATTATACTGGACCGCCCCAATCCATGCGATTACGTAGAGGGACCTGTATTAAAAGCCGGATATAAAAGTTTTGTCGGAATGCTGCCTTTGCCGGTTCTTCACGGTTGTACTATCGGAGAGCTGGCGCAGATGATCAATGGAGAAGGATGGATGACTACCCAGGCAAAGACTTGTCCGCTGACTGTGATTCCCGTAAAAGGGTGGAAACACGGACAGCCCTATGTACTTCCCGTGAAACCATCTCCCAACTTGCCCAATGCACAATCCATCCGCCTTTATGCCTCACTTTGCCCTTTTGAAGCAACACGTGTCAGTGTGGGACGCGGAACGACCTTTCCTTTTCAGGTGTTAGGCGCACCTAACAAAAAGTATGGCGATTTTGCCTTCACTCCGCGCTCCCTGCCGGGATTCGACAAAAATCCGATGCACAAAGGAGTCACTTGTTATGGCGAAGATTTACGGAACGTAACAGACGTAAACGGTTTCACGCTCCGTTACTTTCTGCGTTTCTACCGTTTATCCGGCGAAGGCGCAGCATTCTTCTCCCGTCCCCGATGGTTTGACTTACTGATGGGAACGGATTCGGTACGCAAAGCGATCCTTAAAGGAGAATCGGAAGAGGAAATCCGTGACAGCTGGCAAAAGGAGTTGCAGACCTACCGTGATATGAGACAGAAGTATTTACTTTACTAAGGAACGGTTCCTCCACTTCTCAGCATTCCGTTCGAACTCTTCGGCTTTCTTTCCACTCAACCTTGCAGGCATTTCAAGTATCTCCGGAATGTCTTTTGCATTGTCAATGATTTGAGTGCCGGAAGCGTTCTTCACAATACGGACATCATCGTACAGTGAGTCATTCTCCAGATAAGCTTGCATCCGGAGCGTGTCTCCCGTCACGTCGATATGCTGGTAGAAACGGTGGTTCGTCCCGAAACGATCATACTTATCATTGAAAGATAGACGGTAACTCTTCGGGGAAGCGTGGCTTACCAGATACAACGGGGTGGTCATTTCGCCCTCATCGTTCTTATTAGTCATACGGGCATAGTTATGCTCATGTCCCTGAAGCACTAAGTCTACTCCATATTCACGGAACAGTCCGTCGAACATCCAGCGCACGGCAAGGTTGTTCGTCTTACCTTTTATAGAATATACCGGGTGATGGAGCATGACGATCTTCCATTTCTTTTTCGAAGCCTTCAGCGTTTTCTCCAGCCATTCCCGTTGAGAGAAGAGGAACCAAGGATCACGGTTACTATCCAGCGTGATGATAGTGGCATCGTTGTAATCAATAGAATATACATTATTATTTTTATACCTCGATTCGAGCAGATAAGAAAAGACATAAGCAAATCGTTTCTCCAAAACACGTACCAGTCCTTTTACATATTCATGATTTCCCGGAGAAACCAATATCGGTTTGGTGGGAGCTATGGAATCCACGCTCTGATAGGCTTCATCCCAGTAACAGTTCATCGGACGCTCTGCAAAGTCACCGGCAAACATATAGAAGTCCGCCTGCGGATAGCGATGGCGCACATTTTCCATAAAGCCACGTGTCTTTCCACGCAAAGTATCCTGCACGTCACCTATAAATACAAAGGAGAAATGATCAGTCGAATCGGGTTGCATCGTGAACGAATACCAATCGGATGAGCGATCGTCATTCCATACCCGATAAGAGTAGGAATCGCCATAAGAGAGTTCTTTAAATTTTGCCCAGTTGGCATAACCGAACCCGCCCAGTGTACGGAGAAATTTGGAAGAGCCGTCAACGAGAAGAGTATCTCCGGAACCGATCTTTGTATATTCCAGCTTTGCCTGCTTGGAAACGCCTCCGCACACCCAGCTCACATTACGGGACAGTTCGCCGTCATTTCCGAATGTCAGAAATACCCGTTGCGGGTCTTCCGTCAGCACATAGCGTATTTCAGGGATATTGTGGAACCAGACTTTCCAGCGTATCTTACAAATGACACCACCGACAATCAATATCAGGAGAACGATGCCCCAAGCTATTTTCTTCTTCGTAATCTTCATTTTTCCGATTTTAAAAACTGGTAGCAAAGATAAATATAGTGTCCCATAAATCGGAAATTATGTCCTTTTTTAACCTTTAACAAATTCACCTCTACATGAGAATTTAAATATCTAAAATTGCTGTCATCTGTCACCAAAAGCTAAATAACACACTGATTATAAGCTAATAAAGAGGTGACAGCAGGGCGTGACAGCATTGTGACAGCACATTTTGTTGTCACAATGCCGTCACGCTTTGCTGTCATATCCTGCTACTATCATATATTGCTCCTTGGAATGATAAATCAAAGAATAGCTTAGTCTAGTTGGTTTCCATGCGATGAAACTATAGTTCCAAGCTGAAGAAACCAAAGTTTCAAGCAGAGGAAACTCCAGTTTCAAGACGATGAAACTAAAGTTTCATCAAGCAAAAAACAATTTCTACAATAGGAAACTATCAGCAGTAAGGTAGCTTCAGTCTCTTGTTTTTCTCTTCTTCCACAATTGCCAGCTATTAATAATATTTTGCCACATATTAACACATCACCATACAAATCTGATTATCAGCAAATAAATCCACCTATTACTAATAGCAGGTAACAAAAAAACGAAGAAAATCGCTTAGTGGTGGGCTTCGTGTACAAAGGCAACAAAGGGAAATTACCTGCCAAAAAAGAGATAGGCTTTCGCTCTACAATAACTTTCTCAGTTCCTCAATGTCAGGCAAGGCGTTACGAAGTCGTTCCGGCATATCTTTGGATGTACGGTAAGTAGCGACTCCCATCGGCTTGTTATAATCACGAACTGCAAATTCTACAAAAGTTTGATTCATTTCTCTGCAAAGTATTATTCCGATAGAGGGATTCTCGTGCGGTTTTCTCACATATGAATCCAAAGCGGAAAGATAAGTATTCAGTTGTCCTAAATACGAACTGCGGAATTTCCCGGACTTCAATTCAACCGCCACTAAAGAATTAAGTTCCCGATTGAAAAACAACAAATCAATGAACATTTCCTCTCCAGCCACTTCAACACGATATTGATTGCCTATAAAACTGAAATCCTGCCCAAAAGTCATAATAAACTTCTTCACGTTGGCAACAATCGACTTTTCTACTATCTTTTCGTCTAAATCCTCTTCCTGCTCATCCAGTTCCTCCACATTGATGAAATCAAGCAAGTATTCATCTTTGAATGAACAAACAGCTTTTAGCGCTTGCTTAGTATCAGGCAATGTTTGTGCGAAATTGTTAGGCAAAGTTCCCCGGTGGCTGTACAGGTCTGCTTTTAAGTAATCCCTTAAAGTGTATTTACTCCAATAGCGAATAGCGCACTCATGTATATAAAATAGCCTTGCTTCCAAAGTTTTAGCTTTGGATATTATTTCGATATGATGACTAAAGCCGATTGAAAAGAAGTCTGACCAGTTAAATTCATCAGCCAGTGGCTGGCGAATTACGCTCAACAGCAATTTTTCATCTAATACCAAATCGCCAGCCAGTGGCTGGCGATTTAGAACAGGTTCCCATTCTTCATAGAAAACTCGCATATTCTTTATATTCGAAGTTGAAAATCCCCTTAGCCCCGGCAATTCTTTTTGCAACAGAGAAGATATTTGCTCTATTGCTCCTTTACCCCAAAAGCCTATACGGGAATTTTTCGACACGTAACGTCCGATGCCGTAATAAAGAGATAGCTGTTCTTTGTTCACCGATGTGGCTGCACGGTACTGGCTGCGCAGAATAGCTTCTTTTATGGTCTTTACCGCTTCTCTATAATTCTGATTTATATCCATTTGCGTTTTGTTATATGCGACAAAAGTACAAAAATAATGCTGGCGAAAAGAAAACAAAGGTGTTTTTCTCTTTTCGCCAGCATACATATTTTGCTGTTCATGGAAGGAACAATGCTCCTACAGCCGAATCATATTCTGTTGAACCATAATGATAGCTATCTATACGCTCCTCTATATAAGTAGGAAAATAGGAAAAACAAAGGAAAAGAGAGATACAAACAACAAATAACTAAATATCAATATCTTATATTCACTATTTTATCTCTTTCTTTCTCTTCTTCCACAACTGCCAGCTATTGATGATGTTCTGCCACAGGACATACGAACCGGGAGCAACAGACGATAACGGGTTCAGATAAGTATGCGCCATCCAGATAGCAAGAATCGTATTCTTCTGCCCCAGTGCCTGCCCGCCACTGATGCGGTCATTATAGACCGAGCCGATAGTCTTTCCCAAAAAGAACTGCAAGCAACAGGCAATCAAGGCACCGACCGCAATCATTATTTCCGTGAAACCATCCGCAGGATCGTTTAGTAACGAATACAGGGTCTGAGCCGTCACAATAGCCAAAGAGACCGCCCACAAATAAAAGGCGAGTTCATGATATCCCAGTAACTTCTGATGCACTTTCGGCAGGAATTTACTCAACAGCCATGCTGCAAGGAAAGGGCAGATCAACAAGGGGAACACCTTACTCAAAATAACCCAAAATGCTCCCCAAAAACTTACATCCGGATTTACCTCTATCAAAGGGAAGAGAATAGGCACCGCAATAGCAGCACCGATATTACCCAACAATGTATAAGTAGTCAGACTTGCCGCACTCCCTCCCAACTTGGAAGTAATCACCGCAGCAGCCGTAGCCGTAGGACAAATAATACATACCATCACCCCCTCCGCTACAATCTTATTGAAACGGTAAAGCAATAAATAAGCAAGGAAAGCACCCCCGATCTGAATCAGCAACAACCATGCGTGCAACGGTTTAGGCTTCAAATCATGCGGTGATACCTTACAGAAAGTCAACAGTAACATCGTAAAGATAAGATAGGGAGTCAGAAAAGAAAAGTAGATAAATATCGGATAACCGACAGCACCTACCAGCATCGCAATAGGCAACGTCCAATTCTTCAAAAACTTAAGCATCGTCGTATATTTTTTCTTGGAGATGCAAAGTAACAGAGATTTCGGGAGAAAAGCTACCATTAAACCGAAAAAAACACAAAACTTAAGTGTAAATCATGAGTTTTCTGCAAAATTCTACTACATTTGCACCGTATTTAAATATGAAACCGCATAGAACCTACATATTATATATATCAATCTGCCTCTGGCTACTTGCTTCTCCCCTATGTATCGGCAATTTATGGGGGAAAGATTTCGTAGTAGTCATCGATGCCGGACATGGCGGTCACGACCCTGGTGCCATCGGGAAAATATCCAAAGAGAAAAACATCAATCTGAACGTCGCACTGAAACTGGGAAACCTGATCAAAAAAAACTGCGATGACGTCAAAGTGATCTATACCCGCAGCAGGGATGTCTTTATCCCCCTGGACCGACGGGCAGAAATAGCCAATAACGCAAAAGCCGATCTCTTTATCTCTGTCCACACCAACGCTCTGGCAAAAAACCGCACCGCCAAAGGAGCTTCTACATGGACACTGGGTCTGGCCAAATCCGATGCCAATCTGGAAGTAGCCAAACGAGAGAACTCGGTAATCCTCTATGAAAGCGACTATCAGACCAGATACGCCGGCTTCAACCCGAACTCGGCGGAATCCTACATTATCTTCGAATTTATGCAGGATAAATACATGGAACAAAGCGTACATCTGGCATCACTTGTACAGAAGCAATTCCGCCATACCTGCAAACGGGTAGACCGCGGAGTGCATCAAGCCGGATTCCTGGTGCTGAAAGCAAGCGCCATGCCAAGTATCCTGGTAGAATTGGGCTTCATCTCAACTCCGGAAGAAGAACGCTATCTCAACTCGGAAGCCGGAGCCAACACAATGGCCAAAGGCATCTACCACGCATTCTTAAACTACAAAAGAGAACAGGAGATACGCCTGACCGGAGCCAGCAAAACAATTATCCCAACCGAAGAACCGGCAACAAGCGCTCCGGAACAAAGGGAACTGATGGCCGAAGCAAGTACAACACCCGCCACCGCCACAAAAACAGCTCCCAAACGACCTATTGTCTCAGAAAGCGCAACCAATGACAGCGAAATAACGTTTAAGATACAGATACTCACCTCCTCAAAGCCTCTTACTAAGAATGACAAACGACTGAAAGGACTGAAGGATGTGGATTATTACAAAGAAAAAGGACTGTACAAATATACGTATGGCGCTTCCAGTGATTACAATAAAGTATTACGCACCAAGCGTACCATCTCGGCACAATTCAAAGACGCATTCATCATCGCCTTCCGAAACGGCGAAAAGATGAATGTCAACGAAGCGATAGCCGAATTTAAAAAAAGAAGAAATAAATAGAAAATAAAATGAAGTACATTACAAAAGAAGTTCGAATAGGAATTGCAGGTATCGTAGCATTATGCGTGCTTGTCTATGGAATTAATTGGCTGAAAGGCATACATATGTTTCAGCCTTCAAGCTATTTCTATGCCAAGTTTCAGAATGTAAACGGACTGACCAAGTCGAGCCCTGTTTTTGCTGATGGCGTTCGTGTAGGTATTGTACGCGACATCGAATATGACTATGTAAATCCCGGAAATGTGATCGTTGAAGTCGAACTGGACACCGAACTCCGCATCCCGAAAGGAAGTAGCGCAGAACTTGTATCCGAACTGATGGGAGGCGTACGCATGAATATTCTTCTCGCCAACAACCCGCGTGAGAAATATGCCATAGGCGACACCATCCCCGGCACATTGAACAACGGAATGATGGAAAGCGTAGCGAAACTCATGCCCCAAATTGAGAGTATGTTACCGAAACTGGATTCCATCCTCACCTCACTGAACAACATCGTAGGTGACAAGAGCATCCCTTCTACGCTGCACTCTATCGAAACGACTACCGCCAATCTTGCTGTAGTCAGCTCTCAGATGAAAGGACTCATGAGTAAGGACATCCCCCAGCTGACCGGCAAGCTCAATACCATCGGAGATAATTTTGTAGCGATCAGCGGTAACTTGAAGGAAGTGGACTACAGCGCCATTTTCCAAAAAGTTGACGCAACACTCGCTAACGTAAAAATGATTACAGAGAAGTTGAACAGCAAAGATAACACTATCGGACTGCTCTTCAACGACCCTGCTTTATATAACAATCTGAACGCTACCACAGAGAATGCGGCGAGCTTACTGGAAGACCTGAAAGCACACCCCAAACGGTACGTTCATTTCTCTTTATTCGGGAAGAAAGACAAGTAGCAAATCTTTCTTATATAGATTTTATCTAAATAAGCAGGCGGTATATAAAAGGGAGTATAACCTCTGCAAAAGTCTATCTACAGACCGAAATAATATTCCCGTACAAACAAGTACGGGAAGTATAAAAGAGTAAGAATAAAACGATAAACAACTAAAATACAGATACTTATAATTTTGCAAGAGAGGGGAAACAGACAGTGTTCCAACACAATTCTATAAGTCATTGAAAGTAAACACATTATTGTTTGCCCGAGAAAAACAAGAAAAAGCTAATTTGTTTTTTCCAAATAAGATTCCCAATTTTGCAAACGTAGAAGTTTCGCTTAATTTAATAAATGTATTAAAGTCACTATGATTGAATCAAATCATGTTGTACTTTGGAACCGCTGTCTCGAAGTAATTAAAGACAATGTTCCAGAGACGACATATAATACTTGGTTTGCCCCGATTGTTCCATTAAAATATGAGGACAAAACATTGATCGTACAGATCCCGAGCCAGTTTTTCTATGAAATACTGGAAGAGAAATTCGTGGATTTGCTGCGAAAGACATTGTACAAAGCTATTGGCGAAGGCACCAAGTTAATGTATAACGTCATGGTCGACAAGACTTCGATTCCGAATCAAACCGTGAATCTCGAAGCAAGCAATCGTTCTACAGCTGTTACTCCTAAAAGCATCGTCGGTGGCAACAAGGCGCCCAGTTTCCTGAAAGCTCCTGCCGTACAGGACTTAGACCCGCACTTGAACCCGAACTATAACTTCGAGAACTTTATAGAAGGATACAGCAACAAACTTTCAAGAAGCGTAGCAGAAGCGGTTGCGCAAAATCCAGCAGGTACTGCCTTCAATCCATTGTTCCTTTACGGAGCGTCCGGAGTGGGGAAAACACACCTGGCAAACGCAATCGGTACTAAAATCAAAGAATTATATGCCGATAAAAGAGTATTGTATGTTTCGGCACATCTGTTTCAAGTGCAATATACAGACTCCGTACGTAATAACACGACCAACGACTTTATCAACTTCTACCAGACAATTGATGTATTAATCATTGATGATATTCAGGAATTTGCCGGAGTAACGAAAACTCAAAATACTTTCTTCCATATCTTCAATCATTTACATCAAAACGGAAAGCAGCTTATACTGACTTCCGACCGTGCCCCTGTATTATTGCAGGGTATGGAAGAACGTCTGTTGACCCGTTTCAAATGGGGAATGGTGGCAGAACTGGAAAAACCGACTGTCGAACTCCGCAAAAACATCCTGCGGAACAAGATACACCGCGACGGTCTGCAATTCCCACCGGAAGTGATCGACTATATCGCTGAAAATGTAAATGAGAGTGTACGAGACCTGGAAGGTATCGTCATCGCCATTATGGCACGCTCTACTATTTTCAACAAAGAAATAGACTTGGATTTAGCCCAACATATTGTACACGGCGTAGTTCACAACGAAACAAAAGCAGTTACCATTGACGATATACTGAAAGTAGTATGCAAGCACTTTGATCTGGAAGCATCGGCTATTCACACCAAATCCAGAAAAAGAGAAGTGGTTCAGGCACGTCAGATTGCAATGTACCTGGCTAAGAATTATACGGATTTCTCAACTTCAAAAATCGGTAAGTTCATCGGCAATAAGGATCATGCGACAGTGCTGCATGCTTGCAAGACTGTAAAAGGTCAGTTGGAAGTAGATAAAAGCTTTCAGGCTGAGGTACAGGAGATTGAGTCGTTGCTGAAGAAGAAAGCATAATTCAAGTAATAGGTATTAAGTAATAGGTAATATCGAAGCTGCATAAACAAGTGCAGTCCGCATAGCTATTACCTATTACTTATTACCTATTACTTATTACCTATTACTTATCATTAGAATCCTTGTTGACGAAGCACTTTCAACAAGTTCTCAGACATAAATTCATTGTCTTTCTTTGTATAACGTACATCCGTAAATACTTGTGCCAGAGTTTCTTTCTTATTTTCTTCTATAAACTGTTTATTTTCCGGCAGTGATTCTTTATACTCGTACAAGCGATCGATGTCTTCCGGAGTATAATCATGGTAAACTTCCTGATGCACGGCAGCTTCGAGAGGCAAGCGGTCCACCTGGGCCGGAGTACCGTCCGGATAGCCGACTGTGATCGTCGTAATAGGGAATACCAGTTTCGGCAGTTGAAGTGTATCGATGATCATTTGCGGGTTATAAGTAGTCGTTCCCAGATAACAGATACCCAAGCCTGCCTCTTCTGCCAATGTGCAGAAGGTTTGCGCAACCAACAAGGTATCCATAGATGCATTCATAAAAGACATTAAATTATCGTAGCCGGGAACAGCGTTTCTCTGTTCACACCACTTGCTGAAACGGCGGAAATCGGCACAAAAAGTAAGCACGACAGGTGCCCCTTTTACCATCGGCTGATTGAAATGAGCAGGAGAAAGTTTCTCTTTCATTTCTGCATCGCGAGTCACTATAACACTATAAAGTTGCATCCCTCCCATCGTAGAAGCGCGGAAAGAGGTTTCGAGCAAATCATTTAACAAATCAGGAGCAATATCTTTTTGCTGGTATTTCCGGATTGTTCTTCTGTTCTTTACGGTTTCAAACATATCTTTTTTTTGCAAAGATACAAAAAGAAATATTATTTTGCCATATCAATGAAATAATCTAATTTTCTTTTTGGAAAACTTAAAGCCATGAACAAAAAGCAAAGTTATCTGTTAATCAAAGACTTAACAATAACAAACGGAAAACTTAAAGCCTGTTGATAAAATGTTGCATTTTTATTTTGATAGATAAAAAAACATTCTTAGCTTTGCAGCCACATTTGTTACTGATAAGTAAACTTCTACACATTACTTATTAAATAATAAAATCTAAGACACATTGGATCGTGGAAAAACAAATTTATTCTTATGACGAAGCCTACGAAGAATCTTTACGATATTTTCAAGGCGACGAGCTTGCTGCAAGGGTTTGGGTAAACAAGTACGCAGTAAAGGATTCTTTCGGAAACATCTATGAAAAATCTCCGGAAGATATGCATTGGAGAATTGCCAATGAAGTAGCACGTATCGAGGCAAAGTATCCGAATGCACTGACAGCAAAGGAACTGTATGATCTGCTGGATCATTTTAAGTACATCGTTCCGCAAGGAAGCCCGATGACGGGTATCGGTAATGACTATCAGGTCGCTTCACTATCCAACTGCTTCGTAATCGGGGTAGACGGCGCAGCAGACTCTTATGGCGCTATCATCAAAATCGACGAGGAACAAGTACAGCTCATGAAAAGACGTGGAGGAGTAGGTCATGACTTGTCTCACATCCGCCCGAAAGGTTCTCCCGTTAAAAATTCGGCATTGACTTCCACTGGTCTCGTTCCGTTCATGGAACGTTATTCCAACTCTACCCGCGAAGTCGCTCAGGACGGTCGTCGTGGTGCACTGATGCTGAGTGTGTCTATCAAGCATCCGGATTCGGAAGCCTTCATCGACGCTAAAATGACGGAAGGAAAAGTTACCGGAGCCAATGTTTCCGTAAAGCTGGACGACGCTTTCATGCAGGCGGCAGTTGACGAGAAACCTTATATACAACAATATCCGATTGAATCGGCAAATCCGACTACCACTAAAGAAATAGATGCTTCCACATTATGGAAGAAGATTGTGCACAATGCATGGAAATCGGCAGAACCCGGTGTTTTATTCTGGGATACGATTATCCGTGAATCTGTGCCCGATTGCTACGCAGATTTAGGTTATAAGACTGTATCTACCAATCCATGCGGTGAAATTCCATTGTGTCCTTATGACTCTTGTCGTCTGCTGGCTATCAATCTATATTCTTATGTAGTAAATCCGTTTAAACCGGATGCCTATTTTGATTTCGAATTGTTCAAAAAACACGTTGCGCTGGCTCAACGCATCATGGACGACATCATCGACCTCGAACTGGAGAAGATCGAACGTATCATGGAAAAGATCGATCAAGACCCGGAAGGCGAAGAGGTAAAACATGCCGAACGCAACTTGTGGAACAAGATATATAAGAAGAGCGGTCAAGGTCGCCGTACAGGTGTGGGAATCACTGCGGAAGGCGATATGCTTGCTGCTTTAGGTCTGCGCTACGGAACCGAAGAAGCAACCGAATTCTCTGAAAAAGTACATAAGACAGTGGCCCTCGGTGCCTATCGTTCTTCGGTTGAAATGGCAAAAGAACGCGGTGCTTTCGAAATATACAGCAATGAGCGCGAACAGAACAATCCGTTCATTCAGCGTCTTGCCGAGGCTGATCCGGAACTGTATGCAGAAATGAAGAAATATGGCCGTCGTAATATTGCATGTCTGACGATTGCTCCTACAGGAACAACCAGTCTGATGACACAGACGACTTCCGGTATCGAACCGGTCTTCCTACCCGTTTACAAGCGCAGAAGAAAAGTAAACCCGAACGATACGAATGTACACGTTGACTTTGTTGACGAGACAGGCGACGCATTCGAAGAATATATCGTATTCCATCATAAATTCGTGACATGGATGGAAGCTAACGGATACGATCCCGCCAAGCGTTATTCGCAGGAAGAGATTGACGAGCTGGTGGCCAAGTCACCTTATTATAAAGCGACTTCCAATGACGTAGACTGGTTGATGAAAGTGAAGATGCAGGGAAGAATCCAAAAATGGGTAGACCACTCTATCAGCGTAACCATCAACCTGCCGAACGATGTAGACGAGGATCTTGTCAACCGCCTGTATGTAGAAGCATGGAAATCCGGTTGCAAAGGATGTACGGTATACCGCGACGGCTCACGTTCCGGAGTATTGATTTCAACCAAATCGGATAAGAAAGAAACTCTTCCTCCTTGCAAACCGCCTACGGTAGTAGAAACACGCCCAAGAATACTGGAAGCCGACGTGGTTCGTTTCCAGAATAACAAAGAGAAATGGGTGGCTTTTGTAGGACTGCTGGATGGACATCCTTACGAGATATTCACCGGTTTGCAGGATGACGATGAAGGTATCCTGTTGCCGAAAAGCGTAACCAGCGGACGTATTATCAAGAATATAGACGAGGATGGAACCAAGCGTTACGACTTCCAGTTCGAAAATAAACGTGGATACAAGACGACTATCGAAGGATTGTCAGAGAAGTTCAACAAGGAATACTGGAACTATGCAAAACTGATCTCCGGTGTACTCCGTTACCGGATGCCGATCGAGCAGGTTATCAAGCTGGTAGGTTCTCTGCAACTAAACAGCGAGAGCATCAACACTTGGAAGAACGGTGTAGAACGTGCATTGAAGAAATATATTCAGGACGGAACGGAAGCCAAAGGAAAGAAATGCCCGAATTGCGGTAATGAAACTTTGGTCTATCAGGAAGGCTGTCTGATCTGTACCACTTGCGGTGCTTCCAGATGCGGTTAACATGTGATGTATGTTAATTAATATATAAACAAAAGATTAAAAGGAGTCCTAATACGGCTCCTTTTATTTTTTATTCAAAAAAATGTCTTATACTTGCATAGTCATTAGTGTCTAATCAAAATCTAATATATATGACTGTATCATTTAACATCGAATATCGTACCAGTTGGGGAGAAGAAGTCAGGATTGCCGGGCTGCTGCCGGAGTCGATCCCCATGCATACCACAGACGGCATATACTGGACGGCAGACGTGGAACTGGAAGTTCCCAAAGAAGGAATGACTATCAATTACAGCTATCAGATAGAACAAAACCAAATCATCATCCGCAAAGAATGGGACAGTTTTCCGAGACGTCTCTTTTTATCCGGTAACTCTAAAAAGAAGTATCAGATTAAAGACTGCTGGAAAAATATCCCCGAACAATTGTATTACTACAGTTCGGCCTTCACGGAAGCCTTGTTAGCCCATCCCGACAGAGCTGAAATTCCGCATTGTCACAGAAAAGGGCTGGTCATCAAGGCATACGCCCCACGCATCAACAA
Source organism: Bacteroides sp. MSK.20.82 (assembly GCF_019052485.1). Lineage (NCBI taxonomy): Bacteria > Pseudomonadati > Bacteroidota > Bacteroidia > Bacteroidales > Bacteroidaceae > Bacteroides > Bacteroides sp. MSK.20.82. Next base: position 86,139 of record NZ_JAHQUN010000022.1, read on the forward strand.
AGACTATTGCCTGGCAATTTGCGGAAATCAGAAAGCATTGGGAAACTGGGACCCGGACAAAGCGATTCCCATGAGCGATGCCAACTTTCCGGAATGGCAGATCGAGCTGGATGCAAGTAAGCTGAAATTCCCGCTGGAATACAAATTCATCCTTTACCATAAAGAAGAAAAGAAAGCAGACTGCTGGGAAAATAACCCCAACCGCTATCTTGCCGACCCGGAACTGAAAACAAATGAGACGCTGGTCATCTCCGACCGATATGCATATTTCGATATTCCGGTATGGAAAGGGGCCGGTATAGCCATCCCTGTCTTTTCACTGAAATCAGAGAACAGTTTCGGAGTAGGAGATTTCGGAGATTTGAAACGCATGATTGACTGGGCTGTAAGTACCCAACAAAAGGTTATACAGATATTACCGATCAATGATACGACCATGACTCATGCGTGGACCGATTCTTATCCATATAATAGTATCTCCATTTATGCTTTCCACCCGATGTATGCGGATATAAAGCAGATGGGAACACTGAAAGACAAGTCAGCCGCAGCGAAGTTCAACAAAAAACAGAAAGAACTCAACGGCCTGCCGGCGATGGATTATGAAGCTGTCAACCAAACGAAATGGGAATACTTCCGACTGATCTTCAAGCAGGAAGGAGAAAAAGTATTAGCCTCCGGAGAGTTCGGCGAATTCTTTAATGCCAATAAGGAATGGCTGCAACCTTACGCTGTTTTCAGCTATCTGCGCGATGCCTTTCAGACACCTAATTTCCGTGAATGGCCCAGACATTCCGTTTATAATGCACAAGATATAGAGAAGATGTGCCGGCCGGAATCTGTAGATTACCCGCACATCGCACTTTATTATTATATCCAGTTTCACCTGCACCTGCAATTGGTAGCCGCTACGAAATACGCCCGCGAACACGGTGTCGTACTCAAAGGAGATATCCCTATCGGCATCAGCCGCAACAGTGTGGAAGCATGGACCGAACCTTATTACTTCAATCTCAACGGGCAGGCGGGCGCCCCTCCCGATGATTTCTCGGTGAACGGACAAAACTGGGGATTCCCCACGTACAACTGGGACGTCATGGAAAAGGACGGCTACCGCTGGTGGATGAAGCGTTTCCAAAAAATGTCAGAGTACTTCGACGCTTACCGGATTGACCACATCCTCGGTTTCTTCCGTATCTGGGAAATCCCGATGCATGCCGTACACGGATTACTCGGACAGTTCATTCCCTCCATCCCTATGAGTCGGGAGGAAATCGAAAGTTACGGACTCCCCTTTCGGGAAGAATATTTGATTCCATATATTCATGAATCCTTCCTCGGGCAAGTATTCGGTCCGCATACCGATTATGTGAAACAGACTTTTCTGCTTCCTGCCGAAACACCCGGTGTTTATCACATGAAACCGGAGTTCACCACCCAACGGGAAGTGGAGAGTTTCTTTGCAGGAAAGAATGATGAAAACAGTCTTTGGATTCGGGATGGACTATACACTTTGATCAGTGATGTTCTTTTTGTACCGGACACGAAAGAAAAAGATAAATATCATCCGCGCATCGGAATACAACGCGATTTCATCTTCCGTTCACTCAATGAACAGGAGCAGAATGCGTTTAACAGACTGTATGATCAGTATTATTATCACCGCCACAACGAGTTCTGGCGCCAACAGGCTATGAAGAAACTACCGCAACTGACACAATCGACACGTATGCTGGTTTGCGGAGAAGACCTGGGTATGATTCCGGATTGTGTTTCGTCCGTCATGAATGATCTTCGTATCCTCAGTCTGGAGATTCAGCGGATGCCAAAGAATCCGATGCACGAGTTCGGATATTTAAATGAATACCCATACCGGTCGGTTTGTACCATCTCCACTCATGATATGTCTACTTTGCGAGGCTGGTGGGAAGAAGATTACCTGCAGACACAGCGTTACTACAACACGATGCTGGGGCATTACGGAACCGCACCGACAGTCGCCACTCCCGAATTGTGCGAAGAAGTGGTGCGCAATCATCTGAAAAGCAATTCCATACTTTGTATTCTGTCCCTGCAAGACTGGCTGAGCATTGATGGCAAATGGAGAAATCCGAATGTGCAGGAAGAACGGATTAATGTACCATCCAATCCGCGCAATTATTGGCGTTACCGGATGCACCTCACTCTGGAACAGTTGATGAAAGCAGAAGAACTCAATGACAAGATACGTGAGCTAATAAAATACACCGGCAGAGCTCCCAAGAAATAAATATCTTTAGGCACGGGTGACACGGATTAACACGTTTTTTAGACCTATAATCTCTTAAAACTGTAAATCCGTGTCATCTGTGCCTGAATAAAATCAACTGATAGTTTTGACACCTCCGTTTCTCTCCCATGCGGCAATTCTTTATCTTCCTTCATTCCGTTTTTTCCAATTAATCAAGTATCTTTGCAACGCAAAAACGCAACGCAAAATAAATGGGAGACAATCAGCATCGGCGTATTGATTTTGTGGACTTAACCAAGGGAGTCTGCATTATTCTGGTAGTGATGGCGCATATCGGAGGCGCTTTCGACCAACTTGACAAGCATTCCATGCTATCCTGCTTTCGCATGCCTCTCTATTTCTTTATATCAGGAATTTTCTTCAAGCCTTATGAAGGATTATACGGGTTCATTATCCGAAAGACCAATAAGCTAATCATTCCCTTTATCTTCTTCTACGTCAGCGCCTTTCTACTAAAATACATTGTATGGAAGATTGCACCGGGAACTTTCCATCTCCCTGTGTCATGGAGAGAATTACTGTTTGTCTTTCACGGGCACGACCTCATCAAGTTCAATCCTCCCATCTGGTTTCTGCTTGCTCTGTTCAACTGCAATATCCTGTTCTATCTGATTCATTATCTGCGTGACAAGCATTTATCTCTGATGTTTGCAGCAACGTTACTGATCGGATGCACAGGATTCTTCCTGGGCAAATTTCACATCGAACTTCCTTTGTATATAGACGTTGCCATGACTGCCCTCCCCTTCTATGTGGCAGGTTTCTGGGTTCGCCGATATAATTTCTTCCTGTTCCCCAGTCATCGGTTCGACAAGATTATTCCCTCATTTGTCCTGCTGGCACTGGTCGTAATGTACTTCACCGCCACCACGCCGGGTATGCGGACCAACAATTATCCCGGCAACATATTCCAGGTATACATTGCCGCATTTGCCGGAATCTTTATGATTATGCTGATCTGTAAGAAAATAAAAAGAATAAGCATCGTTTCTTATCTGGGGCGATATTCCATTATCACACTCAGTATTCATGGACCGATTATACACTTTGCAAGACCGGTCGTTTCGCATTATATTCATAACGACTGGGCAGAAGCAAGCGCACTGCTCCTGCTGACATTGACCATCTGCATTCTCTTTACCCCTATCCTGCTTAAGATAATTCCACAGTTGGTGGCACAAAAGGATTTATTAAAAGTCAAATAACAAAACATTGTGCAAGCCAAACTTTTCTTAACTCTAAGTTTAATTATCAAATAATTTACTACTTTTGTTCCAAAGAACTATAGACCGAGAACAAATGAATATAACGATTGTCTTAGGAGATAAAATTCCATCTATAAAATACGGCGGAACTCAAAGAGTAATGTGGTATCTGGGTAAAGAACTCAATAAGCGCGGACACAAAGTCACCTTCATCGCAGGAAAAGGTTCCTCCTGCCCTTTCGCTAAAGTGATAGAACTGGACCCTAGCGTAAATCTGAACACCCAAATCCCCACAGACGCGGACATCGTACATTTCAACATTCCCGTTCCCGAAGGAATCACCAAGCCGCACTTACTGACCATACACGGCAATGGAATCCCGGCCAACGCAGACCGGAACATCGTTTTTGTCTCACGTAATCATGCACAAAGACTTGGAAGCGAATCATTCGTTTACAATGGACTGGACTGGGATGACTACGGTCCCGCCAACCTCACCCTTTCCAGAAAAAACTACCATTTTCTAGGCAAAGCAGCCTGGAAGGTCAAAAATATCAAAGGAGCTATCGCCGTTGTCCAAAGCATCAAGAACGCACAACTGGACGTTTTAGGCGGTTATCGCCTCAATCTCAAAATGGGCTTCCGATTCACATGGAATCCACGGATTCATTTTCATGGAATGGTAGATGATTCAAAGAAAAAAGTTATTATTGAGCAGTCAAAAGGGCTTATTTTCCCCGTTACATGGCACGAACCTTTCGGACTTGCAATCACTGAATCCTTATACTTCGGAGCTCCCGTATTCGGTACTCCCTACGGTGCGCTTCCCGAACTCGTTTCACCGGAAGTCGGTTTTCTGACCGCCCACGGACAGGAAATGGCCGAACATATACAGTCAGCACAATATTCTCCGAAAGTCTGCCACGAATATGCCAGAGATCTATTCAATTCAAGTGTCATGGCAGAAGCCTATTTAAAGAAATATGAAACTGTACTGAACGGCGAACCTTTGAATAAAGAAGTCCCCCATATTATAGATATCGCACGACGTCTTCCATGGGACTAAAAATGGCAGTTGAATTACATAGCTGATGAGTACAATCTCATTTATAAAGCCTTTCATTCATTTAATAAGCGAACAAAAATGATCGAAAACACTTTATAAAAAGAAATAAAGCCTTACCTTTACTTTTTTAGAAAACAAAAGATATGAAGATAAACAACAGCTATATTTTGCTGAAAGACATCTGCTGCTTTGCTTATCATGGAGTAGCCCCCCAAGAGAATATCATTGGAAATGAGTATATTATCAACTTGAAGTTGAAGGTAGATATCAGTCAGGCTATTCAAACAGACGACGTGGTGGATACGGTCAACTATGCCGAAATACACGAAGCCGTGAAAGCTGAAATGTCCATCCCGTCGAAGTTGCTGGAACACGTATGCGGACGAATAGCTAAAAGACTACTGGCAGAATTTCCTGCCATTGAAGAAATAGAACTTCGTCTTTCCAAACGGAATCCGCCTATGGGAGCAGACATCGACTCAGCCGGAGTAGAACTGCATTGCAGCAGATAAGTACCTTTGCTTTATCAGTTTGTGTTATTATCAAGAAGCACATTGGTCTGTCATCCTATCATCCGGACTGCCACATCCGGTCAACTTATTTACAACACCCTATCATTCCGCTTGTGCCAAGTAATGGGCACAGTTATGCCAAAGGAGTGTCACGGTTGTGACAAGGGTGTGGCACAGTTGTGACAAAGGCTTGGAAACAGTTGTGACAAGGGCATGGCACAGTTGTGCCAAAGGCGTGGCATCGTCGTGCCAAAGGCATGGCACAAGTAAGGCTGCCTCATTTCTACTTGAAGCAGCCTCACACTATCATATTTTCAGTCTATAACGACCTATCTCTTCTTTCTTTTTCTTTTATTTACCGATTCTACAGCTTCCGTTACCACGGATTTGTTTTCGAACCGTTTCGTATAACTGGAATAGTCCGGATGGGTACGTTCGTAATCGGGATCCATAAACAGAGGGCTGGAAATGATATGATCCGCCGTAGAACGGTTACAACAGAAAACGATGTTCTCAACACCGGCCAGTCGGGTTAATGCTTTAACATCCGTATCATGTGGCTGCAAAGTCATAGGGTCAGTGAAAAAGAATAGATAATCAATCTGACCGTCCACAATACGCGATCCCATCTGCTGGTCACCTCCCAAAGGACCGGATTTCAGAATTGTGAAGTCCCACTCCACTTCAGGATGCTTCTCCTTCAGTGCTTCCAGAATCAGAGTACCTGTAGTACCTGTACAATAGAATTTATTTCCCATCAACAGTTCCGAGTTCCACAGCACCCATTCGATGAGGTCTTTTTTCATGGCATCATGTGCTACCAGCCCGATGCCTCTCCTTACTTTTGGTTCCATTTTGTTATCCTTTTAAATCCGACAATTGAGAGAATCTTTTGCACCCTCCCACATAAAACTGCCACAAGATACTACTTTTTATCCGTTCAGGGATTGGATTCAAAGAAGTTTTTCTTAAGTTTTCTTTACGGGAAGAAGAAAATGAAGGACAAATCTGTTTATATTCTTTCCGGGCACGCATCACCGCACGGGCGTTGTCTAACTGCCCCTTCAGCAGAAATGTGAATGCAGCCACGTAATCGAGACAAGTCCGGATACGCATCACTTTATTTAACTCTTCGTCCGAAAGATTCTTATAGAGCATGACAAGATTATTACGAAAATTCAAAAAAGTCTTGCGGGGATTCTCCTTTTTCAGAGTTGCACCACCGACGTGATAGACCGTACTTTGAGGAATGCAAACGATTTCCCGACCACGGGAACGTAGTCGCCAGCATAAATCAATCTCTTCCATGTGGGCAAAGAAACGTCCGTCCAGTCCGCCCGCCTCACGATAATCCGCATGACGGATAAACAGGGCGGCTCCCGTTGCCCAGAAAACTGGCAGGATCGTATCATACTGTCCCTCATCCTTTTCAACCACTCCCATTATACGCCCACGACAGAACGGATAGCCGTACTTATCTATAAATCCTCCGGCTGCTCCGGCATATTCAAAATACTCTTTTTGCCGCTGGCTACGGATTTTCGGCTGACAGGCAGCTACCTCCGGATGGCCATCAAGATAGGAGATCATCGGTTCAAGCCAATGTTCGGTCACCTCAACATCAGAATTCAGAAGTACCACATACTCCGCTTCTACCTGCTGCAAAGCCAGGTTATATCCATCTGCGAATCCATGATTCTGATCCAGCACAATGATCCGGACACAAGGAAATTCCTCCCGAAGCATTTCCACAGAAGCATCCGTAGAGCCATTGTCGGCCACACAGACTTCTACTTCTTCGCTCTTCGAATAGCGGATCACGGACGGAAGAAAAGTACGAAGCATATCGCACCCGTTCCAATTCAAAATAACCACTGACACTTTCATCCTTACCCCCTTTCACATTCAGCCTTAGAAGCTTTCCAACGTTTATGAGACCACAGCCAATAAGCCGGTTCCCTGCGAATCGTCTGTTCCAGATAATCAGCAAACATTTCCGTAATTTCTCCTTCACCCGTCTCCTTCGGTTTCTCTGTCATCAGCTTAAACTCAGCTACACAATACCCTCTGCCGGGTTTTGTCAGATCACAATAGAACACAGGGAAGTTCATCATTTTCGCAATGCGCTCCGCACCATTCAGAAAGGCGGTTTCCTGCCCCAAAAAAGTAGTCCAGTATTTTTCGTTTCCGCTGGGCCACTGGTCAGTAATCAGACCGACAACCATCTTTTTGCCTTCACGCTTCAACTTGATAATTTCGCGTGCCGTAGAATGTTTCGGAACGTTATATCCTCCGAAGCGGGAACGGATGCGCTGGAACAATTCGTTCAAGTATTTATCTTTCAGAGGTTTATAGACTTGCATCGGTACATCACCCGGTTTCATAATAGATCCCATCCCGATCAGCCATTCATAATTGGCATAATGAGGAATCATTACGATGATTCCGCCATATTTCTCGGTCAGTTCCAGATATTGTTCCGTATTCTTATAAGTCATCCGCTTATAAAGGTCTTCGGGTGACATATGAAGCATTTTCAAGTCTTCAAGCATATAGTCGGAAAGGTAACGATAGAAACGGCGTTCGATCTGCAGCCTTTCTTTCTTGTCTTTTTCGGGAAATGATTTCTTCAGATTCTCCCGTACTACTTTCCGGCGATACCTCCCTATACGGTACATCAACAGGTAATTGAAATCCGAAAGTAAGTACAATATCCGGAAGGGAAGCGCCGAAAACAGCCACATCCCGCTATATACCAGCCAATAGATAAATCTAGACTTCATAATTCATCAGAATTGTGCCTTTAAGCGCTGTCATGTCTTCATTAAATTCTCCCAGTCGGACGTTAATCATCTGATTGTCCAATGATTCGTCATTCTCCACTTCTACGCGGATATAGTTAGCGGTAAACCCGTGCATCGGTGTACCTGCTTTTGATTTTTCCATCAATACCTGCATGGTCTGCCCGATATGACGGGTATAGAAAGCCCGTGTCTTTTCATCAGAAAGTGTCAGCAAGCGCTGGCTGCGCTGATGTTTCTCTTCCGGCGAAACCACATAATCTATCTTCAAGGCCTGCGTCCCCGGACGTTCGGAGTAGCTGAACACATGCAACTGTGTCACATCCAGTCCGGAAATAAACTGATAAGCCTGTTCAAAATACTCTTCCGTCTCTCCGCGAGTACCTACAATCACATCGACTCCGATAAAGGCATCCGGCATCACTTCCTTGATTTTCTTTACTTTAGAGGCAAAAAGAGCCGTATCATAACGACGGCGCATCAATTTCAGCACTTCATCGCAACCGGATTGCAACGGGATATGAAAATGAGGCATAAATCTACGGGAACGGGAAACGAACTCGATGATTTCATCAGTCAGCAGATTGGGCTCGATAGAAGAAATGCGGTAACGTTCGATGCCTTCCACCTGATCCAGCGCTTTCACCAGATCAAAGAAAGTCTCACCGGTAGTCTTACCAAAATCGCCGATATTCACGCCTGTCAGTACGATCTCTTTTCCGCCTTCGGCAGCAGCCTGCCTTGCCTGCTCCACCATAGAGGCAACAGTACCGTTACGGCTGCGTCCACGGGCAAAAGGAATGGTACAATAAGAACAGAAATAATCGCATCCGTCTTGTACTTTCAGGAAGAAACGAGTACGGTCGCCCCGTGAACACGAAGGAGAAAACGAACGGATATCTTTGGTGGTGGTAGTAAATGCCTCTCCCTCTTCATGCTTATGGAGGTCGCCGAGATACTGCAACAAGTCTCCTTTCTGCTCGGCACCCAGCACTACATCTACTCCTTTTATCTTTGCCACGTCGCCGGGTTTCAACTGCGCGTAACATCCGGTCACTACCACAAAAGCTCCGGGATGCTGCTTGACCAACCGATGAATAGCCTGACGACATTTCTTGTCTGCCATCTCCGTCACCGAACAAGTATTTACTACACAGATGTCTGCTTTTTCCCCTTTACGTGCAGTCCGGACTCCTGCCTCCCGCAGGATTTTGCCGATAGTTGAAGTCTCTGAAAAGTTCAATTTGCAGCCTAACGTATAATAAACGGCTGTCTTATTTTGAAATACAGTGGTATCTATCATAATCTGTTATAACGCATATTTCCTGCAAAGTTACACATTATTATTAGTAAAACACTTTAGGATACGAAAGTTTATTCCTATTTTTGCACAATTCACTAAAAAACGTGCAATGATTAAAGAGAATTTCATTAAACTATACGAAAATAGTTTTCGGGAAAATTGGGATTTACCTTGCTATACCGATTATGGTGAATCCGTTCATTATACTTATGGCCAGGTAGCCGGAGAAATCGCCCGTATGCACCTGCTCTTCAAACACTGCAGCCTGCGTAGAGGAGATAAAATAGCCGTTATCGGCAAAAATAATGCCCACTGGTGCATCGCCTACATGGCAACCATCACCTACGGAGCCATCATCGTCCCTATCCTGCAAGACTTTACGCCCAACGATGTGCATCATATCGTCAACCATTCCGAGTCCGTTTTCCTCTTTACCAGTGACAGCATCTGGGAAAACCTGGAAGAAGAAAAGCTGACCGGACTGCGCGGAGTTTTTTCGCTCACCGACTTCCGCTGCCTCTATCAGCGGGACGGAGAAACTATTCAGAAGTTTCTGGTACACCTCAATGATGAAATGTACGCCGCCTATCCGAAAGGATTCACGCGCGAGGACATTCAATACACTACGTTATCCAATGATAAGGTAATGCTGTTGAACTACACATCGGGAACTACCGGCTTCAGCAAAGGGGTAATGTTGACGGGCAACAATCTTGCCGGCAATGTCACTTTCGGCATCCGCACGGAGTTACTTAAAAAAGGAGATAAAGTGCTTTCTTTCCTGCCACTGGCACACGCCTACGGTTGCGCTTTCGACTTTCTGACTGCAACTGCTGTCGGAACTCATGTCACCCTGCTCGGTAAAACGCCTTCTCCCAAAATTATCATGAAGGCTTTTGAGGAGGTAAAACCGAACCTGATCATCACTGTTCCGCTGGTCATCGAGAAAATATATAAAAATGTCATCCAGCCGCTCATTAATAAGAAAGGTATGAAATGGGCGTTAAACATTCCTTTGCTCGATACCCAGATTTACAATCAGATACGGAAAAAGCTGATAGACGCCTTGGGCGGACGTTTCAAGGAAATCATCATCGGAGGCGCTGCCATGAATCAGGAAGTGGAAGAGTTCTTCTACAAAATAAAGTTCCCTTTCACCATCGGTTATGGCATGACCGAGTGCGGACCACTGATCAGCTATGCTCCCTGGAATGAATTTATTTTAGGCTCTTCCGGCAAAGTGCTGGATATCATGGAGGCACGCATCTATAAAGAAAATCCGGAAGCGGAAACCGGAGAGATTCAGGTACGTGGCGAAAACGTGATGGTGGGATATTATAAGAATCCGGAAGCCACGCAGGAAGTGTTTACCGAAGACGGCTGGCTGCGCACCGGCGACCTTGGTACTATGGACGCCAGCGGAAATATCTTCATCCGCGGACGACTCAAAAGCATGATTCTGAGTTCGAGCGGACAGAACATCTTCCCCGAAGAGCTGGAAGCCAAACTCAATAACCTGCCATTCATTCTTGAAAGCCTCGTCATCGAACGCAACAAGAAACTGGTGGCACTGGTCTATGCGGATTACGAAGCGCTGGATTCTCTCGGATTGAACAATCCGGATAACCTGAAAACCATCATGGATGAAAATCTGAAGAACTTAAATAATAATGTAGCTGCGTATGAAAAAGTCAGCAAGATTCAGCTTTATCCTACGGAATTTGAGAAAACCCCGAAAAGAAGCATCAAAAGGTATCTATATAACAGTATAGCTGTCGATTAGTATGTTTTAAAACATGGATTGAAGGCGTAATATAACAAGCTTCTAAAAAAAATTATAAAAATAGTTGGCTTTTCGAGAACAACATATTGAAAAAGTACATAACTTTGCAGCGTTTTAATAAAGCAATTGATTGTATTACGTTTTTAAAAAGCAAAGAAAATGAAAAAATTAGTTTTGATGGCCGTAGCTATCGTAGCAGTATCATTCGCATCTTGTGGTAACAAAGCAGCTGACGCAGCAAAAGCTCAACAAGATTCTATCCGCATCGCTGACTCAATCGCAGCTGTAGAAGCAGCAGCAGCTGAAGCAGAACAAGCAGCAGCTCAGGCAGCAGCTGACTCTTTGAATGCAGATAGCACTGCAACTGAAGCTGTAGCTGAATAATTCAGAACAGCCTAGAGAGAATTGAAAGTCTGACATGCTAAAAGCATGCACAGACTTTTTTTTATGCCTTATTTAGCGTATGAGCTTTTCACAAAGGGAGCATCCAGCAAATAATCCAGACTTACCTCGACACTTTTCTCTACGGGCATGCTGTAGCTTTCTATCTCTGCAACAAGATGCTTCACACCAGCTGTCTTTGCATTCTTGAAAATAGCGTCGAAACCAACCATTCCGCTCTGCCCGATTTCTCTGTGATCTTTGATATGGAACATTTTAAAACGACCGGGGTATTTATTAAAATAATCGACCGGACTGTTTTGTCCGCGAACTACCCAATAAACATCCATCTGGAAGAAAACATATTCAGGATTGGTATGCTCAATCATGTAATCATACATCACTTTATCTTCTACCTTCTGAAATTCATGAGCATGATTATGGTATCCGAACGACATCCCCTGCTGTTTACAACGTTTGCCTATTTCATTGTAATAAGCACAATATGTATCCAACTCCTTAAGTGTTTTAGGCACATCCATCCAAGGAGCTACAATGTAACTCATACCGGCAGCTTTATGATCAGCAATACACTGGTCCCACCATTGAAGTGAACTTGAAAAATCACCGGAAGCTAATTCTTCTTTCGACAATCCTCTTGTGCAATGTGAGGATAAAACCTTCAGCCCGGCAGATTCTACATCTTTTTTAAATTGGTCGGGAGTTCTGTCGTAAAACTTTCCATTATTATAATTGGCGGCTTCCACACTGGTATATCCCATTTTCGCCAAGTTCTTCAGAAGAGTAATATAAGCGGCGTCACATTTGCCGTCCTTATTGTCTACCTTATTCAATATATCCCTGACAGAATAGAGTTGAATCGCTACTTCTTTTTTAGCTTTCGCTTTTGTTTTAGACTGTGCCATGGCCGTAAACGGAATCATTAAAAGAAGAGCCAGCGCACATAGATTTATTTGGAGTTTCATGTTTGTAGATAAAGGGGTTCATGTATTAAAATAAAAAAGCTGTGTCAGAAGTTCGTCGGGCATATCATTCTGTCATTCAGAACTAAATGCCATGTTGATGTTACTTTTGACACAGCCTATCTTTGAATTATTTATGTGATCAGTCCAGAACTTTCACGCGGATATTGCGGAACCAAACGTCATCACCGTGATCCTGCATTCCGATAAATCCTTCGTGGTTTTCGCCACCGCAATTATTCAGCAGTTCGAAAGCCAACGGCCATTTGTCCTGGCTGAATTTGCTGGCTTGCAAAAGGTCAGTCCATTGTTTGGTCCACAAGTGGTATTCGAGTACATTCTCGTCATTCTGTCCGTGAACAACAGTACCTTTATAAACCATGATCTTAGCCTTGTTCCATTCGCCGAAAGGTTTCGCATTCTGAGGAACTGCCGGAATCATGTCATATAAAGAAGCCGACTGACGGTTATTGTCTTTACCCAATTTTGCATCCGGATGATTGTCATTGTCCAATACCT